>CAZGLO010000104.1:0-10311 GCA_964526735.1 uncultured Chloroflexaceae bacterium | reverse complement strand
ACGGGTGGAGGAGCGAGCACAAGCCCAGGTGCTTTAGCTCTGGGTAGCTGACTGTCGTTTGTTTCCTCAGAAGGGTTCCATGGCCACATTATAGCATGGGTTTCCGGTGGCAAAGCGATTGGGGGTGGGTGTGGTGCACTCACACAGCAAGAAGATGGAACACCTGCAGGTTTTCGTTTTGCCGCCATCTTCAGGAGCGTGCTATACTGTGGTATCACTGTTTTTTCGAGCGCCAGGGGTGATGGTTTGAAGTCTGAATCTCCTGCTTTGCTAGATACCGCCCATACGATTGTTGACGAGATGCTCAAACGGCTCCGCGAGCTGGCCCACTCGTGGCAAGAGCGGATGTCCACCCTGACGGTGGAGGTGCGCCAAATCGAGCGCGCCCACGATGAAGTCGCGATGCAGTTGCAGTTTGCCCAAGAGCAACAACTGCCATCGCTTGAGACACTCACTGCCCGTGAGCAACAGCTTCGCACCCAACGCACGTCGCTCCAACAGGAAGCCCAGACGATCCAGCGGTCGCTCAAGCAGCTCGACCAACTCGTCCGGCAGATAGACATGAGCAGCACGACGCTCGGGAGCAGCGAAGGAGCCACCTCCGACCCATGGATCCAAGCATTGCAATCGCAGGTTATCCAGGGGCGAGAAGAGGAACGGGTGCGCCTTGCACGCGAAGTCCACGATGGCCCGGCGCAGGTGTTGGCCAACACGTTATATGGGTTGGAGCAGAGCCAGTCATTGCTCGAGAGACAACACATAGACGGGCTTGCCCCATTGTTGGGGTACCTGTGTGGAGCCACCCGCGAGGGCCTCCAAGAAGTGCGCACGTTTATCGCCGACCTGCGGCCTGGGCGGCTTGACGAGCAAGGGCTAGCCGGGGCGATACGCGAGTATATCGAACGCTACCAAACCGCTCATGATGCCAAGGTCACGGTAGAAATCGGGGCGCTGCCGCGGCTCTCCCGCGAAGCGGAAATCGTGCTCTACCGTATTGTGCAAGAGTCGTTGCAAAACGCACACAAACACGCCCGCGGAGCGGCGATTGCGGTGCATATGGGGGTCAAGGCGCAGAAGCTCGTGTTAATCATCCGCGATGACGGGCCAGGGTTCGACCCGCGTGAGGTGGCGCGGCGAGCAGGCCGCGAGAGTTGGGGGCTAACCAGTATGCGCGAGCGGGCGCAGTTGATAGGCGCGCGCTATACGGTCACGTCGCGGCCAGGGCAAGGCACCGAAGTATCCGTCGTGCTGCCGCTCACCTCAACCTAACAGGTGGGCAACCTCGTCGATCTTCGGGGAGCGTGCATGGAGCGTGCATGATGTCTGTTGTCCAATACCTACTCGAAAGGAGGACGGGAGCGCGTTCGTCTTGCCTGCGAGAGCGGGCGAGGGTGAATGCGTTGCCATATCTATGAAAATCCTTATCGTTGATGATCACCCGCTCTTCCGGCAGGGGATCCGTTGGAGTTTAGAGACAGAACCCGATATGGATGTGGTGGGCGAGGCCGAAAATGGTCAAGAGGCGATCAAGCTCACCGACCGATTTCTGCCCAACGTTGTCTTGGTTGATGTCAATCTGCCAGGATTGAACGGGCTTGAGGTGACACGCGTCATCAAGCGCCACCACCCGCACATCAATATCGTCATTTTGAGCGTCTATGAAGACGATGAGCAGCTCTTCCAGGCCATCAAGGTCGGCGCGTCGGCCTACTCCTCCAAAGATGTCAAGCCAGACAGTCTCATCAAGCTCATCCGCGATGTGGCGGGCGGGGCCTACCTGATTAATGAGCATGTGTTGGCAAGACCACATGTTGCCAAGCGCGTGTTGCACCAATTCAGGGAGCTTGCGGCGTCAGAACATGAGCAGTCGGGCGGGTTATTTGCCCCGCTCACCAGCCGCGAAATCGAAATTCTTGATTGCATTGCACGTGGTCTTTCCAACAAAGAGATTGCGAGCGAACTAAGCATCAGCAGCCAGACGGTGAAGAACCATATCACGTCGATTTTGCGCAAGTTGCAGGTCAACGACCGAACGATGGCAGTCATCTACGCCATTCAGCGGGGGTGGATCAAGATGGGGTATGACCACGAAGCCGCGTCGCCAGAGGACATCCCTGGCGCATCTCCCATCCCACCCACATCTGCCAACCGCCACTAGCATGGTGTTCCCGCATCACGAAGGAGTCTGGCCCTTCTTCGATCTTGCCGTTTTGGTTTTGGTTGTTTTCGATTTCTTTGGTGTCTCACTATCGTTTTCGTCATTCTCTCCCGTCTCTGTGGCGGTACCACGACGGGATGTCCGCGAAGATGTCCGTGAAGATGTCCGTGAAGAAGGCGAGCTTGTCGCCGCACGTGACCTTGTCGTGGTTCGCTTGCGAGACCCCTTCTTGGGTTGCGCCTCAGCTTCTCCCTCCCCGCTCTTCGCCGAAGACGACTCTTCTTCCTGCTCCGGCGTGTAGGAGTGGATACTCTCTAAGTCCTTCGTTGCGTAGTCGCAATCGGGGTAGCGGCTGCACCCATAGAACGGGCGGCCAAACCGCCCCCGCCGCTTCATCATCTCCCCCTCTTGACACTTCGGACACGTTTCGCCGGTCGGTTCTGGCAAAGGCACCGGATTGCCGTGCTTATCTAGCCGCCGTATATTCTTGCACTCTGGGTAGCCAGAGCACCCCAAGAAGTCTCCATACGGGCCTTTTTTCTTAACCATCGGGCGACCGCAGAGATGGCACGTCACATTGCTCATCTCCGGCACGCTCTGCTCATCAAGAATGATAGTGCCCTCTTCGTCGTAGTGAAAATCGCTGGTGAAATCGCACGAATCTGGCCCGCCTCGGCGGTCGTAGCGCGAGCAGGCGAGAAATTCCCCATTCCGGCCAAAGCGAATGACCAAGTGGCCCTTTCCGCAACGTGGGCAAGCCTTATCCGTCGCGATTTCCTGCTGCTTGACATTGCGCATGCTTTCTTTGGCCTGCTCAAGCGTCTGCTCAAACGGGACATAGAAATCGCGCACCATCGGCACCCATCGTTTTTCGCCGGTCGCGATATCATCAAGCTCCTGCTCAAGCTGCGAGGTGAAATCATAGTCGATAATCGAGCCAAAATGCTCGACTAACAGGTCAGTCACCACGCGCCCAAGCGCAGTCGGGAGGAGTTTCTTCTCACGAACAGCCACATATCCACGTTCTTGGATGGTTGAGATGATGGGGGCATAGGTGGAGGGGCGGCCAATGCCCAACCGCTCCAAATCCTTGACCAAACTCGCCTCGGTAAAGCGGGGCGGCGGCTCGGTGAAGTGCTGGACGGGTAAGAGTGCCAAGAGGGCAAGCAAATCGCCTTCGGTCAGCTTGGGCAACCACTTTTCTTTCTCATCGTCATCCTGCTCATCGCCCTCATCATAGCCTTCGCGATAGACCGCCAAAAACCCCGGAAACTTCAAGACGCTGCCAGAGGAGCGGAAGAGGTAGGCGGGAGGTTCGTCGGAGCCGGTTGCAGGCTTTTGCGCGGCAATGCTGACGGTCGTGCTATCGAAGATGGCGGGGGCCATCTGGCTAGCCAGGAAGCGCTTCCAAATCAGCTCATAGAGGCGCAGCATATCTTGCTCAAGCATGTTGGTGAGTGATTCGGGCGTCCGGCTGCTACTGGTGGGGCGGATCGCTTCGTGTGCTTCTTGTGCGCCCTTTGCCCGTGACTTGTATGTTGGCGGTTTGGCGGGGAGATAGGAGTCGCCATAGCGCGCTTGCACGACTGTCCGTGCTTCTTCCTGGGCTTCTTTGGCGACGTTGGTGCTATCGGTACGCATATAGGTGATAAGACCGACTTGCCCTTCTTCGTCGCCCACCTCAACGCCTTCATAGAGCCGCTGCGCGACGACCATGGTTTTCTTGGCGCTAAACCCCAATTTACGGGCGGCTTCTTGTTGCAGGGTGCTGGTGGTGAAGGGCGGGGCGGGGTTGCGCCGCTTGTCGCGCCGGACAATCTTCTGAATGCGGTAGGTCGCATCCACCAAGTCATCAACGATGTCCTGTGCTTGTTCCTCATTTTTGATGGCAAATTTGTCAAGTTTCTTGCCACCACGTTCCACCAACATCGCTCGGAAGGTATCGGCGGTGGAAGAGGTGCCGTTTTGCGCCGATTTAGAGAGATCGGCCTCTATCGTCCAGTATTCTACGGGCACAAAGGCTTCAATCTCGCGTTCGCGCTCAACCAGCATCCGCACGGCGACCGATTGCACCCGCCCCGCCGACAGCCCACGACGGACTTTTTCCCACAGCAGGGGGCTGAGCTTGTAGCCGACAAGACGGTCGAGGATACGGCGGGCTTGTTGTGCATTGACGAGGTTATCATCGATGGGCCGCGGCGAATCCACGGCGCTTTTGATGGCATTTTTGGTGATTTCGGAGAAGATAATGCGATGAACCGGCTGCTCAGAAGCCCCATTGCTCGTGATCGCTTCGGTGATATGCCACGCAATGGCTTCGCCTTCGCGGTCGGGGTCAGTCGCCAGGTAGAGTGAGTCGGCTTTTTGCGCGGCGCGGCGCAGATCGTTGACTACCTTCTTCTTGGTGATCTCATATTCGGGGGTGAAGTCATGATCGAGGTCGATGGCGAGGCCGCTTTTGGGCAAATCTCGCACATGCCCCATACTCGCTACCACGCGGTAGCCCGTCCCTAAATATTTCTGGATGGTCTTGGCTTTGGCCGGAGATTCCACAATAACAAGTTTTTCGCCCATAATGTTCCCTACTCAACGCAATAGAAACAGGAGATATCCGCCACTTGCATTGAGCGTGCTTTGGTTCCTTACCACGTTTTTCCGTTTGTGATGCAGTACGACGCTTGCAGTCTCTCGTCTTCGATTTCAAGACATATTTCAATCCTACCACATGAATAAACCGTATACAAACATGAAGCAGCGGCATGGCCCTGAAACAGGGGCGCGGGGCGAGGGAGAAGAAAACCCATTCCTGCTCCATAAGAATGCCCGTAGGAATGGCAAGGAACGACATTCTTACTGCTTTCTTGCCGCCACTCCTCAAACACCCAAAGCAAATAAAACGTCCTTTTGCTTGTCTTTTCCCGATGGCCGTGCTACTATGCTGCTTTTGGCCGTGGCAGGCGGCGTATTGCATACGGGAGCACAATGCAAAATCAACGTATAAACCAACGTATAGAGAGCGGGTGTTTTGCAACGCTTGACCTCACCCCCAACCGCATTGAGCAAGTACGGCAGCAGGTGGCGGGGGCAGGGGGCTATCTTGACCTCACCAGCAGCAACCCCACCCACCAAGGGCTGCTCTTCCCCCCAGAGATCCTCTCCCCTGCCGCACACAGCTATCTCACCCACCGCCGCTATGATCCCAATCCGCATGGTCTTCCTGCCGCCCGTACGGCAATCGTACACTTCTATACGACCCGTACCCCGCCTTTGCACCTTTCGGAAGACGCGATATTCCTCACGGCCAGCACCAGCGAAGCATATTCGCTCCTATTTGCGCTACTGACCAACCCGGGCGACAATGTACTTGCGCCAGATGTCACCTACCCGCTTTTTGAGTATTTTTCTGAGCTGCACCGCGTTGAGCTGCGGCCATATCACCTTGATGAGGAACGAGGGTGGCAGATAGACGAAGATTCACTGGTGGCGCAGGCTGATGAACGTACCCGCGCGGTGTTGATTGTCTCGCCGCACAACCCAACCGGCGCGGTGGTACAACAACCGATTGCAGCACTTTCTACGTTGGGGTTGCCACTCATCTGCGATGAAGTCTTTGCATCTTTCCCCTACCGTGCGCCCACTATTCCCCCTATTGGAGCACTCCACCCGGAACTGCCCGTTTTCCACCTCAACGGCATATCGAAGATGTTTGCGCTGCCGGACTTGAAACTTGGGTGGATTGCGCTGAATGAGGCTGCATCGGGTGTAAGCCGCCCACATCGTTGGGCGGGCAGTGGCCACCAGAGCCGCTATAGCGAACGGCTTGAGCTTATCAACGACACATTTTTGGGGGCAAATAGCCTTACACAGACGCTTCTCCCCACATTGTTTGAGCAGGGCGGGCCATTTATCGCATCGATGCAAGCGCATATCCGCGAAAACCTTGATTTTGCGTGCAGTAGGTGCCGTACGATGTGCCCATCGCTGCACATCACTCCTCCTGATGGCGGGTATTACCTCTTTCCGCGGGTGAGAAGTGATGATGATGAGCTTGATGAGGAGGAATTGGTGATATCGCTGCTTAAGCAAGGCGTTTTGGTGCATCCGGGCTACTTCTATGGCGAGCCAAATGGCACACACCTCCTGCTCTCGGCCCTCACCCAGCCAGAGACGTTCCGGTGCGGGGTGGAGCGGTTGTGTCAATCGCTTTCGACACTGCTTTGACGAGCATCATCCCCCCAAAGCATTGCATGGGCGCGCGCAATCATCTATAATCTTCGTAGGACGTTGGTATAGCATGGGCGGACGTATGTGGAAGAAGCAGAAACGCATAGAAGAACAGGAAGCGGAAGAACAGCAGTTGTTGCAGCGATTGTTGTTGGCCCCCGTGCCAGACGAACACTCATCATCGCGGCCAACGGTTGGTCGTCCAGTCGCCTTGCGCTCAACGCAGGAATACCGCCGCTTTGCACTGCGGTCGTTTTTGCAGCGCACGTGGTTTGACCATACGCTGTATCACGTTGAGCGGCTGTTGACAGCCATTGTGCTGATTGTTTTTGGGTTATGGTTGGCCAATAGCTATGGCTACGATTGGGCCTATCGTCTTCTCAACCCGCCCGTCAACCACACATCCTCTCTCGCGGTAGGCCAAACAACCCATGCACCTTCTCCCCACAGCGCGACGCTTCCCATCTCGCATACGGCACACTATACGCGGGCGACACCTGGGAATCAACCCGCCGCTGCATTGCCCTACACGCAACCCCACGGGCGCAGAGGCCCCCCCGCAATAGGCGCAGAGGGCCGACAAGCTGCCCGCAACACACTGGAAACACCGAACTATCTCATCCCGCAGCAGGTCGATATCGCGCCGGAGGTGGCCGATCAACGGCCATTCTTCATCCGCATTCCCGCCATTGAGGTCGAGAGTTCGGTCGAAGAGGTCTTTATTGAGGGCGAACAATGGCAGGTGGCTGACTATGCCGTGGGCTATCACCACGGGACGGCGCTCCCCGGCGATGGCGGCAATACGGTGATGGCCGGGCACGCCGGATTGCGAGGGGCCGTCTTCCGCGACCTTGACGATGTGCAAGTTGATGACGATATCTTCGTTGATGCAGGTGAATGGCACTACCACTATCGGGTGCGGGCCATTCGGCGCGTGTGGCCAACGCAGGTAGAGGTGATGAACCCCTCCCCCACCCCCATCTTGACCCTTATCACCTGCACCGAATGGGATACTAAACGGTTGGTGGTCATCGCTGACTTGGTTGGCTCTGTCCCGCGGTAATACCAATATACGAGATACACCACATACCATCAGGAAGATAGAGAACGGAACACAACCGTGATAACGCTCATCGAAATAGACGGCTTTAAAACATTTCAAGAGTTCAAATTGGCTCTCTCTCCGTTCCAGGTGATCGTGGGGGTGAATAGCAGTGGGAAAAGCAACTTCTTTGATGCCTTGCGCCTTCTTTCGCGTCTCGCAGAGACAGACCTCCGAACCGCGTTTCAAGACCTTCGCGGCGAAGCGGGCGAGCTGTTCACAGATACCCCACAAGGAACATCTTCCCAGATGAAGTTTGCGGTCGAACTTTTTATCGACCGAGAGGTGCAAGATAGTTGGGGAGCAGAGGCTACCCTAAAATATACCCGTCTGCGCTATGAATTACAGATGCTCGCCTTTAGGTGCGAAAGCCCAGCGCGTTCACGCCTGGGATGAAGCGCATCGCTTCAGCGGCTTGAGCCCACAACGCCGTGTTGCGCTCAATTGCAAAAATGCGCAATTTGTGATACATTTGTTTTAACCAGACAAAACTGATTGTTGCACTGAAAACGAACCGTGTCCGCCCCTGTGGTGCCGGTTAACTCCAGGCATTCTAGCAGATCGGGTGAGCTACTGGCAGGCTGCAACCACAAAAAATCGTTTCTGTCAGCGTGCCTTTCTGGTTGATCCAGATAGAGCGATATAGGATCGTGTGGACTGGGGCGGCAGTCCCTGAAGCCCAGGTGCCTTTGGCCCTGGGAGCCGTCACACATACAGAAACGACGAGATGAGCGTAATCTAGAGCGCATCTATGTTACCCATGAAAGCCTTGAGCCGATAGATCGCAAACGAGATCACGCCTGGATCGCGAGATATCTCAAAGACAGGAAGTTGCAGTGGCTCCCAAAGCTCACGGGTGGCCGCAGCACACCGTTTATCTCCACCTCAACAGAGGACACAGGAAATGTCACTATTGCCCTCCATCAAGATGGCCGCAGTGGTCGCCAAGCAAGTGTTGCTGAGCGGGTTGAGCGCACAATTCTGAGCGGAGTGCTCAACACAGAGTTTCCTCATGCCTTTGCAGTGCGAGAAGAGATGCGATCGTGGAGATTTTTGCAACTTAATCCTGAAGTTCTTCGGCAACCTGTCTCTATGCACGCTCCCTCCACGTTAACTGAGAACGGAGAGAATCTCCCTAGCACTCTCGCCCGTCTCCAAAGCGAAGACCCATTTCTTCTCACTGATATATCACGCGATCTCGCTAACCTAATACCTGGTATTCTCAAGATAGAGGTAGATGAAGACACAGTACGAAATCTCTATACCATTGTCGCCCATATGCAGGATGGTCAAACCTTCACCTCACGTGTCTTGTCCGATGGAACACTGCGATTATTGGCACTCGCGACGCTGAAGAATGACCCGAACCATCGAGGAACGTTGTGCTTTGAAGAACCTGAAAATGGAGTACATCCGTTTCGGTTGGGGCAGATGACCCAGATACTCAAGGATCTGGCTACCGATTTTCAGGATAGCGAGCAATGTGATTTTCCGTTGCGTCAACTCCTTGTTAATACCCATTCACCTGCATTTGTGAGCCAACCTGAAGTACGTCACCATCTGCTCTTTGCGCAATTGGTTCCACGTGTCGATCCTCAGAAGGGAAAACAACGCGTAACGCGAATCGTACCAGTTAACGAACTAGACGATATGGACAAGTATCTTAACTGGGTATTGTAACGTATCGGGATTTAAGATAACAAAGACGGAACGAAGTCTATGGGAATATTCAAACGCCGCAACAACCGAACATGGGGCCGTGCTCCCAAGCGCTGGACGATATGGGAGGGGCTTCTTGTGGTGCTCAGTTCACTGATGATCCTTTTTCCGCTCTATGCAGAGGTGGGGAGATGGGTCAACCCGCCCTTGGCACCGGCACAGGAGTCTGACCCATCAAACCCGTCAGACCCCTCACAGCCCTACCCGCCGCCTCCCCCGCGTGAGCCTGCACGGGTGACTGACACGCCACCGCCTGAGTCGCCCCCCACAGAAGCACCGGCACCCGCTGAGCAGCCAACAGCACCGGTCGAAGAGGAATCACCTCCGCAAGCGCGGGTGACTGATACGCCTGTTGCGACGGCTCCTCCCGGCGCGACAGACACGCCGACCCCTGCACCGGCGACCGATACCCCCACACCGGATCCAAATCCGCCTACAAACACGCCCACAGACCCTCCGAGCGGCCCGACCAATACCGCGACTCCGTTCCCGACCGCCCGCCCGACCAATACGCCCGGCGGCGCGACGACGCTCTCATTGTCGAAATTTGGTAACTTATCTCGTGCTGCGCCGGGGCAAGTGCTCAACTTCAGCCTGGCGGCAAATACGAGTAGCCCAACTGCGCACAGCATCAATGTACAGGATACGCTTGACGATAATTTGCAGCTTCTCAGCGCCTCATCCCCACAAGGTTCCTGCTCAACCTCGGGGCAAAGCGTCAATTGCAATGTGACGGCAAGCGATGGAAGCCCCGCACAAGTGGTCATCACCGCAAAGGTACTTGAAAGTACCCCGGGCGGGACAACCATCACGAATGTGGGAACATGCTCTGGCAATGGAACATCGGCGCGGTCAAATGTGGTTGTGGTGCAGGTTGAGGGCGATTTGCCCATTACCCCCGTCACCGTCGAGCCAACCACCGCCGTCCCCGCAACCGACATCCCTGCGACAAACACGCCCACCTCGCCGCCCATGAGCTGACGCGGGGCCGGTTCCGGCAGCGCCCGCTCGGCCGCGGGCGACGCCTCCGGCTGATAGCCGAGGCGCTGCCCCGGCGCATGGCCGAGCCGGTCCAGCGGGTCGTGCGCGGGCAGCTGAGGGCCGCGCG
>CAZGLO010000103.1:0-10628 GCA_964526735.1 uncultured Chloroflexaceae bacterium | reverse complement strand
TCCCACCGCTGAAAGCGGGTGGGTTTCCCGCCCTGAAGGGTAAACATCTATGATCTTTTGCGAATAGAAACGGCGAACGGCGGTTTTTACCTACACCCCGTCGGAAGAACCGTCGGAAAACCCTCGGGAGAAACCGCCAAACCCTCGTTCGTTTGTTGCGCTCAGAGAGAGAGCGCGCTACGGGCCACGACGAATAACTTCAAGCTCCGTCACGGCGCGCAGTCCACTTGATTTGCCAAATGCAGTGACATAGTGCGTCCCGGTGGTAAGCTCCTCGGGGAGCATGATATCGGTCGCAAAGAAGCCATCTTGCTCGGTTTGAATTTCAAATAAACCGATGGCACGTGCATCAGGAAGCGTGATCCAAACCGCGATGGTCTCGCGGGATCCAAATGATTGGCCCTCAATCGCAACCAATGTTGATTGGCGAGCGACCTTCGGCGTCACAATGACTTTTGGTGAAGATACGGCCCGCTGCAGCGTGTCGCCGCGCTTCAGCTCAAAGGTCGCAATAGCACGATTATGACTCTCATTCCCATATGCCGTCAAGTGATAGGTGCCCTCAGAAGCCTCTCCGCCGAGCGTCAGCTCATAGTCGAAGACGCCTTCATCGCTCGACATTATCTGTCCAAGCGGGGTGAGGGAATCGGCTGGAGTTCGCAACCAGACCGAAACCGCTTCGTGTGAGCCAAAGCCAACAGCACTAAACTTAAAGCTGGTTCCTTGCTCATTGGCAACGGAGCTGACGCTCATATGAACGTTCGACGACATCCCCTCGCCGAGCGTGACGCGGAAATGCGTCGTCGCGATACGGCGGCTGCGGTTGCCGCGAGCACTCATAGCATGAAGGCCAGTTGGGTAGGAAGGCTTGACATACCACGCGACGGTGGCGTTGCCATTCTCGTCCACTTCGTGGTTACCGTGCCCGATCACCGAGTCATCCGGCAGAGTCTGCCAGATGGTGACGATTTCGTTTGGCCGAAACCCCGTCAATTTGATCGAGACATCGCTATCTTGCGGCACGGTGTTTGGGGTTACTTGGATAGCAGCCCCTACAGCCTGAGAGGTTGCTGGGCTTGCAAACAACCCAACAATAAATGCGATTGTGAGCAGGCTCCCAAACACTCCAAGTCGTTTTCGATTCATAGACAGTAGCGGCGCAGAGAGCCACCAGCAGTTGCAGGTGGAGGAAGCGCCGATCCTCCTTTCTTACTTACTTTATCTGCACATGGCGTCGGTTCTTCGCATAAGGATAGAGTACAGAACTCGATACCCACCCGGAACAGATCCAGGTACGGTCGTTCGATTCCGATGACAATTCCGTACGCCAAAAGCGGCGACCTTCTGGCACGTTCCGACAATCGTCTCTTTGCCATACTAAACAAGAGTATAGCATACGTTCTACAATCTGCCAAACAGGAAAACGCCCCTTTCCAAAGCGTAATTCTATCTCTTATCGTAGGAGAATGGGGTTTCGCACCTATTTCTACCGTATGTAAAAATACTGCTATAATTCACCATTATGGATATCCGACTATGGCGTGAATACAATTTTTTTGTCCTTGGATGTGTGGCGGCACTACTCTTCATCAGCATTCTGAGCGTCTACAGCGCTACGCTCAATGCGATGACCGCCAATGGCACCCCGCTCTCGATTCTCTTCCCGCGCCATCTTCTCAACATCCTCATCGGCCTGGTAGGCATGGTCTTGATGGCCGCGCTCGATTATCGTATCCTTTCTGGCGTGGTCGTGCCACTCTATATTGGTACCATTGTACTATTGGCCGTGGTGCTGATCGCTGGGAAGGTCTCCAGTGGGGCGCAGAGTTGGGTCAGCATTGGCACGCGCACCATACAGCCCTCCGAAGTGGCCAAACTCGTCGTCATCCTCGTCCTGGCCTCCTATTGGTCTTACTTTGAAGGGCAGCGCGACAATTGGCTCGTGCAGATCGGCAGCCTGATCCTTACTGGTATCCCGCTCGCCTTCATCCTCATCCAGCCCGACCTCGGCACGGCGTTGATCTTCGGCCTCGTCTGGCTGATTATGGCGATAGGTTCAGGGGCACCGCGGTCGTTTCTTATCACCGTCATCCTGCTTGCCATCCCGTTCCTCTTTGTTGGGTGGATATACGTTCTGGATGACTATCAGCGGACACGGTTGCTCACCTTCTATTTCCTCATCACCGATCCGGCGGAAGTAGACCCCAATGAGGGCTACAACATCATCCAATCGCTCAATGCGATTAGTTCTGGCGGATTGATGGGGACAGGCTTGACCCGCGGCCTACTCAGCCAGGGAAACTACATCCCTGTGCAATATTCCGACTTTATTTTTGCCGTCGTGGGCGAGGAAATGGGCTTCTTCGGCGGGGTGATGCTTATTCTGCTTGAAGGGCTGCTCCTCTGGTTGACGCTTTCGGTTGCCGAGCGCGCCCGCGATACCTTTGGCCACCTGATCGCCCTTGGTATTTTTGCCCTTATCTTTGTGCATGTGATGGTGAATATCGGGGTAACGATGAGTATCTTGCCGGTGACGGGTCTCCCCCTGCCATTTATCTCCTACGGCGGTAGTTTTACCATCACGATGCTGGTGGCGATTGGGTTGCTACAAAGCGTGGCGATGCGGTGGCGCAAGATTGTGTTTTGATGGGAGGAGTGAAGTATCCTGTACTCTCCCCCCCCATCTCCGTCGGCTATGTAGCTGCTCTCTGGCTACAGCTTCATCAGTTGCTGAACGTCGTCGAGGGTGGGGAGCGCTCCACGTCCACCAATCCCCCGGCATTTGCAGGCGGCGACGGCACTTGCAAAGCGCACGGTCTTCCGCAGAGGCCACTCATGCAGCAAGCCGTAGAGAAACCCACCGTGGAAGACATCGCCTGCGCCGGTGGTATCTTGCACTTCCACGGAGAAGGCGGGCGTGTGGAATGCCCCTTCCCCGTTGACGCACCAACTCCCCCGTTCGCCCGCGGTCACCACGACGATGGGGTTGTTGTGGTGATAGCGCTCAAAGAGGGCTTGTGCCGCCAATGCGGGGTCTTCCTCGCCGGTCGACTCACGTCCAAACCGCTCTGACACGACGATGCCGCTACAGAAGGGCAACAGCTCAACGGTGTGGGGCTTGAAGCGTTCGGCGTCAATAATCACCGGCTTACCCGCCTCGTGCATCCATTGGGCCGCCGTGTGGGTGACATGCGGCAGGTGCGTGTCGATGAGGAGCGCGCGCGCAGAGACAACCTGCTCACGGGTCAGCGAGACTGCCCCAAACACATCGGGGTCATTGTGCCACCAGATTGTCCGACGGCCATTGTGAGGCTCTACCAACGCAAACGCGACATGCGACCGACCGCCTTGCTGCATATGAATAGAAGTATCGACTCCGGCGCGCTGCAGATCGTCAATAATGCGTTGACCATACTCGTCACTCCCGACGGCGCTGATGACGTGGGTGCGCATGTGGAGGCGGGAGAGGGCGATGAGGGCGGTGGGGACAGGCCCGCCACCTCCTTCAAGCCACTGCGTCAAGGGCTGCTTGATGCCCAAAACCGGCTCTTGGGTGATGACTCCGATGGTGTCCCACGCAACGACCCCAACCCCGACGACATCGTAGGGTGGTTGTTCTGCACTCATGGCATTCCTTCCTATTGTTTTACTTCTGTTTCGCTCATTGAAGCCCATGTTTTCTATGGATTGTAACCGATTTGTAACTAACCCTACTAGCATACACAAGAGGCTCTCTGTGGATTTTCTGGTACGAATTGAAGAGCATCCACCGCCTTGTGACCGTCGCAGGAAACACAATCGCACGTCTCGGGAACCACCCATGGTATGTAGACAGCCTGGGTTTCGACCCGAGAAGCCCAACCCTGAAGGGTTGGGAGCCGTCACCTCTGCTGATACGAATGCGGCGATACACATTTCCAGGGCGGCTGTCATACCGCCTATTGTCTCGGAGACGGCTCTGCCGTCGCGCCAGGGACAAGCCGCTGCTCTTGAGAGCGTGCGGTATATGACAAAAGGAACCGCATTCGAAAAGGAACCGCATTCGGAATGAGTCAAGATAAACATCCTGATATGGTTGATCCCCTGGGCATATGGAGAACGTTTCAAGACGCCAATATGGAGCTTTGGGCACAGGGGATGGCGTATATGTTTAAGACCGAAGCATTTTCTCAGTCTATGAGAGCATTCCTCGACAGCTACCTCACCACCTCCGCCCCATTCCGCAAAATCTTCGACCAATATATGGGGTTTTGGCTGGGCAACCTCAATATGCCCTCCCGCGAAGAAATGATGAAACTCGAGCAGCGTGCGGTGACGACCGAATTGCGCGTTGAAGGGCTTTACAACCGCCTCGACCACGTGGTACAGCTTCTCCAAGGACAAGCATCACAACTGGTTTCCCTCTCCAACGAGCAACGCTCGGGGATGGATCACGTCGTGTCGCAAGTGCATGTGCTTACGACCAAGGATAATCAAGATTCGCAGGCATTGCAAGATGCCCAGGCCAAACAGTTGACGCAAACCAACCAGCGAATCACCGACCTAGAGAAGCGATTCGACCGCTTTGGCGAGCAGCTTGACCAGATTGTGCAGCTGTTGCAAGAGCCGCCCGCGCAGACGGTTGAACAGGAATCTTTCCCCGCCAACGAGCAATCTGATGTCGATGAGCGCATTCAAGAACTCGATCAGAAGACCGAGCAGATGCTTGAGGCGCTGCAGAAGATTCAATCGCAGATGGAAGCAATACACCCATCGTCGCAATCACCGTCACAATCACCGTCGCAATCATCACAGTCTTCAGCAACAAAATCTTCATCGCACCCACCGTCAAAATCTTCATCGTCTGCATCATCCTCAACCGGCTCAACGTCATCTTCGTCTCGCAGCCGCCGCACCCGCGCAACCAAAAATCAAACAGGCAGCGGAGACAAAAGCTCGTCATCATCGTAGCCTCCATCGCTATTGCCTACCTGTGGCGTGTCATATCTCACAAGGCATGGTGGAGGGATGTATTGTATACATGGTGTGGGTATCATTTGTGCGGTTGCAATCCATAGGAGTCTCAACTATAATCATGGCACCGTCTTTTGAGAGCTATCAGATACGCTGTAGCCTCGATTGTACAACAGAGCGCTCTTATCAATGGACGATGGGAGCAAGTAAAGAGAGGTAGGACTACACCTATCTGTAGGGTATTCTTAACATCTAGAAAGTAGCAGCTATTCCATGCGGTTACAAGACAAAGTCGCGATTGTCACCGGAGCTGGTCAAGGAATTGGTCGTCAGACAGCGATGACGTTCGCCAAAGAAGGCGCTAAGGTTGTTGTAGCTGATTGGAACGAAGAGACCGCCAAGGAAACGGTGGACGAAATCACCAAAGCCGGTGGTGCCGCCCTTGCGGTCAAGGTCGATGTCTCCAAGGCCGAGTCGGTCGACGCGATGGTCAAGCAGACGGTCGATTGGGGCGGAGGCCGCATCGATGCCCTCGTCAACAATGCCGGTATCACGAAAGACGCACTGCTGCACAAAATGACAGAAGACCAATGGGACGCCGTGATCAACGTCAATCTCAAGGGCGTCTGGCTGTGTGGCCAGGCCGTTGGCAAAGTGATGCGCGATCAGCGCAGCGGCTCCATTATGAACGCCAGCTCGATTGTCGGCCTCTACGGCAACCTGGGCCAAAGCAACTACGCCGCCACGAAGGGCGGGGTGATTGCAATGACCTATACGTGGTCCATTGAGCTTGGCCGCCGCAACATCCGGGTCAATGCGGTTGCTCCTGGCTTTACCGACACCCCCATGATCAAGACGGTGCCCGAAAAAGTCATTGACGAAATCAAAGAACGCACCCCCTTGGTTCGCACAGACAACCCAATTTGCCAACCTCAAGATATCGCGAACACCTATTTATTCCTTGCCTCCGACGAGTCAAGCTTCATCACCGGACAAGTAATCGCCGTCAACGGCGGCTTTATGCGTATGTAATGCCGCTCAGCGGCATGGAGTCTGGGTGATGTTGCGCAAAGACAGCACCACATGACTTCATCTTAATCCAGGGTACATCGTGAACGTAGATGAAAGGTGTATATGGGCATTTGCCCGCACAACACCGTGAGGTGTACCCTGGTTTTCCCTCCACAAGCTCGCCAGAGAGATACCGTTTTGATACAGAAAGGAGGAGCGGCAAAGGTTCCACACCACAATAATCCGTGGACAACAACCCGTGGACAACGTCGCTATTATTATGAACTGGAGTAATCAAACTGACTCCATGATGAAGGTTTGGGCAGAGACACAGAAAAAGATGTGGGAAAGCTGGTTTGATATGGGTCAAACCATGCCAACCGGGTCTTCCTTTGCCCCGATGTTTAACCAATGGCAGAAGATGATGACACAAGGGATGGGGATGTGGAGCGGCAGTGGCGAAAAAACGACGCAAAACGCCTCACGCCAACTGCTCGCCACCCAATCTTCCATGATGCGTTTTCTTGAGCTGTCTGTCAAAGCCTGGAATACCATGATCCCCAAAATGGAAGAGGGGAACGATTGGCAGACCGTGCTGAACGAATATATGGGCAACGTCCGCGATCAGATGCTTTCCGGCCCCTCCAAGTCGATGCAGGCGATGACCGGCAGCTCCGATTTGTGGCAGGCCTACCTCACCTACCTCCAACACACCATGGCCCCGTGGCTCAAGGCGTGGCAGGTGGCCCCAAGCCATATGGGTGTTGCGATGGCGGGAGAAGGGCCGTCGGAGATGATCGAGCTTGCCAACCTCTATTGGCAGGCCTACGACCAAACCTTTGGCATGATGGTCAACACGCCGGGTGTTGGCTTGACGCGTGAACTCACCAACAAGATATCGCAAGGCTTTGAGTCGTGGAAGACGCTCACCCAAGCGATGGACGACTATCAATACCTCATCCTCGACGCCTGGTCGGGCGTGATGGAGCAGGTGCTGCGCGATATGATGAAGCGCGCCGAGCAGGGCCAACCAGTGGAGAGCATCCGCGACCTGGTGAAGATGTGGACGGGGGCTGCCGACAAGAGCTTTGCCCAGGTGGCGACATCTGAGAAATATGCCGAGGTGCAAGGGCGATTCCTCAGCTCGTACATGGACTACCGCATCAAAGAGCAGCAGATCGTCGAAGAATTCTTGCGCTACAGCTATGTGCCCACCCGCAGCGAGATGGACGAAGCCCACCGCAACGTCTATGAACTGCGCAAAGAGGTCAAAGCGCTCAAGAAGGCGCTCAAAGCTGATGGCAAGAGTGTGCCAACGCGGGCAACCGCTGGGAGCGAAGCGTAACGTCACCGCCTATGGGGGATAGCCTGTAGGTGAGTTGCGCGCGACCGGCAGTTGAACATATTTCAGATTAAGGAGACTAGTATGCAAACGTTGCCTATTCAGATTCGCCCTGATGATGCAGCAAAAGAGATTGCCGAAATCAACCAGAAAATCGTCAAAGGGATGGAGGTGATGGGCCACCTCTCCCCCGACGATGTCCAAGTCGGCACGGCTCCCAAAGAGGTCGTCTACCGCGAAGACAAGCTGGTGCTCTACCGCTACAAGCCGGTGGTGGAGGAGTCACAACGCTGCAACGTGCCGATGTTGGTGAGCTACGCCCTGGTCAACCGCCCGTCGGTGGCAGACCTCCAAGAGGGCCGTTCCCTCATCCGCAACCTGCTCAATCAAGGCATCGATGTCTACCTCATCGACTGGGGCTACCCCAGCCGCGCCGACCGCTGGCTTGCCCTCGATGACTACATCAATGGCTATATCAACAACTGTGTTGACTTCATCCGCGAGCAGCACGGCTTGGACAAGATCAACCTCTTGGGGATCTGCCAAGGCGGCACGATGAGCTTGTGCTATACGGCCATCAACCCCGACAAGATCAAGAACCTGGTCGTGATGGTTGCGCCGGTCGATTTCCACGCGGGCGACAACGGGATGTTGAACCTGTGGGGCGGCAAATTGAGCGCCGACCAAATGGTTGAGGCATTGGGCAATGTGCCTGGCGACTTGATGAACTTCGGCTTCTTGATGCTGCAGCCGTTCGGCTTGATGGTCCAGAAGTACATCGATATGATCGACATTGTGGAAGATAAGGATAAACTCCTCAACTTCCTGCGTATGGAGCGCTGGATCTTCGATAGCCCCGACCAAGCGGGCGAAGCCTACCGCGAGTTTGTCACCAACTTCTTCCAGCACAACAAGCTCATCAAGGGCGAGGTCACGATTGGCGAGGAGGCGGTGGATCTGAAGAAGATCACGATGCCGGTCTTGAATGTCTTCGCAGAGAAAGACCACCTTGTCCCGCCCCCCTCGTCCCAAGCGCTGCAGAAGTATGTTGGCAGCCAAGACTACACCGAAAGCCCCTTTCCGGTTGGGCATATCGGAATGTATGTGAGTGGGAAGGCGCAACGCGACCTTGCCCCCACCATCGCCGATTGGATCAAGGCGCGGGTTGATTAGCGTTCACTGGAAGGGTGCCGAGTGATGATACCTCCAAAGATGATGGAAACCTGGTTTCGGCTGATGTCCGACGCCATGCGCGGCAGCTCCGAAGCGCAAGAAGCCTTCCGTTCATTGACCGGCAGCGCAACGACGGCCAACGATATGTATCAATGGATGGGCCGGTTTATGCCCGGTGGCGTCAGCATGCCCCAAGCCGAGGTCTTTACCGAGTGGGTGGAGCAATGGTGGAAAGCGATGGGTGTCGTGCCACGCCACCGCTATCTTGAGGCATTGGAGCGCAATGAAGACTTGCGGCGGCGGCTTGACGACTGCGAAAAGCAGCTCTCTCGCAACACGCCCAACCTCTTCTCGATGGCCGGGCAACCCGAAGATGCCCAGCGTGCATTCAGCATGTGGTCTTCCACCATGGATGATATGCTCAAAATGCAGTCGGAGTGGATGCAAAGTTGGTTGCCACGCGAACAACAACAATCCAGCGATCCCAATGCTGGCAATCAGCCCGAGACCCCAGATAAACCGAAGGATACCGAATAGCACCTCCGTCATTTAAAAACGTGTGGAGGTGTGCTGGCGGGTTGGCGGTTCTCCCGTCGAAAGACAAAAAACCGCATCTATTCGGAACAGTTCATGGATTTCAAAGGCGAAAAGTATGAGCAACAAACGTGAAGTAGTCGTGGTAAGTGGCGTGCGGACGGCGATTGGCAGTTATGGGGGAACACTCAAGGATATTTCTCCCTCCGATCTGGGTGCGCAAGTCACACGTGAAGCGGTCAGCCGGGCGGGTATTGAGCTGAGCGACGTGCAGCACGCCGTTTTTGGCAATGTTATCCATACAGATGTCACCGACCACTACATTGGGCGGGTGATTCCGGTCAAGGCGGGCATTCCAGAGACCACCCCCGGCTTGAGCGTCAACCGGCTCTGCGGCAGCGGTATGGAAGCGATTTTGCTCGCGTCGCAGTGGATACTCTTGGGCGATTGCGATGTGGCCGTTGCGGGTGGGGCGGAGTGTATGAGCCGTGCGCCCTATTGGCTGCCAACAATGCGCTGGGGCCAACGAATGAACGATGGACAGGTGGTTGACTCGATGGTCGGCGCGCTGAGCGACCCCTTTGAGCTTTATCATATGGGCATCACGGCAGAGAATATCGCCGAACAGTTTAGCATTTCGCGCGAAGAGCAGGATGAGCTTGCCTTGATGAGCCATCAGCGCGCGACAAAAGCCATCGAAGCGGGAATCTTCAAGGATCAGATTCTCCCGGTCGAGATCAAAGTCAAGAAGCAAACAATAGCATTTGACACAGACGAGTTTGTGCGACGCGACGCGACTATCGAGGGGCTTGCCAAACTGCGGCCAGTCTTCAAGAAGGACGGCACCGTCACCGCGGGGAATGCGTCTGGTATCAACGACGCCGCCGCAACGGTCGTGCTGATGGAGCGCAGCGTAGCTGAAAAACGTGGGTTGAAGCCGCTTGCCCGCCTGGTGAGCTATGGCCACGGCGGGGTTGATCACAAGGTTATGGGGATGGGGCCGGTTCCCGCGACGAAGAATGCGTTGGAGCGGGCGGGGTTGAAGCTCAGCGACATCGAACTCATTGAGCTGAACGAAGCCTTTGCCTCACAAGCGCTTGGGGTGATGAAAGAGCTTGATTTGCCGAAGGATGTTCCCAACCCCAACGGCAGCGGTATCTCGCTTGGCCACCCTATCGGCGCAACCGGCGCAATCTTGACCGTCAAGACAGCGCACGAGCTACAGCGCACTGGCGCACGCTATGGTCTGGCGACGATGTGTATCGGGGGCGGGCAAGGCGTTGCTGCCATCTTCGAGCGGCTCTAACACGACCCGCTCGCACCACCACCCTGCATAAACACCGTTGTTTCGCTACACAAGAGAGCGGGCGTGGGCAATATTGTTGTTGTCCGCACCCGCCTTTTTGCCTACGACGTCCGATGTTCCTACACTACCCTACTACGATCTACGATTGCTGTCTTGAGATGGGGCGCGACGTCTTACGATAGGGCAACGGGGCCAACACAAGCCACCGCATTTATCATAGCTGTTTACCCTTCAGGGCGTTCGGATTGTGGTATACTTGTTCTATGATGCAAACACTCTCCACACGCACTATATGTTGTAAATTGTCGC
>CAZGLO010000102.1:7500-10702 GCA_964526735.1 uncultured Chloroflexaceae bacterium | reverse complement strand
TCACCAACGTCCGTCAATGAAGTCGATACAGCTAAGACCAAATTGACACAACATTGACACAACATTGACACAACATTGACACAACATTGACACAACATTGACACGACGTTACGACGCTATGGCTTTGTTACGACATTACCACGTTATACGATGTTCCGATGTTCCGATGTTCCGACCTTGATGATGCCACAATGCCAGCATTTCTGATGTGGCCGAACCAAAGCAACCGAACCAAACCAACCAATTGAACCTGTCGCACAATACACCAAACGACGAATGCTTATGATGCCGGTCTTCTTTTTTGGTGGAGTTTCCGATGGTGGTACCTCGTGCCGTGCAACATACTGGGGTACCTGCGAAAACCTCCCCACCCGACCGCTTTCCCACGTGGAAGCGGGCGTTACCGACCGTGGTTTTCTGCGGTCGTCCACGTGTTGTGTGCGTTTGTATTGTTTGGTTTTCCTCTTTTTCCTCTTCATCGCCCCGCACGGCATTCCAACCGCACTGCTGGCCCACGTTCAGGTAATATTCTCTTGTCCAGAGGAGCCACGGGGGTGGGCGGCACAACAAGCGGCACAACAAGCGGCACAACAAGCGGCACAACAAACGGATGTTACTCCTCCTGGGATAATACACATATGGTTTCCAGCCAACGGTGGAGGTGATAAATTCCTCTCCCACTCATAAGGCTGATAGGGAGGATGTTTCAATAGCAGAAACCAATAAAAATATATCCCATTCTAATGCAAAAAATCAGCGCTATCCGCCACCAAACTTGAACATACCAAAAATAGATGTACAATATCTATGTTGAAAAAATATCGTTGCCACGATCTACATTGAACCCACCACCCATATGAACAGGCTATCACCACGGCAACGAAAACGTAAGAAAAACGCAAAGGAAAGCGATATGCAGGAAGAAAGGAACACTCAGATGCAACCGAACCGAAAAAGAACCATAAAACATATATCGCTTCTCATCCTGATCACACTTGGGATCATCGGAACAGGCAAGACAAGTCAAAATACGCCTATCACCCACGCCGATAATGGCCAACGCTGCTTTGATGAGACCGGCTACTGCATTGAAGGCGCGATCCGCTACTATTGGGAGCAAAATGGTGGTCTACCGGTGTTCGGCTACCCCATCACCCAAATGCGCGAAGAGACCATCGAAGGCACCTGGACAGGCCCTGTCCAATGGTTTGAGCGCGACCGCCTTGAAGACCATGGTATCGACGGCGTGATGGCCGGACGGCTAGGTGTCAAGACGCTTGAGCTTCGCGGCACCGACTGGCGCACCTTGCCTGCGGTCTACGAAGCGCCAGAGGAAAACTGCCATTACTTCTCCCAAACCGCCCACAGCCTTTGCGAGCCATTCAAGAGCTACTGGGAGCAAAACGGTGGTCTGGAGCGATTTGGCTATCCTATTTCCGAGCCACGAACCGAAACCTACGGCGACTGGACGGGCACCGTGCAATGGTTTGAGCGTCGCCGGATGGAGCATCACACCGAATACGCTGGCACACAATATGAAATATTGCTTGGGCTACTTGGCAAGAGCGTCCTCAACCAGCAGGGAACGTGTGAGCCAGTGATGGAGGAGCTTAAAGAGGTCTTCAAAGAGGTTCATTTTGCCAACCAAATGGGCTGTCCGCAGGAAATCCACCACGATCTCCCTGCCTCCATCCAGAATATGGAAAACGGTGCGATGTTGTGGGTCGATTACGGCGGAGATGAGCAAAAGATCTACGCATTGTGGACGTGGGGACGCTATGAGGATTTCAACGACTCGTGGGATGAAAGTATGCCCGAACGCCCCAACGTCAACCCGCCCGACGGCAAATATGCTCCTATTCGTGGCTTTGGCAAGGTCTGGCAAGACAACCCCAATATCCGCAATGGGCTAGGCTGGGCGATTGAGGAACGTGAACGACCGGAGGTCGCAACCGTACAGGTTTTTGATGATGGTCGTCTTGTCTGGCTGAAGCAGGCAGATGTTGTCTGGGCGCTTGGCCCCCACGACCAAGCCCAACTAGTCACGCGATAGGTTGCGGGGCCGGGAAAAGAAGAAGGAACTCCCCCCCTTGCCCTCATTCGTGGGGGATTGGGGGGGCACACACCACCAAATACACGTGCAATTGAAGTGCAAGAAGTGTAATTGAAAGAGCAACAAAAGCAAAAACACTCTCTGATGTAGGTACCAGAAACAATTGGGGTCGCATACGCACTAGCTAGGTACATCAAGGATAGCTCTGAAGATGTTGACACACGCACAAACAGCCCGATTCTATTGCCCTATTTTGAGGAGGTTCTTACACCAATGAAAGATATCTTTCTTGGCATTGACATCGGTTCCACAACCGTCAAAGTAGTCGTTGTTGACCGCAATCACACACTGCTGGCCAACAGCTACCGTCGTTCGCAGGGCCAACCCCGCCAGACCCTCTTGCGTGAGATTGACGAGCTTGCCACGCAGTTCGATCTTTCACGTATTGCGGGGGTAGGGATGACTGGTTCTGGTGGCGAGCCGATTGCGCGTATTATTGGCGGTTACCACATCAACGAACTCATTGCCCAGACCCGCGCGGTTGGTGAATATTACCCTCACGCCCGCACCATTATCGAGATCGGTGGTCAGGACAGCAAATTCCTCTCGACACAGTGGGATGAGAAGAGCGGCAAGATGCTCCTGATGGACTTCTCGATGAACACGCTTTGTGCGGCGGGGACGGGTTCTTTCCTCGATCAGCAGGCCGAACGGCTTGGCATTTCGATTGAGGAAGAGTTTGGTCATCTCGCGCTGCAGTCGGAGAACCCAGCTCGTATTGCGGGACGCTGCACCGTCTTCGCCAAATCGGATATGATCCACCTCCAGCAGAAGGGCACGCCTCTTCCTGACATCATTGCCGGGTTGTGTATGGCGCTTGCCCGCAACTTCAAGAGCGTGATTGGCAAGGGCAAGGCATTTGTTTCGCCTATTCTTTTCCAGGGTGGTGTTGCCTACAACGAAGGCGTTATCCGCGCCTTTGAGCAGGTGCTTGGCCTAGAGAAGGGCGGCCTCATTATCCCCGACAACCACCCTCTGATGGCCGCATTGGGCACGGCATTTGTCGCGATGGATCAAGAGCAAGAGGATGTCCTTCCCACCTTCCACGGCTTTGAAGTCCTGCGGCAGAGTTTGGAGCACCACCACGCC
>CAZGLO010000102.1:0-7490 GCA_964526735.1 uncultured Chloroflexaceae bacterium | reverse complement strand
CCGATGCAGACGAGTCAATGCCCTCATTGCGTGATATTGGCTTTCCGCTGCCTTCCTACAACTCCTCGCCCATTCCTGTTTCGCAGCTTTCGCCCAATGGCAACGGCAGAATTACCACCTATCTTGGCATTGATGTTGGCTCTATCAGCACCAACATCGCCCTGATTGACGAGCATGCCAACATTGTGGCTCGCCGCTATCTCCACACTGCTGGCAAGCCGCTTGAGGCGGTGCGCCGTGGATTGCTTGAGATAGGCCAAGAGGTTGGCGACTATGTCGAGGTCAAGGGTGTGGGAACGACGGGGTCTGGCCGCCACCTGACCGCCGATTTTGTGGGGGGCGATGTCATCCGCAACGAAATCACGGCCCAAGCCCGCGCCGCCACCGCCATCAACCCCGAAGTCGATACGATTTTCGAGATTGGCGGGCAGGACAGTAAGTACATTAGCCTCAACAATGGCGCAATCGTTGACTTTGCGATGAACAGCGCGTGTGCCGCCGGAACGGGTTCCTTCCTTGAGGAGCAGGCCGACCGCCTCAACATCGATATCAAGGAAGATTTCAGCCGAATGGCCTTCAACACGTGCTGCCCCACCGGCTTGGGAGAGCGTTGTACCGTCTTTATGGAGTCGGACATCGTCCACCACCAGCAGCAAGGCGCAAACATTGAGCAGCTGACCGCCGGATTGGCCTATGCCATCGCGCAAAACTACCTCAACCGCGTGGTTGATAGCCGCGAGATTGGCAAAACTATCTTTTTCCAAGGCGGGGTGGCGTGGAATAAGAGCGTCGTGGTCGCCTTTGAGAGCCTGCTCAAACGTCCAGTGACTGTCCCGCCCCACCACGATATCACTGGCGCTATTGGGTCGGCCATTTTGGCGATGGAGGCGCTCAAAGAGCAACGCAGTGCGGCACTCCACTCCTCCGACGTGCCAAGCAACTTCCGCGGCTTCGATTTGGGCGACCGCCAATACAAAACGCGCAATTTTGAATGCCGTTCGTGCGCCAATATGTGCGAAATCAGCAAGATTACGATCGACAATGAGCCGCCGATCTACTACGGCGCGCGGTGCGACAAATTTGAAGATCTAGGGCGCAAACCACGGCACGAACATTCGCTCTACGACATCCCCGACCTCTTTGCCGAACGATTGCGTCTCCTCCACGGCAACTACAAGCCGCCCAAAGACCGCCATAATGGCCATATGCGGGTGGGTATCCCCCGCGCAATGATTTTCTACGATCTCTTCCCCTACTGGCGGACATTCTTCCAATCGCTCAATATTGAGATCGTGCTGTCGGAGCCAACCAACCCCCGCATCGCACGCCAAGCCTTGGAGCACGCCGCGGTTGAGGCCTGCTACCCCGCCAAACTGGTGTACGGTCACGTGGTTGATCTGCTTGACAAAGAGATTGATTATATCTTCTTGCCCGGGTTGATCAGCCGTGAGAATGTTGCGCCGGGCCAAGAGGAAAACAACTACTGCCCCTACATTCCCGCCTCCTCCTACCTGGTTGACGCACATATGAAGCTGCAACAACACGGCATTCACCCGCTCAAGTTCCCGCTCAAGATGCGCACCGACCGCATTAAAAAGCAAGACCTGCGCGAATTGGCAGACCAACTTGGGATGCCCATCCAGAAGGTCATTGACGCCGATAAGGTGGCGGGCGCGGCCCAGAAGAGTTTCTATAATGAGATCCGCCGTCGAGGCCAGCGCGTACTTGCGAACCTCTCGGAAGACCAAACCGCCGCAGTGATTATTGGGCGGCCATACAACACCTCCGACCTGGGAGTGTGTCAAGATCTGCCCTTCAAACTGCGCAAGATGGGGATATTGCCCATCCCAATGGACTTCCTGCCGGTAGATACGGTCGATATTTCGGAATATTACGATGATATGTTTTGGCGCAGTGGGCAAGATATCCTTGCCGCGGCCAAGATTATCCGCGACAACCCCAATCTGAACGCGATTTACGTAACCAACTTCAGTTGCGGGCCAGACTCCTTCATTCTCAGCTTCTTCCGCCGCATTCTGGGAGAACAGCCCTTCCTGGAGCTGGAAATGGACGAACACACCGCCGACGCTGGTATTATCACCCGTTGTGAGGCCTTTTTCGATAGCCTGAAAATGGGGAAAGGAGCCATAGCGAGATAGGCAAAAAACACCCGGAAGAGTGCTATCATGCCCAGAAATGGCTTTCTTCATCGTATCGGATTGGCGAGAACAATCAGATCGCCGTTCCAGGCTACCAGTCCTGAACTGGTCGTCCCCGGTCGTCGCTACGTCGGGACGTAAAGACGCCTGTGGACTGCGTGTAAGTCCTTCACCTGAGAAGGCCGTGCAGGTCGAAGCAGGAATTTCGGAAATGGACAAAGCGTACCTTCGGGTACATTTGAATACGTAGAAAGTAGCAGTAGTTGTATGAGTGAGGCTGCCAACAAGCCAGAATACACCCCAGACACCACCACCGAAACCGTTCACACAACGGCAAACGGTAAACCAACCGCCACCAATGGCACCAGCAATGGGAAGTCACGGATGGCCAATACGGCAACTACCACCACCGTCGGCAATGCGCGAGGTGGTGATGGCACATCATCCCGAAAGCAAATCTTTATCCCCTATATGTCAGACCACGGGCATATTATGGCCGCCGCAATGCGCAATCACGGCTTGCCCGCCAGAGTCTTGGAGCCAACCACCGACGAAACCCGCATCAAAGGGTTGCACGTCTGCAAAGGCAAGGAATGCCTTCCCTGCTTGACCACCACGGGGGATATCCTCCACCGTGCCCAGCAGGCAGACTTCGACCCGCATCAATCGGCGATTTTTATGCCCACGACCTCTGGATCGTGCCGCTTTGGCTGCTACAACGTCTTGCAGCGGGAGATCCTTGAGGAGCACGGCATCAAAGGGGTGGAGTTTCTCTCGCCCTCCGCATCAAATGCCTATCAAGGGCTTGGCGAACACCCCACCCAACTACGACTCTTGATTTGGCAGGGCGCGGTGGCGATAGACTTGCTCTATAAGCTGTTGCACCGCTTCCGCCCATACGAGCGCACTCCCGGACAGACAGATACCATCTACCAAGAAGCCGTACAACGCATCACCAAGGCGATTGAAGATGGCGGGGGCAAGCGCACTATCGAAGAAATGAAGTGGATCGCCAAGCAGTTTGAGGGGATTTCGGTCGACCGCAGCCAACCCCGCCCCCGCATCGGTCTCGTGGGGGAGATCTACCTGCGCTTCAACCACCACGTCAATCTAGAACTCGTCCGGCAGGTGGAGCAGGCAGGCGGTGAAGTGCAGATCGCGAGTATTGCCGAGTGGCTCTATTACACCAATTGGGCACATAAACGCAATTCGCGCGCAGAGGGCGATACCTTCCGCTTCATCAAGACGCATATCACCGATAAAGTGCAGCAGTTTATCGATCACCAACTCATCAAGACCATCGATCATCTGATTGATAACGCTCACGATACGTCTATCTCTGAATTGATGGACAACTTGAAGCCCTACTACCACCCCGCCCTGCACTCAGAGGCCATCCTGACAATGGGCGCGTCGATAGACTTTGCAAAGCGGGGGTTCTCTGGTATCCTGAACGTGATGCCGTTCTCGTGTATGCCGGGGACGATTACCGCCGGTATGGCCCCGCGCATCCGCGAAGATTGGGACAACATCCCCTGGCTTGATATCTCTTACGATGCGCAAGAAGGGACGAATATCAAGACCCGTTTGGAAGCCTTTATGTACCAAGCGATGCAATATATGCGCCGCAAGCAGCGAGAGGACAAAGAAAAGGAACTGGTAGCATGATATCAATGATCACGCCATCTGACCGCGCTTTTCATCTCCGACGCCTTCTTACTTTTACCGCGTGGACAATTCCAGTGGTCATTGGCGTGACATTGATTCAAGTTGTGCTACTTTTTTTCTGGGTTTCTCCCCCCGTTTTGATGACCACGGCGGCAGTAGGAGCGTTTGGGGTGGCGGTCGCGACGGCGCGCTCTGCCCTTGAGCAGGAGGACATCTATGCAGCGACCAACATTCTCGCCATTAGTATGTTGGTTTTGGCTCTTGCTGTTGTTCTTGCCATCCCCGCACTTCTGCCTGCGGTCGTATTTCTGCCCATTATGGCGATCATCACCATTCTGCCAGTCGTCGAGACCTTTGTGCTGCAGCGGTGGATCATCGCCACGTGGGTGATGCTGGTGATTGCGGTCGTGCTCGGAGAGTTTGTGACCCTCTTCGAGCCGCCCTCTCCCGGCATTGTCAAAGCCATCCAACTCCTCTGCATCGTGCCGGGAGCTGGGTTGACGCTCCTGCTGATGTATCAATTCCACTGCTGGATCACCAGCACCCTCGCCAATGCCAAGGCATCAAATGAACAGCTCAATAGTGTGCGAACAGAGCTTGAACACCAGGTAGAACAGCTTGAACAAGCGCAAGAAATGCAGGTGGCCAAGCAGTATCTGGAGCAGGTGGTGGCAGAGTATAGCCGCTTCGCCGACCGCGTCGCAAAGGGAGACCTCACCACACGCCTCGTCATTGAGGCAAAGCACGAAGATTTGGCGGTATTGGGGCACAGCCTCAACCAGATGGTCGAATCGCTCAACCGGATGATTACGCACACCAAACGTGCGAGCAACGCCATCTCCGAAGCAACCGAGCAAATTCTTGCTGCTGCCACGAATCAGGCCGCCAGCACCGCCCAAAAGACTGCCGCCATCACGCAAACAACCACGACCGTTGATGAAGTGAAAACGATTGTGCTGCAAGTTTCTCAGCAATCGAATATGGTGGCGCAAGAGAGCCAAGGTGCAGTGATTATTGCCCGCCGCGGCTCTGATACGGTCAAACAAACCGTCTCCAGTATGAGGGATATTCAAGAACGGGTGCAAAGCATCGCGCAGACAATCCTCTCGCTGTCGGAACAAACCCAGGCAATTGGCACAATTACCGCCACCGTGAGCGAATTGGCCGACCAAAGCAATTTGCTCGCGCTCAATGCGGCGATTGAGGCGGCGCGCGCCGGCGAGCAAGGCAAGAGCTTCGCCGTTGTGGCACAACACGTGCGCGAGTTGGCCGAACGCTCCAAAGCCGCCACGCGACAAGTGCAAAATATCCTTGACGAGATACAAAAAGCCACCAATACCTCGGTGATGGTCACGGAAGAAGGCACCAAAGGCGTCGAAGAAGGAACAAAACTTGCCAATCAAGCAGGCGAGGTTATCGATCGGGTCACGTATGAAATCGAAAGCGGGGCGCAATCGAATATCCAGATGGCATCGTCATCAAGCCAAGCCCTCACCGGCGTGAAGCAAATTGGCCGGGCAATGAAATCGATCCAGCAGGCCACCGGCGAAATGGTGTCGAGTATGCGGCAGACCGAAGCCGCCGCCAAAGACCTCAATGGGTTGGCGCAGTCGTTGCAAGAGACGATACAGGTGTACCGGCTGAATGAAGAATGAACGATGGAATGAAGACTATTTCGTAGGCAATCTCCGCACGCGAAGAGCAATGCAGTAGCGTCGCCGTACGATCTTGTGCTATACTAATAGGCGAACATTGGAAAGTTCACCGAATCTTACGCGGTGGAAGCCACGCCACTTCAGTGGCAGTGGAGGAAACCGCTCCAGGGCTGCTGTCATACCGCCTATTGTCTCGGAGACGGCTCTGCCGTCGCGCCAGGGACAAGCCGCTGCTCTTGAGAGCGTGCGGTATATGACCACAACCTTAACTACTCGTGTGTCAAGCCGCTGTTGGGCTCAAGGCACATTTGGAAGTGACACAGAAACGATGCATTGGGCGTTCTCTCGAACAGACACAGGAACCCATGAGCACGAACTCTTACATACTGCTCATTGAAGATAGTCCAAGCCAAGGGCTCCAACTCCAACTGCTGCTCCAACGAGCGGGATTCGACGTTCATATCGAAACCGATGGCGTGCGGGGGTGGCGAGCCGCCCACACCACCCATCCTCACCTGATCTTGCTTGATGTCAACCTCCCCACGCTTGACGGGTTTCAAGTATTAAAGCGCCTCAAACGTGACCGCTCGACGGCGGGCATCCCCGTTATTGTGCTCTCCACCAGCAACCACGTGAGCGATGTTGAGCGGGCGATCTCGCTGGGAATTGACGATTATTGGGTCAAGGGCGATTTGCTCACCGAACAACGTGCCTCGCAACTCTTCTGCGATACCATCGAACAACTGATCCAGCAAGCATCACAAGCCTCATCCAACAGCTCATCGTGAACGGGGCCGGGTATCTTTCCTGAAATCTCGTCTGGAGATAGTTAGAGAGGATTATTCGTATGGCAAGGTATCTCGTGACGGGCTGTGCTGGCTTTATTGGGTCAGCCGTCGGAGAACTGCTGCTTGCCGATGGCCATACGGTCATCGGAGTAGACAATCTCAATGACGCCTACGACGTTCGTCTGAAAGAATGGCGACTCGACCGACTCACCGACATCGAAGGGTTCACCTTCCACCAGCTTGACATCAGCAATCCAGGTGATGTCACCTCTATCTTCGAGCAATATCATACCAACAACACGCCCCCATTCAATGGGGTGATTAATCTCGCTGCCCGGGCAGGCGTTCGGCAGTCGGTTGAGAACCCGTGGGTGTATGTCGAGACCAATATGACCGGCACGCTCAACCTGCTTGAGGGGTGCCGCCACCACGGGGTCACCAAATTCGTCCTCGCCTCCACTTCAAGCCTCTACGGCACCACCAACCCCATTCCATTCAAAGAAAATGCCAATACCGACCTGCCGCTCTCGCCCTATGCCGCCTCCAAGAAGGGGGCCGAAGCGCTTTGCCACACCTACCATCATCTCTATGAGGTTGATGTGACCATCTTGCGCTATTTTACGGTCTACGGCCCGGCAGGACGCCCCGATATGAGCCTCTTCCGCTTTACGCAGTGGATATCCGAAGGACGACCCGTGATTATCTTCGGCGATGGTAAGCAATCACGCGATTTTACCTATGTGAACGACATTGCCCGCGGGACAATTGCCGCGTTGAAGCCGCTTGGCTATGAGGTCATCAATCTCGGCTCCGACCATCCCCACGAGTTGATGGAGGTCGTGCGGCTGATTGAAGAAATGACCGGCAAAACCGCCGCAATTGAGTATCAACCGATGCACCGTGCCGATATGCTCGCCACGTGGGCTGATATCAGCAAGGCCAAGAAACTTCTTGGCTGGAAACCCCAAACTACCCTCAAGAGCGGCGTCGAACACCTTGTCAACTGGTATAACAAGAACCAATCGTGGGCCAAAGACGTTGAAACGGTGTAAAAGTGCCGGTATCGTGGTACAATACGGTCAAGAACATCCGTGTATTGTTGGATGGGCAAGCAATTGCGAATGCCCATCACTCCTAGATTATGCAACACCTACTTGTCACTGGCGGAGCGGGGTTTATTGGCTCCAATTTTGTGCATTATATGCTTGAGGCCCACCCTG
>CAZGLO010000101.1:2959-10720 GCA_964526735.1 uncultured Chloroflexaceae bacterium | reverse complement strand
GACGGGTGGAGGAGCGAGCACAAGCCCAGGTGCTTTAGCTCTGGGTAGCTGACTAAGTTCGATCTTCTTCGCAAATGTTGGTCGTTTTGAGTTCTCACATTCAGAAAGGAGGAGGGCGGCGCTTCCTCACCTCCCGCTGAAGCTGAAGCAGGTGGGTTCCGGCACCGCCACATTTCTATGAGGCTTCTTCGTTATTCGCGTGTTCTTGCCAGTTTTGTCGTTTTGGCGCTCTTGATGGGCATTTTGGTGGCTCCCGCTCCAACAAAAGCGGCTGGAGCGCAAATGACCATTGTTCCTGGAAAAGCTCGTCAAAGCGAGAACCTCCACATTGAAATGCAACTTGCCGGCTTTGCCTCCAATGAACCCGTCACCATATGGCAAACCTTCCCAGACAAAACCGTCTCGCCGCGTGGCACCTACACTGTCGATAGTGCGGGTGTCACCCAAGTTAAGATTGAGATGGGGTCAGATTACCCCATTGGTACCCACCTCTTCAGTGCTCGTGGCAATCTCAGCGGCACATTGATTGAGGGGGTTCCATTTGAGTTGTTGCCTGTCCACATTGTTCCCACCTCTGGAGTGAACTTAGAGGTTATCGCGGGCGGCGGCGGCAAACAAGGTGGCTATTTCACCTTTAGTGGCCGCGGCTACCAGGGCAAAGAGTCCATCTCTGTCTGGGTCACGCGGCCCGATGGCGTCGTGGTTGACTTGGGGATGGTACGCTCGCACGAAGGAACGTGGGGAATGAACTTTGAGATAACGCCTTCTGACCCCGTCGGCCTGTACCATGTCACGGGTTATGGCAACAACAGTGGCCGCTTGGGCATTTCATCCTTCTTCGTGACCTCCGGCGATTTCACGCAGGTCGCGGGCCGCGCCGAACTGACCGCAACTCCCTCTCGCACCCGCCAATTGGAAGTCGTCACCATCAAGGGAAGCGGCTTTATCCCGGGCGAGACAGTCAGCATGTGGTTGACGCAGCCTAACGGTGTTGTCTCCTACATTGGCGAGCAAGTTGCCCTCTACGGCGACATTGAGATTTCCGGCTACCTGCCAGCGGTCATTGAAGATCAAGGGCTGCCTGTTGGTATGCATGTTTTCTCTGCCTACGGCCAATCGAGCAAACTGCTTGGCACTGCCGAGGTTGAATTACTCCCAGGAAGTGGTTTGGGCGGTAATTAGTTCTTCGATACTTCTGTATCTCTCACCCCGTTCTCTGGTTTTCTCTGCCAGGAACGGGGTTTTTCATATGTGGCTACTCTGCCTCCTCCTCCAACACCACCTGCTGAGTGCTACGTAGTGCCCGCGCAAATGTCTCCATCACTTGACGGTGGGCGGGGAAGGCGGGGGGTGTTTGCGTATCATCCACGGTCGGTAGAGAGGGACATACCTCTGCAAGACAGACCACCCGCTCATGCAACCGCATCGTCAACGTACTGCGTTCTTGCTCGCTCAATGCAAGGAGGCGGGGGAGGTGGTCGGGGCGGGTGTACATGGGGATGCCCGCCTGGATAATTGCCCCATTGCGCCGCCGTATCTGCGAGAGGCCGACGATTTTCCGCTCTCCCACCGCGACCTCATAGGGCGACTGCCCCGCAAAACACGACATTCGGGTGAGGCTGTCAAGCGCTTTCGTATCACCACGCGCCTCCTCCACCGACAACAGTCGGGCGGCAACCCCCAACTCGCAAAGCGCCACATTCCACACTTCGCCGATCCAGCGGTAGGAGTGCGTGACATCGGAGAGGAAGAGACGGTGGTGTTTGGGCAGGATGATGTCTAGCATCAGCATATCTGGCTCAATTAGCACTGCCGTGCCGCCACTTGCGCGCTTGTGGAGCATCACCTCCGCCGCGCGGCAATGCTCCATATCAACGATATCCCACTTTTGCCCAACACCAAGCACCAATGCAGGCTCGCGGCAGCTATACCACCGCATAATCGGACGCTCATCTGCTTCTGCGATGGCCGAATCATAGCTCGCCAACAGGTCGCCCGCCATATCGAGGAAAGAGGCGGTTGGCGGGGCATGGTGATACGGAAGAAGTCTCCAATATTCCACGGGTATGTCCTTTCCTAGTGGGTTATATAGCGATTGGTGGATGTTCTGTGGACGTTCTTTCGTTGTATCAGTGAGTAAGCCCGCGCAATGATGGCTTGACACCGTAAAAAATGCCCTCAATCCACAGCCGCATTCCGGCGATGCTCACGGTGAGGATAATCCCCCACCGCAGTAGCTCACCAAGCATCTCACCACTCACCCGCTGCGAGGCGTAGGTGCCAATGAAGTGGTCAACCATCCCTGGCAATCCATCTATAAGCAGCGCAAGGCCCGCCACAACCAGCGGCAAGATAAAGTATGCATAGCGCACCTGCAAGCCAAATGCCAAATCAACCACGAAGAACAATTCGGCACTGGCCAGCCACGCAATCACCAGCCAATGGTGTGCGCCGGTGGTGCGGCGGGCAAGATGGATGATGCTCACAAGCGGCACGATGACGCCAAGCGGGTGGAAGGAGGAGTAGAGCGTCTCCAACGTCCATAGATAGCGGAACCAATCGCCCTCATCCCACCCCAATCGCTGATTGCCTGCCAAGCCGCGGAATTGCAGCCCAATCACGTCGATGTAGAGCAGGAAAAAGACCGCTATCCCGACCGTGACAAGCACCACTCCCCACCGCAGCCAATGATGGCGGTCGTGCGGCTCAAGCAGCCACATCAGCACGATGTAGGTGGAGAGGAAGGTGCCGCCCAATATCCCCGCCCCGATGTGCGATAGCAGCATGATGCAGAAAACGAGCCACCCTATCACCCAAAACCAACGGTGTTGAGCCGGAGTATAGGCCACCAAAAGCGCCAGCAAGAGCATCAGCTGTTGGCCAATAACCTGCGGCCCAAACCCCCACCACAATGCTGTCAAGTTGAGCGGGAAAAGTGCAAAAATCAATGCCGCCGACCATGCCGCTCGCCGACTCCCCCCTATCCGCCGCACCAATAGCCCTACCAACAAGGTCGACATGCTGTCGATAAAGGCGTAGACCGCTTGCATCGCCACAACCACACTTGCTGTCAGCAGCGTGACCGGGGCGTAGAAGAGGTAGGGCGCGGGCGGGACAATCGTCAGTTTGCGGCTGAACTCTGCGGGCTTGTCGTAGATGAGGAACGACCCGCCAAGAAAGTCGTGAATGCGGCGACGGTGTATATACCAGTCGTGCGAGTTGAAGGGCGGGTAGAGCAAAAACACCATCCGAATGGTAAATGCAATCAGCCCCACAATCCACAGCCGCCGCACCTCCTCCTCCGGCAGTAGCTTGGTCAACAGCGGGAAACTGGCCCATTGCGCAATCACCACCGCCGCCGTTGAGAGGCAAATGCGATAGTGCCACGACAGTGCGACGAGAAGCTGATCACCCGTTATCCACGCCTGTGCAATGATGATAACCGCTACCGCGACGACGATACCCTCTTGAGGGATGGCAAGCCGCCACAAGAGCACAATTCCCCCCATCACCGTCAGCCATTGGGCGAGGATGAGTTGCCAGGTGGGCAGCGCGGGGATAGAGCTAAACCACCCCACCGTCAGCCCATCAATGCGTACGCCAAGCTGCCGCGTATCGGGAGGGATTTTGGAGACCTCATTTTGCATCACCACCGCAAGCGAGCCATCGTGGACGGCAGCAGGCGGGAGCAGGTAGGTATATGTGCGCGGCATATTCGTGATCTCCATCGTCTGCCACGGCTGGCCATTCAAATGAAGCTCAACCTGCCGCGGAGCCGATATCGCTTGCGGGAGGCCGCCCATATGCAGGGTCAGGTAGGCGCGGGAGACCGCCGCAAAGCTATCGAAGGTAATCTGTGTATGGTCACGTGTCCAGCGGTAGATATTGCCTTGCGAGTCCTCTTCGGGGTTGTGGACGTTGTCGATGAGCAACCGATCCACCCCGTCCCGCATAGAAACGTGGTAGCTCTTATCGTGGAGAGAGAGACTGACAGTGTTGGCGACCAGGATGGCCGCAAAGACCACCCCGCCCCATATCGCCACCGTGGCCCACCAATAGGTGTGTGGTGTTTTCATTGCACTCTATTTATATTGCCTTTGTGTATCCAGTGTATGCTGCTTGCGCTGCTTGGGTAGAGACAGCATAGCATAGCCCAAAATCGTGCCAGATGCAAGGCTAGGTGTAAAGCCAGATGCAAGGCTATGCTACAATAGGTGCTGTTTGCGTAGATATGGTTGTATAGCCCTCTCTGGCCACATGTGTACTGTTGAAAAGGAGGCAGAGCGATGCGACTCCCCACGTCCCGCAAGCAGGCGGACTTGGCGGGGGAGGACATTGCCGTCATATGAGACCGATACATCTATCATCTCGACCATCAGGAAGGTCGCCCCGCTGGAGCCCGCGCTCTCACCTGTTTGACCTGTTTGATTTCTTCGACAGGTTCAATCTCCCATTCTTTCATTTTGATGCTGGGCCGCTGCGGAGGTTTGTACCACTCTCCAGCCTCATCCTCATCGCGCTCATCTTGCTGTTCGTCGCCTATCAGGCATTCAGCACGCTCTATGTGGTAATTGGCCCGCGCGATCTGCGTTTTGTCAGCAACACACACGCCATCGAAACGCTGTTCGACCAGCAGTCTGACCACCAACAAACCATGCGGTGGACGACGGAAGAATCTCGCCTTGATATTCCGCTGGTCAGTTCGCGCCACCCGCTCATTCTCGACCTTAGCCTGGTGAATGGCTACCCACCTCCGCCGAGGGTCGCGCCCGATCAGCCACAAGTCACGGTCTCTGTTGGCGAGTCGGAGGGCAATGAAGTGGTTTCGTTCGTGCCGGAGCGGGAAAATCGCCACTACCGCATGATTCTCCCCCCGCAGGAACGTGCCGGTTGGAATTTGCCCGTCACGATTGAGAGCAGCACGTTTATGCCCCAAACCGACCCCCGGCCATTGGGCGTGGTGCTGCTTGGAGCAAGCCTCAGCGCCACCGACCTTGGTATGCTCTTCCCGCCCCTCTGGCAATCGATTGCGCTTCTCTTGGCAGTCACCGCCTTCTATGCGATGATGCGTGGGTTTGGGGTGCCGCGGTTGAGCGCGTGGGTCGCGACATTCATCGTGATGGTCATATTCCTAGTGGCGATGGCCCGCTTCCCGATGGACATCCTGCCCTACACGATGCGTATTGCCGCGCTCTCCCTGCTAGGAGCGTTCTACATCCTTGTGGTGCGCTTCCTGACCGATGTGCTCTACGATCAACCGTGGGTATCGCTCACCAAACTGCTCATCTTTATGGGCGTGGCCTATTGGTGTATGCCCATCTACCAGCTCATTATGATAGCTGATGGCGCGGTAGCCGTCGCCCCCTACAACCCAACGCTGTGGATTGGCGGGGTTGGGCTGTTGGCGATTGTCGTTGGGATGGCGCTGCTGTGGTACTTCCGCTATGAGGATCAATGGCACGTGTTGGTGCTAAGCGTATTGGGGCTAGCCTCATTCGCCCGCCTCATCGTGATGCTTGAATTCGTGATGAACAACAGCGGGGTTGCGACGATAGTGCTTGCCATCGGGTTTTTGGTCGTCGCGGCGAGTGGTTATCTTTCCCGCTGGAAGTTCGTCGCGGTGAGTGTTGTGGCGCTTGCTGTGCTTATCCCCACCGCCAGCCTCTTCTCCGACGTCTTAGGGCGCGGCGGCCCCGACTTCTGGATCCTCTTCAAGGGCGCGCGGGAGTGGGTACGCGGCGGGTCGCTCTACGACCTGGTGGCGGTGCAGGAGAACCACTTTGGCCACGTCTTCAAGGTGCCGCCCTTCTACGGGATGCTCTTCACGCCGTTTGTCTTCGAGGACGGGCTGATGATCCTCTTCTGGCACCGCATCATCAACATGATCCTGCTTGCGGTCGTGTTGGTCATCATCATACGTTCTTTTCAGCTATCGCTCTTCTCAACGTTGGGCGTTGGTTTGGTGATGCTGGTCAGTATGCGCCCCTTGGCAGACACGGTCGCCTATGGCCAAATTGACATTTTGCTGCTCTTCTGGCTTATCCTGGCGCTCATCGCCTCGCAGCGCGGCTACGATACGTGGGCAGGGGCGGCGGTGGCGCTTGGGACGCTCTTCAAGCTCTACCCCATCATCCTGCTTGGGTTCTTCCTCGCCAAGCGCCAATGGCGGGCATTCATCGGCTTTGCGGTGGCGATGATTATCTGCAATGGTGTGGCGGTGGCGGTGATGGGCTGGGAGATGCACCGCATGTACCTCTTTGAGGTCGTGCCGCGGATTGGTGGCGGGACGGCGTGGGTGGAAAACCAGACGCTGAATGGCTTCTTCAGCCGCCTCTTCTCGACAGATATGAGCGCGAGCATCTTCCACCACCCGACAGTGACGCTGATGACCTATGTCAGCTTTGGGCTGGCCGCACTTGGCGCAATGGCGCTTTCGCTCTTGCCCGCCGACCGCTCAAGCCCGCGGTATATGCTCCAATTTGGTGTATTTGTCGTCCTAATGGTGTTGGTGGTGCCCGCCGCGTGGATGCACTACCAAACGATTGTGGTTGTGGCATTCCTTGGGCTGCTGCTCTATACGGCGGAATTTGGTATGTCGCGGTGGATGGCGGCATTGGCGGGGCTTAGTTATGCGCTTATCGCCTATGGCAACCAATGGAGCTTCTATGCGAACAAGATTATGGGTGGCCTGACGGTGTTAGGCGTCTCCTATAAGTTCTATGGCCTGGTACTGCTGTTGATCGTCATTGTCGCGGCGCTGTTTGATGAGGTGGAACAACCTATTTTCCCGTCCCGCACAGATGAGATAGACCTTCAGCGGTGGATAGAGGCGTCAAACCGCGGGGCGCGGGTCTAAGATAAGCGAGGTTTCAAGGCGGCAAAAAGCGATTGTCGTACTATGTCTACTTCTACGATAGGTTATAGTAGAAGTAACGAGAAAATAGGACTAAATTCCTACTCTTTCCTGCGATTGTGGGGAAAGAGGTGATTGCGATCTGCTGGCGTCTCCACTATAATCATGGGTATAACGCCAGTCGCTGGTGGGCGGGGGGTACCCCGCTTATCAGCAAACAACTAAGCACCACACCACTTTATACATCCACCTGATCAACCTCTTAGCACCAAATTGAGGAGTATAGGCGAAACACGCCGAAAGGATGGACGATCTCATGTCTAATCGAAGACGATTATCAACCCTCTTATTCAAACATCCCACTCTGACAATCCTCTCTTTCACTGTCCTTGTTGTGTGGGGGCTATTTGCCCTTACCGCTACCCACACCGAAACGGCATTGGCCGAAGAGCTACCGTTTTCCGACGCGGAAATCACCCTGTCGCCAGAAGGACCAATGACCACGGACGCGATAACCATCACGATTACGGGTGAATATACGAATACGTGTGTTCCGTCTCTCAGTGACTACTACGTCACAGATGAGGATAACACGGTGCGTATTTTCGCTGTCACGGAGGGAGAATCGTGTGGCGATGCGATCACGCCGTGGGAAATCACTGCTGAGCTTGAGCCGCTTGAGGAAGAGGGGTGGTATACCGTTCTCTTCTTCGTGAACGATGTGGAGCAAACCAGAAGCGAATTTCCGGTTGAGGAAATAGCAGAAATCACGCCACTTCCCACCCAAACAATCACGGCAACAGCAACCCCTGAACCGATAGTCACGGTGACCGCCACACTGGAACCGACTGATGATCCAGAGGATCCAGAAGACCCAGAGGATCCAGAAGACCCAGAGGATCCAGAAG
>CAZGLO010000101.1:0-2859 GCA_964526735.1 uncultured Chloroflexaceae bacterium | reverse complement strand
CCAGAGGATCCAGAAGACCCAGAGGATCCAGAAGACCCAGAGGATCCAGAAGATCCAGAGGATCCAGAAGACCCAGAAGAGCCGGTGACGCCTTACACAGGGGCATTCCAATACACGTGCTCTGAAAACAAGATAATGATCAGTGGCGTTGGGATGCAGGATAAAGACACCAATACGATCGGAGACCTGCCAGAGGACAGTGAATGGACAACACTCCAATTTGGTGGCGCTGGCTGGAAGATCGACACGCCCGACTCGGTTGAGTTCACGATGGGCGAAGAGAGCTATACGCCGGATGTTCCTGAGGAGGCTGCGGGCGATGGGACGGTCACTGACCCTGATCACAAGTGGCTCGCGCCGCCTCCCGACCGCAATTACTACCGCTGGAACCATATGGGCGGCTACCGCGTTGAAGCATCGCAGAAGCCAGGTGGTTCCTCCGCCTCGGTCGCCGTCTCCGACAGCGATTCGTCTAAGGCCTTTGTTGCCTACTCATTTGCTCCGGTGGAGGGCGAAGAGCTGCATAGTGGTGCAATGGCCACGACGCTTGGGTATGCGTGGGGTGGCGATAACAACACCTCGTGTGGCGGCCCAACGACCGCGGAAATAACGCTCAAGTTGGAAGAGCCGCTGCCAAGCGCGATGAACATCTATGTGCAGGCGGTGGTGATGGAGAAAGATGAGCCAACTGACGACGATCAGCGTACGGTGACGGTCTATGCCGAAGCGGGCGGGGAAGAAAGCAAACACCATACGATTACCGCTCCGCAAGAGGAAATGCTCAATATCGTTGAACTGGTCATTCCGGCGGTGCCCGAAGGCACAGACTCGGTTGTGGTCACCCTCGATTCGCCCTGCAGCAAGGGGTCGCAATACCCTGACGGCGGCGATTCGGCCTTCTTGTTGGGTGCATCGGCGTGGCACGACTGCTACGGCACCCCGCCAGATGATGATGACGATGATGAGTGTGGAGATGACGACGAATGCGGCGATGATGATGACGAAGGCCGCGGCGCGTTCCACCTAGACGTTGATCCTGGCTACACGAGCATGCAGCTTGACTGGAATGCTCCAAACAACCCCAACGTGACCGGCTATCGGGTGATGCGCAGTATCAGCGACACGAATAGCCTGCAACCCATCCAAGATATTGTCACTGATACGGTCTACTTCGACTCTGAAGGCCTTGAGCACGGCAAAACCTATTGTTACCAGGTCAGAGCCTTGATGAATCCCCATGAAAACGGCAAGGGAAATGGCGATGATGATGGTGATAAGGGGAATGACGACCCCGAAGACGAGGGCGATGACCCTGAAGACGAGGGCGATGACCCTGAAGACGAGGGCGATGAGGGCGAGACTGAACCCGCTGGCAACGGTAATGATGGTGGTCTTGTCGAGCTGATGAAGTCAAACACCGCGTGTGCACCATTTGGCACGGTGGAGCTGTGGGTGCCGGATGTGTGGGCGAAGCCGGGTGAGGAAGCCGTGGTGCCGGTTAATATCCGCAATGCGAATGGCCTCCAAATCTCCGCCAGCGATATCTGGCTTGACTTCGATGGGGCGGTTATTGAGCCGGTGAAAGTGGAAAATACCCCGCTCACGACCGATTACCAGTGGGTTGACGCAGTTGATCCCTACGGTGGCTCAACCGATCCCTACTCTACCACGTTCCAGCGGCTGAAGATTTCGACCATCGTGAGCGGCGACCCGCCAATGCTCTATGGCGAGGGTTCACTCTTCTGGGTGACATTCAAGGTCAAGGGGCAAGATGGCGATCAGAGCATCCTCAACCTGAAAGAGTTCGTTGAGAACGTGGGTGGGTCGAACATCTACGCTCCTGGCGAAATCTACGGTGGCGGGACGTATGGCGGCCCTGGGTTTATCCCGCTGTCGCTTCAGGATGGCACCTTCCACGTGAGCGAAGCTGGTGCCTATAAGCTTGGCGACCTTGATGGCAATGGCGTGGTGATGGCGGCGGATGCCTTTATCGCCCTGCAAATCGCCAACGGCCAGAAGCAGGGAACTGCCAATCAAGCATATGCGGGCGACGTTAATGGCAATGGGAGTGTCGACGCTGCAGACGCCACGATGATTCTCTACTACGCCGCGCACAGCAGTTGGCCCACCGTGGCAGAGGCAAATACCGCTTCCATGGCCGCCCCGCAATCAACCACCGCCGCGTCGGAGGTGGTGCTGAAGCTGTCAGACATCTCAGGCTTCCAAGGACAGCTACTGCAAGTGACGTTGGAGGCGGAAAACCTGTCGCAGTGGGCTGGCGGCGAGTTTGCCATCACCTATGATCCCACCGTGGTCGAGCAGGTTGAGAAGGTGATGACAACGGATGATACCAGCAACTTCACGCTCTCCTACAACAACACCGAAGCGGGTATCGTGCGATTCTCCTTGGCGCTCGTCAACGATGAACCACTCTCCGGCGACAAGGCGTTGGCAACGGTGAAGATGCGCCTCGCCCCCGACGCTGCACTCGGCAGTGTCAGCGCGCTGACCATCTCCGAAGCCCGCCTCAACGACCTGGCTGGGCGAGACTTCACGACCTCGGCCCTGCAGAAGGACGTGACGCGGCAGAATGGCTCGGTGCAGGCAAATAGCATCCTCTTCCTGCCATTCTTGTCGCACAGTGGCCCCAATACACCGCGGTTTGAGCCGTAGTGGTTGGGTGAATGTAGGTTGTTTGTTAAGGAAGGTGACGTTTTTGGGCGGCGGGGCTTCGCCCCGCCGCCCAAAAAAAACGTCCTAACTTCCGCTTCCGTCAGGCCCTCAACCTACTATCCCCCAAAAACTCTCACCGACTCTTACGCGGTGGAAGCCACGCCGTTTGAACGGCAGTGGAGGAAA
>CAZGLO010000100.1:0-10821 GCA_964526735.1 uncultured Chloroflexaceae bacterium | reverse complement strand
CTATTGTCTCGGAGACGGCTCTGCCGTCGCGCCAGGGACAAGCCGCCTGACTTTAGTCAGTGCGGTTACAAGCACAATCTCTACGGGGTCTCCCCCCAGCTCTCGCAGTGCGACTTTGGCCTGCTGCTGAAGCTTGAGGTCATTGTACAAGCCGAGAAGACTCAACAAGATATCAACAAAAACCGACAAGACGTGCTCGCTTGTTTCAGTTATAATACAATACTATAACACACTACCCGCTGTTGTTTGTTGAAAGTCAGGGTAGCAGATTGAAAGATCCATTCCCCATTGTGAGAGAGAGTATGTGCTATGCAGCAAGATCAGAAGCCTGTTCATGTATTGATTGTCGAACAAAATGAAGAAGATGTCCGGGTGCTTCAAGATATAATGGGGAGTGAGACGACGACTCCCTTTGCGATTGACCACGTATCGGCTATCCCCGAAGCCGCCGCCTTCCTCAATACTCCTACTGTTCCTCCTATCGATGTCATCCTCATGGGGTTATTTTTTCCCGATAGCCAAGGGATAGATTCCTTTGTGCGGATGCAGTCGTATGCCCCCCGATTGCCGATTGTGGTGCTGAGCAACGTAGATGATGAAGATTTGGCAATGCAGATTGTTCACGAGGGTGCGGAGGACTACCTCTCAAAGCAGATTGTGATGCGCGGCACCGAATGGTGTGCCCCGCTTGTGTCGCGCTCCCTGCGTTACGCCATCGAGCGCCACCGACTGCGCACCACCGTCCAAGAGTCAATGCGCGCGGCACAGATGAATGAGCAACGGCTCCGCACAATCATTGAGAAGAACGCAGATGGGATCATTATTGTAGATATGCAGGGTATTGTGCGCTTCCTCAACCCGGCAGGAGAAACAATGTTTGGCCGCCGCGCCGACGAACTGGTCGATTACTCCTTTGGTTTTCCTATGGTTGCAGGCGAGCAGACAGAGATGGATGTCTTTCGCCGTGATGGGCAAAAACTCGTTGCCGAAATGCGCGTGGTAGAGACGGAATGGGAGAGTGAAGCTGCCTATCTGGCCACCTTCCGCGATATTTCCGAGCGCAAGCAGGCCGAAGCCCGCCGTATGACGCGCTTTGCCGTGACCAGTGTGCTTGCACAGGCTGCCACGCTCTGGAATGCCATCCCCAACCTGCTCAGGGCGATATGCGAGGGCGAACGGTGGGAGCTTGGCGAGATGTGGCTTGTCGATGCCGAATCGCGTGTTTTGCGATGGGCAGGGTGGTGGCATATGCCATCGCTGCCAATGGAATCGTATGAGGAGGAGTGCCGGACGATTACGTTTGTGCCGTCATGCGGGCTGCACGGGCGGGTGTGGTCGAAGGGCTACCCCGAATGGGTGCGCGACGTCCTTCTCGACACGCGCATCCACCAGGCCCCGCTACTCGTCGGCCATGGGCTAACGTCAGGGTTTGCCTTTCCTATCCTCAACGGCGATGGCGTGATAGGCGTGATGGCGTTCTTTGGCCGCTCCATCCCCACGCCCGACGACGATATCATCAAGATGGTTACCGATATCGGCAACCAGATCGGCCAGTTCATCGCCCGCAAGCGCGCAGAGGAAGATCTACGAAGTGCTCACCGTGCCCTGCGGACGCTCAATGAGTGTAACCAATCGCTGATCCATGCCAGCGACGAGTCGGCCTTTCTGCGGGACATTTGCCGGATCATCGTTGAAGTGGGCGGCTATCGGTTGGCGTGGGCGGGGTTTGTCAAGCGCAATGAAAAAGACCAATCGATCCGTCTGGTTGCGCAGGCGGGGTATGAGGAGGGCAACGTCCGAACCATCGACATTACGTGGACAAACAGCGGCAAAGGATATGGCCCGACCCACACCGCCATCCGCACGGGGACACCTTGCGTTGCCAAGAATATCTTGAACGACTCAACCTATGCGTCGTGGCACGAGCACGCGGCGCGGTGCGGGTTTGCATCGTCGGTCGCGCTCCCCCTGATGGTCGATACGCAGCCCTTTGGGGTGCTCAACATCTACTCCAAACAACCCGACTCTTTTGGCAAGGAAGAGGTCAAACTCCTGATGGAAATGGCCAATGATCTTGCGTATGGTATCATAGCACTACGCACCCGTGCAGAACGTGATCGGGCAGAGAAAGCACTCCGCCTCTACACGGAACGGCTGAAGAACATGCGCGAAATCGATCAGGCTATCCTCACTGCGCAGACCTCTGAAGCGATTGCGCAAGCGGCTCTCAGCCACATCCGGCGGTTGGTGCCCTACCAGTGGGCAAGCATTGTGGGGTTTGATTTGGAGAGCGGGCAGCCGGTGACGCTCGTTGACGATGTGAAGTGTAGCGATGATGAGGGGGGGAACTTTGCCCCACCCGGTACGCGGTTGCCGCTCATCGTGCCAAGCGCCCCAGAAGGCATTCACCAAGGCAATGCCCGCTACATCGAAGATATCACCGCGTTGACAAGCCGCCCCCCCGCCGTGCAAGAGTTGCTCGATTTGGGGATACGTTCATACATCAGCGCCCCGCTCATCGCCGATGGACAGTTGATTGGAGAGATCAACCTTGGAGCAATCACGACACACGCCTTCCACAAGCAACATCTCTCCATTGCGCACGAGGTGGCAGATCAATTGGCGGTGGCCATCCACCACGCCCGGCTGTTTGAGCAAGTGCGGGCTGGCCGCGAACGGTTGCAAATTTTGTCGCGGCGGCTGATGGAAGTGCAAGAGGTGGAACGGCATCACATCGCCCGCGAACTGCACGATGAGATTGGGCAGTCGTTGACGGCGGTGAAGATTAGTATCCAGGCGATACAGCGCATTCCCGACAAGAGTAAGCTCTCAGCCCACCTGGAAGAGAGCATTTCGATTGTCGACCATGCTCTCCAACACGTCCGCAACCTCTCGCTCGATTTGCGCCCCTCGCTGCTGGATGATTTGGGGTTGGTGGCGGCGTTGCGGTGGTATGTTGACCGCCAAGCGCAGTGGGGCAACTTTACCGCAGAGTTTATTGCTGATACGATAGAAACACGCCTTCCGCCAGATATGGAGACGGTCTGTTTCCGCGTGACGCAGGAAGCCGTGACCAATGTCGTCCGCCACGCACAGGCAACCAAAGTGCGCATTGAGCTAAAGCAGCAAGACGACGAAGTATCGCTGAATATCCAGGATGATGGGGTGGGGTTCAATGTGCGCGCCGCCGAAGAACATGCCGTGCGGGGGTCGAGTTTAGGGTTGTTGGGGATGAAAGAACGAGTGTTACTTGCGGGCGGGAAATTTGAGATCCGTTCGCAGCCGCACAGCGGGACAGAGATACGAGTCTATTTTCCCATTCCAGATCGGCAGCCAAGGGTTCTTGGTTGCTAGAAATACATCACAAGAAAAGCACATCCATGGATCTTATTCGTATTGTGTTAGTGGAAGATCACACCATTGTCCGCGCTGGCATCCGCGCCCTGCTCGAAAACATCGATCGGGTGGAGGTGGTGGGCGAGGCGGGCGATGGGCGTGAGGCGATCCGACTGATTGAGCAGCACCATCCCGATGTCGTCTTGATGGACATTGCGATGGCGGGGCTTAATGGGCTAGAAGCAACCGCCCGTATCGCCAAGTCGTTCCCTGAGGTACGGGTGATTATTCTGTCGATGCACGCCAGTGAAGAATACGTCCTCCAAGCCCTCCGCGCCGGGGCAATGGGCTACATCTTGAAAGATGCAGGCACAGCCGAGCTTGAAATCGCCATCCGCGCGGTGGGGCGCGACGAAACCTACCTCAGCCCAGCGGTGTCGAAACATGTCGTCGCCAACTATGTCCGACGGGTTGGGGGCGAGGTCAATTCGCTTGAACGATTGACGCGCCGCCAACGTGAGATTTTACAGTTGATCGCCGAAGGCCATTCGACCCAAGAGATTGCCCAGCTTCTCAGCATCAGCGTCAAGACGGTCGAATCGCATCGGTCGCAGTTGATGGAACGGTTAGATATTCACGATGTGGCCGGGTTAGTCCGGTACGCTATTCGGATGGGGTTAGTGACCACAAATGAATGAAGAAGCTTTTTTGGGGCATGATGGCCGACCGCTTTTGACGGTCATCATGCCCTGCTATAACGAAGAGAAGACGATTGTTGAGATCCTCCACGCCGTCCGCGCTGTCGCCATCGAGAAAGAAATCATTGCCGTTGATGACAACTCCTCAGACCGCACCTTCGCACTACTGCAACAAGAAGCCGCCCACGACCCTAGTATGCGCATCATCCGGCACCCCTACAACCGTGGTAAGGGGGCGGCGGTGCGGAGTGGTATTGCCCACGCCCGCGGCGAGATTACTATTGTTCAGGATGCCGACCTCGAATATGACCCCAACGACTACTACGAGCTGGTGCGCCCTATCGTGCAGCGGCGGGTGGAGGTCGTGTTTGGCAGCCGCTTTATGGGGCGACACACGGGGATGTACTTTTGGAATGCATTGGGCAACAAGGGGCTGACATTCATCACCAATTTTTTGTTTAATAGTTGGATCTCCGACATGGAAACATGTTATAAAGCCATACGTACCGATATTCTTCGCAGTTTCCACTTAGAGTCCAACGATTTTCGGATTGAACCAGAAATTACCGCGAAAGTGTTGCGGCGCGGCCACCGCATCTACGAGGTGCCGGTGAGCTATCTTGGGCGTACCTACGAAGAAGGCAAGAAAATGCACCCTTCTCAAGGGTTTTACGCCATCCTTGCGCTGCTGCGCTACCGTATATGGGAGTAACCGTTACTTTATGCGAATTGCAATGATCAGCATGCACACCAGCCCGCTTGCCCGTCTTGGTGGCAAGGAGGCTGGTGGGCTCAACGTCTACGTTCGTGAATTGGCCCGTGAGTTGGGGCATCGTGGTGTCGCGGTAGATATCTTCACGCGGCAGCAAGATCACGCCTCTCCCCATATCGTCCCGCTTGGAGACGGGGTGAGGTTGATTACGATACCAGCCGGGCCGACCACTCCCTGCGATAAAAACACGCTCCTTGATTATATCCCAACCTTTGTCCACCAAATACGTACATTTGCGATTGAACAGCGGCTTTCCTACGATGTTCTCCACAGCCACTACTGGCTATCTGGCGAGGTGGCGCTGCAGCTGCGCGATGAGTGGGATGCGCCGGTCATCCAGATGTTCCACACGCTTGGGGCGATGAAAAACCGCGTCGCCCGCAGCGATGACGAACGTGAGCATGCCACCCGCATCGCCATCGAACGGCGGCTTTTGCACGAGGCAGATGCAGTTGTGGCGGCTACCCCGCTCGACCGCGCACAGATGGTCTGGCATTACGGAGCCGATCCTGACCACATCACGGTGATACCCTGCGGGGTTGATTTGCATCATTTCCGCCCGCGCCCACAACGTATGGCTCGTGAACAGCTTGGTATCCCGCTCTCGCACCGGCTGCTGCTTGGCATTGGCCGAATGGAGCCGCTCAAAGGGTTCGATATCCTGATCCAAGCGCTTGGCTTGTTGCACGAACGCTCGCCAGAATGGCGCGACCACCTGCGAGTGATGCTAATCGGCGGCGGAGATGAGGCTACGCCATCTGAGTGGAATGCAGAACAACACCGTTTAGCCGATTTGCGAGAGGAATATGGCGTCCGTGATGCGGTAACTTTCTCTGGCGCTCTCCCACATCACGATCTGCCAACATACTACAACGCAGCCGATATTTTCACCATGCCGTCGTTTTATGAATCATTCGGGATGGCCGCACTTGAGGCGTGTGCATGTGGGGTGCCGGTGGTGGCGTCGGATGTGGGTGGCCTTTCGCGTATCATTGAGAATGGCAAAAGTGGGATGTTAGTGCCGCCCGCAAGCCCAGAGCACCTCGCGACCCGCATTGAGCACATCCTCACCGACGACTCGCTACGGCGGTCGTTGGCGCGGGAGAGCCGTCTGCACACGTTGAACTACGGATGGTCACACATCGCTTGCCGCATTCAGCATCTCTACGACGTGCTGACTGAACGGTGTGTCACACCGTGCCCCGATGCGCACGATGTTGGTCATGTTGCGACGGCCACATAAACACATATGTAAACACTCATATAAGCACACGATGGTAGAAGGGATGTAGATCATGTCATTTTCAACCGCCCCGCTCGGACAAGATCGCCTCTTGGTGATTGGCGCGCACCCTGACGACAACGAGGTTGGGTGTGGCGCGACGGTGGCCAAGTTGGTGCAGCAAGGATGGGAAGCGACATATGTTGTATGCACCAACGGTAATAAAGGCAGTCACGACCCGCATATGAGTCCACACCGGCTTGCCGACATACGAGAGGAGGAGCAGCGCAACGCCGCAACGAAACTTGGCGTTCGGCATGTCATTTTCCTGCGCTACAACGATGGCGAGATCGAGCTTTCCCCCGCCCTCCGCCTAGAGATGGCGCTCTATATCCGCCATTTCCGCCCGCGCTACATCTTTACCCACGACCCCTGGCGCGCATATATGCTCCACCCCGACCACCGTACGATTGGCTTTGCCGTGCTTGAGGGCGTGGTCAATGCGCGTGATCATCTTTATGTACCTGGGTTGAGCCAGATTGGCATTTCGCTGTGGCGGCCAGAATACCTCTTTTTGTGGTCGCCAGAGCGCGCCGACTACACCGAAGACGTGAGCGATACGCTTGATCTCAAGATCGAAGCCCTCCACGAGCACAAAAGCCAAATCCGCGAAACCGATAGTTGGATTCCGCGGATGCGGCAACGTGCATTGCAGCAGGGGCAGGAGGCTGGGTTCCAGGCGGGGGAGGCGTTCAAGCGCATCAAGCTTTGAGGCGGGGTTGTTCTCTCTCATCCGCGCAACACCAGTCGTACCTGTGCTGCATGTGGCTATTGTGATAAAAACAATCGAAAGACCCAATCCCATTTTTGTTGCCTCTCGTGCGGCCATACCGCCGCTGCGGATACGAACGCTGCCGTGAATATCGCATATCGGGCTGGTTGTCAGCCAGCCTATTGTGCTGCACCACCGACGGGTGGAGGAGCGAGCACAAGCCCAGGTGCTTTAGCCCTGGGTAGCTGACACCAAACTTCTCCCACTTCGCAAATGATACGTGGTGCAAACTACTGTCCCATAAACAATTTTGTTGCAACATATAATATTTGTGGTATACTTTTCCTACAAAGCAACCGACGTTGCGCCAAAGAGGTTCTTGCGTTTGCAAGGCGGATGGTGCTTCTGTCCGAGTGTCAAGAAACACAGCTTGGATGTGCGCACGACGCTGTTGCGCACCTAGAAAGGGAAGACCGGCACATGTGCCCAAGCTCATTTAGATGGGGCCGTGTGTCGCGCACTATGGATGCAGGATCAATGGCAGCCTTTGGGGTTATGTTGGTGATGGCGTTGGGGCCAGCGCTCGTCGCGTTCATCTGGGGCCGCGTCGATACCTATAGCGACGACCAAGATCGATACTGGTAAGACAACATCCTCTCCTATCAGTGGGGAATACCTCTTTCTTCTGAGCAGTTAGCAAAGACACCCACACGACGGGCCATGTTTGGTGTTCCGCCACGTGGGTGTCTTTCTGTCTCTTGCAACCGTCTACAGAAATGCTAGCCTGAAATGTTGGCCAATATTCACCAATGTTAGCCAGCGATGTGCATGCTCCGCAGCCGACTGATGCGTTCTTCAGTTGGCGGGTGCGTGCTGAAAAACCCCGCAATCGTTCCTCCGTCCAGCGGGTTGACGATGTAGAGGTGCGAGGTGGCCGGGTTGACTTGCACATGCGCTTCGCGCGCCCCGTGCTCTAGCTTGGCCAGGGCGTCGGCCAGTGGATTGCCATCGCCCAAGATGCGCGCGCCGCCCGCATCGGCGGTATACTCTCGCGAGCGGGAGATGGCCATCTGGATGAGCGAGGCGGCGATGGGGGCGACGACAATCATCAAGATGCCTGACACCATCTCCCCCAACCCCCCGCCATCATCATCATCATCTCCCATAAACATCCCAAAAATCATCGACCACATCGCCATATCGGCCAGCATGGTAATCGCACCGGCGACGGTCGCTGCGATGCTTGAGATAAGCGTGTCGCGGTTCTTGATGTGCGCCAATTCGTGCGCCATCACGCCTGCCAGCTCTTCTGTGCTGAGCATCTGCATAATGCCGGTGGTTGCGGCCACTGCGCCTTTGTTTGGGCTGCGTCCGGTGGCAAATGCATTGGGCATGGGGCTTTCGATGATGTAGACGGCTGGCTTGGGGATCTCGGCCCGCGCCGACAACCGCTCAACGATTTGGTGCAAGGTCGGCGCTTCGGAAGGACTGACCTCGATAGCACCGCTCATCTTGAGCGCGAGGCTGTCGGAGAACCACCACGCCCCCATATTCATCACCACCGCAATGCCAAATGCGAAGATGATGCCGAATTTTCCACCGATCATAAAGCCAATCGCCATAAAGAGTGCCGTCAGCGAAGCGAGCAGGATGGCTGTTTTTGCCGTATTCCATAGTTGTGAATTCATATATCTGTCCTTTATCTATCCTTTCCCTTTACTCTCAAGAGAACGAATGACGATCTTTGGGCCGTTGACAGGCCGTTGACAGGCCGTTGACAGGCTATTGACAGGCCGTTGACAAGTGAAGTACGTGGGGTCGTACGAATACCATACCGGAATTTGTGCGATCACGCAACATGCGTTTTTTTGGTACCATAGAAAGACGAAAAAATACGAAAGAAACACAAAAAGACTACTTTGTATCCGCTACACGTATCTGACAATGTTTTTACAATGCTCAGGAGAGAGATATGTCGGGTCTTGACAGCGTTCGTACACGCTTACTTCTATTAGTGATATTGGCGATCCTGCCATCGCTTGTTCTATTCCTTGTCACGGGTGGAGAGCAAGCCCGCCGTTCTGCTGCCGACGCCCAAGCAGAAGCCCTTCGGCTTACCCGCATCGTCGCTGCTGAGCAAGAGTTGCAAATCCAGGGGGCACGGCAGTTACTGATTGCCCTTGCCCAACTTCCTGCTATCCAACACCGTCAGCCCAAAGCGTGTGAGGATATTTTAGCAAAGATTGCCCCCCACTTTCCCGCCTACACCGGCATGTCGGCTATTTACCCTTCGGGAGAAGTCTTTTGCAATAGTGCGCCAACTGACCGAGCCATCAATATCAGCGACCGAGATTATTATCAACGGCTGCTTGAGACGCGAGATTTCTCAATGAGCGGGTATCTTATTGGCCGCGCCACCGGCAGCGCGGTGATTATCTTCGTTTACCCCGCCATAGAAAGCACCACCGGCGATCTGCAGGCCATCGTCCTCACTGCACTCGACCTGACGTGGCTCGACCATATGGCAGAGCGGGCCAATCTGCCCGACGGTGCTGTGCTGACGGTGGTTGATGAGAACGGTACTGTCCTCACCCACTATCCAAACCCAGAGCAGTGGATTGGGAAATCGGTGGTTGATGCCCAGATCATCGATTCGGTCTTGGGAAGCAGCGAACCTGGCACGACCGAAGCGAATGGGATAGATGGCGTTTCGCGGCTATACGGCTACACCCCGCTCTCCACCCCCTCGCAGGAAAATGCCGCCTATGTCTTAATTGGTCTTCCAACCGAGATCGCCTTTGCCGAAGCGAAAAGCACCCTCCAACGCAACCTGATCGGGCTTGCCATCGCAACGCTCTTTTCGCTGGTGGCGGCATGGCTGCTTGGCGAGTATGTTCTTGTGCGCCGGATCGTGCGGCTTGTCGAGACAACTGGTTCTATCTCCAAGGGTGACCTCTCTACCCGCATTGGCCCGCCCTACTACGGTGGTGAGCTGGGGCAGTTGGCGATGAGTATCGACCAGATGGCGCAATCGCTGCAGCAGAGCTATGAGAACATCCGCCAGGCCGAAGAAACATTGCGCAAAAACCAGTCGTTCTTGCAAGGGCTGCTCGATTTTTCCCCCGCGGCGGTCTACATCAAAGACATGCAGGGAAGATATGTGCTCGTCAACAACTATTTTGCGTCGTTGATACAAAAGACGCCAGAATCATGCATTGGTAAGACAGATGACGATCTTTTCGATATGGAAGTTGCAACGATCTTCCACCACAATGATCAACAGATTTTGCAGGCGGGAGGGGCGGCTGAATTTGAAGAGACGATTTTGGGTGACGATGGCCCCTATGTCTATAGTTCAAGCAAATTCCCGCTCTACGACCACAATGGCAATGTCTATGCGTTGGCGGGCATCTCCAACGATATCACCAGCCGCAAACGGGCGGAGGACGTCTTGCGACGTGCCAACATCGAGCTTGAACAAGTCGCCAGGCAAAAGGATGAGTTTTTGGCCGCAGTGAGCCACGAACTACGTACCCCACTCAACGCCATCTTGGGCATCTCCGAAGCGCTTGATGAAGGCATCTACGGCGAAATCACCGAAAAACAACGCACCTCTATCCACCGCATTGATGAAAGTGGACGGCATTTGCTGGCCCTCATCAACGATATCCTTGACGTGGCACAAGTCGAATCTGGCAAGATTGAGCTGGATATCCGGCCGGTAGAGATGGAGCGTATGTGCAAAGCAAGCCTCCAGATTGTGCGCACCCAGGCAACAGCCAAGCGCATTCGTATATCGGAGACCTACGATAGTCATGTGTCGACCATCTTGGTAGATGAGCGCCGCTTCAAGCAGATTCTTATCAATCTATTGAGCAACGCCGTTAAGTTTACCGACGAGGGCGGGCAGATTGGCCTCATCGTGCGGGACGACCGCGAAAACCAGGCCATTTCCTTTGTCGTGTGGGATACGGGAATAGGCATCGCCCAGCAGGACATCGACCGGCTGTTTCAGTCCTTC
>CAZGLO010000099.1:0-11309 GCA_964526735.1 uncultured Chloroflexaceae bacterium | reverse complement strand
CTCCCACCGCTGAAAGCGGGTGGGAGGAACGCCCTGAAGGGTAAACATCTATGAGAAATCATCGTCTTTTGCTGTGGATGGGGGGGATAGTGGCCATTCTATGGGCAATGGTGGGTGCTTTGGCCCCCGTTGCTCCCGTTGCCCACGCAGAAGAGCCAGTCGTACGGGCGGTGCTCTTCTACTCGCCTTCATGCCCCCATTGCCACACGGTCATCACCGAAGATCTCCCCCCACTCTTTGAGCAATATGAAGATCAATTGCAAGTGGTCGGGGTAGATACCTCACTGCCGCAGGGGCAAGATATCTACCGCGCGGCAGTGGAGGAGCTTGATATCCCCGATGGCCGCATTGGCGTCCCGACCCTCATTATTGACGACGTTGTGCTTGTTGGCTCAGGCGAAATCCCCGACCAATTTCCTGGCCTTGTAGAGGAGTATCTAGAGCAGGGCGGGGTGGGTTTCCCAGCCATCTCCGGCCTGCAGGATGCCATTGAGCAAGAGCGGCAAATGGAGGCGACGCAAGAAGCCAATTCGGATGATGAGGAAGAGGACGACGAAGAGAGGCAATCGGAGGAAGATGATAAGAACGACCAAACTAGCCAAGAAACGGATAGAGATGCCACAGACTCTGGCGAAGAGCGAACCGAATCTCGCCAATCGGCGGAAGAGGATGGCGATCCTGACGCCACGCCCACGAGCGGCCTAACATTACCTGAGTCACGCGCGCTCACCATTGTAGAGAAAATCTCCCTCGATCCGGTTGGTAACACGCTGGCGATTATCGTGCTGCTGGCGATGGTCGGCACGGCGGGCTATGTTGGCGCAACCTTCAGCCGCCCCCTGCCCACACCTCCCGCATCGTGGCGCATTTGGAGCATTCCCGTGCTCTCGTTGATAGGCTTTGGTGTTGCGGCCTACCTCTCCTATGTGGAGATGAACCAGGTCACGGCGGTATGCGGGCCGGTCGGCGATTGCAACACCGTCCAGCAAAGCCCCTACGCCATGCTGTTTGGCGTGCTGCCGGTTGGAGTACTGGGCGCGGTGGGGTATGTGCTTATCCTGCTGGCGGCGGCGGTGGGCCAGTTTGCCCACGGTCGTCTGGAGCAGATCGGGTGGCTTGCCGCCACGGCGATGGTTGTGGCGGGTACACTCTTTTCTATTTACCTCACCTTCCTAGAGCCGTTCGTGATTGGTGCGACGTGTGCATGGTGCCTTGCCTCTGCGATTATCATGACCCTCTTGCTGTGGATCATCGCTCCGTTGGGCAGGCAGGCTCTTTGGCTGTTTCTGCAGCCGGACGGCGCGGAGGACGGCGCGGAGGACGAGATTGAGGATGATACCGAAGATGCTATTGAAGATAAATAAATAGAAAGGATTGAGAGAAACACCGTGGGGATTGCTGCTGATATTGCGATCATTCTTGTTGCCGCGATGGTAGGCGGGCTTGTTGCTCATCGGCTTGGGCAGCCGTTGTTGATAGGCTACATTGTTGTTGGTGTGCTGCTCAGCCCGCACACTGGTCTGGTGATCATTGATGAGGTTCACAACATTGAGCTGCTCGCAGAAATAGGCGTTGCCTTGTTGCTCTTTGCGCTTGGGCTAGAGTTTTCGCTCAAAGAATTGCGTCCTGTGCGTCTGGTGGCAATGATCGGCGCTCCAATCCAGATGATTCTCACAATCCTCTTTGGGTATGGCATAGGGACGTTGCTCTTTGGCTGGGATTGGGTGCAAGCGTTGTGGTTTGGCGCGCTCATTTCCCTATCGAGCACCATGGTCATCCTCAAAACCCTGATGTCGCAAGGCGTCTTGGGCACTTTGGCGAGCCGCGTGATGATCGGTATGCTCGTGATGCAAGATCTCGCCGTCGTACCGATGATGATTATTTTGCCCACGCTTAGCGATCTCTCCTCGACCTTGCCTATGTTGGGGTGGGCGGTTGTGCGGGCGATTATTTTCCTCGCCATGATGATTTTCATTGGCACCCGCGTGATGCCCATGCTACTCAAGCTCATTGCCAGTTGGAATTCGCGGGAGCTATTTCTCTTGGCGGTGGTGGCGATTGGGGTGGGTGTAGGCTATGGCACCTATCTTTTTGGCCTCTCCTTTGCGTTTGGAGCATTTGTGGCGGGGATGGTGCTCAGCGAGTCGGACTACAGCCACCAAGCCTTGAGCGATGTCATCCCTCTCCGCGACATCTTCGGCCTGCTATTCTTCGTATCGGCGGGGATGCTACTTGATCCGGCCTTTTTGGTTGAGAACCTTGGTCTTGTGGCGATGGCCGTAGGGTTGGTCTTCCTTGGTAAGAGCATCATTTTTACCGTTATTACGCGGTCTTTCGGCTACGGTAATAGCGCGCCATTGGTTGTTGGGCTAGGCCTCTTCCAAGTCGGCGAATTTTCGTTTGTGCTGGCGCGGGTTGGGCTGAACACCGACAGTATTACGCAAGATCTCTATGCGCTTGTGCTAACGACGGCCCTCGTCACGATGCTATTGACGCCTTTCGTATCGCGTTTGGCGGTGCCGCTCTACGGTTTGTGGCGGAAGCGGGTGCCACGAGAGCCGCTCTCCACCTTCAACCTGCCCAAGGAAGAATTGCGCGATCACATCATCATCTCTGGGTATGGCCGAGTGGGGCAAGCGGCGACGAAGGTCATGCAGCGGGTTGGGCTGCCATATGTGCTGGTAGAGCTTGACCACCGCATTGTCGAGAATTGCAAATCACAAGGCTTCCCCATCATCTACGGCGATGCAGCCAGCCCGATTGTGTTGGAGGCCGCCGGAGTTGGACATGCTCGCCTCTTGCTGATGACCCTGCCGGACGAGGTAGAGTCGCGGCTGTTGGCGCAACGGGCGCTTGAACTCAACCCACGTCTGCACATCGTGGCGCGGGCCAAGCACCTCGACCACCTGACTGAACTGCGCAATTTGGGCGTGCATGAGACCGTCCAGCCGGAGTTTGAGGCCGGGTTGGAGATGGTGCGGCAGGTCTTGATCCACTTCCAGGTTTCCCCTTCCGACGTACAGCGCTTCAGCGACGCGGTGCACTACGAACTCTATGCGCCCATCTGCACGACTGATATCACTGGCAAGAGTATGCAACTCCTCCGCGATATCCGCCGCGCAAGCCAGTCGTTGGAGATTGAGTGGGTGACGGTGCCCACGCATAGTTTGCTAGTTGGCAAGACCATCCGAGAGGCGGATATCCGCCGTCGGACGGGGGCTTCTATCGTGGCGATAGTGCATCATGATGAGATTTTCCACAACCCGGATGGTGCCCACGTCTTTGCGCCCGGCGAGATGCTTGCTATTCTCGGCACGCCCGAACAGCGCGAGATATTGCGCACGTTCGTTGAGGACAATATCCGGCCCGAAGACCAAGCAGATGCGCAGGGAGATCAACTTGCGCCCCTGCCCTCATCACCGTAACGCACATATACTCCTGCTGTATCGGCACATCAGAAAGGAAATAAGGGGAAGCCGCAGGTGCAAGCCTGTGGGTGCAAGCCCGTGTGTGCTATAATAATCCTGTGGAAGGAAGCACACTATGGGTGGCTCCCTTTTTCTATTCAAGCTCACAAGGAGCAACGCACGATGTCAGCATTTGCCATACAAGCAGATCACCTCACGAAGCAATTTCGGGAGCGGGTGGTGGTTGATGATGTCTCTTTTGCCGTCCCGCAGGGGGAGGTATTTGGCTTTTTGGGGCCGAACGGCGCAGGCAAAACCACGACTATCGCGCTGCTGCTTGGCCTTATCCGCCCGACCAGTGGCCAGACGACTATTTTGGGCCACAGCGTGCAGCAAGCTCCACAAGAAGCGCTTCGCCACGTCGGGGCGATGGTTGAATATCCCGCCTTTTACCCCTACCTGAGCGGCTTTGATAATTTGCGCGTCCTCGCCACGATGACCAATCTTGCCAATGCACAGAGCCGCATTGAAGAGGTGTTGCGCATTGTAGAGCTGCAAGACGACGCCAAACGCAAATTCAAGACCTACTCGCAGGGGATGAAGCAACGGTTGGCGATTGCCGCGGCGCTGCTTGATAACCCAGAGGTCATTATCCTTGATGAGCCGACCAATGGCCTTGATCCGGCTGGTATGGTCGAGATACGCCAACTCATCACGGCGCTGGCGAAGGAAGGGCATACGATTTTCCTCTCCAGCCACCTGCTGCACGAAGTTGAGCAGATCTGCCACCGTGTGGCCATCCTCAAAGAGGGCCGCGTGCTTGCGGAGGGCGTGGTTGATGAGCTGCTGAAGCGTGGTCAAGCTATCCGCCTGCGTGTGGCGAGCGACCCCAATACCGCGCGTTCGGTGCTGCAATCGGTGGAGTGGGTCAGTAATATCCGCTCGCTCTCCCCAAACGATACGGCAAATGATACCGCAGCGGCACAGAGCGAAGAAAGTAAGCAGACGGCGGGTGAAGTGGCAGACGACGGGGGAGAAACCGTCTTCTTGGTTGATGCGCCGGGCGACCGTACATCTGAACTGAACGCGATTTTGACCAAAGAGGGAATATCGGTTGCCGAAATCGGGACGCACGACGTTAGCCTTGAAGAGTTTTTCTTGCAAATCACGGATACATCGTCATGTGGCACTTGATACGAGCAGAATGGATCAAGATTTCGCGCCGTCCAATGGCGTGGGTACTCCTCATAGGCTTTCTGGCCCAACTCGCACTCTTCCTCTCGCTTTTGTTCTTGGTTGTCGCCCTGCACGAAGGGACATTCACCGATGGGCAGGCAAGTATCACGGTGGTGAGCGACGAGCAGATTGAGCAATATCGCCTCCAACTGGAGTTTCCGGGCGTTTTCGGCGAAGTGCTTGGGCAGATCAATGGTCTTGGGGGGATATTTGCCGTTATTTTGGCGGCGGGCGTGCTTGGCAGTGAGTATCAATGGGGGACGTTGCGCGTTCAACTGGCCCGCTACCCCGACCGCGGTCGCTATCTTACCGCCAAAGTGCTCGCATTATTGGGCGCGTTGCTTGTTGGTATTGTGTTGTCGTTGGCGGTGGGGGTAGGGCTTGCGCTGCTCTACGGCGGGGCACTTGGCTCATTCGGCTCCGTAACGCCATCTGACCTCTTGCTACTGCCATTGGGGATAGGGCGGTCGCTCTACGTGATGCTGCCTTACGTCCTTTTGACCATCGCAATCGCGGCAATTGGCCGTTCGGTGATGGCAGGCGTGGCGGGGGGGATACTCTTTACGGTGGTGGATGCGAGTGCGGGTGCGCCATCGCTGTTGGCGGCGGTGGATAACCCCATTGCAAGAACAATTACCTCATTTCTCGTTCAACAGAATGTAAATACCCTGGTGATGCTCAACCGCGAGAGCTATGGCCTTGACCCACTTGCCCACACGGGGCTTGACGCATCGCATTTGCCGTCGCCCCTCCAAGCAACCATCGTCATTGGCATCTACAGTATCGTGTTTTTCGGCTATGCGCACTATTGGCTTCGGCGTCACGACATCACGGGAGCAGCATGAGCATTCTGAAAACGTTTCTGCACGACATCTATGAGCGCTACCGGGCGCTGGATGAGGGCGCGGTGGCGAATTATATTCCCGAACTCGCCAAGGTAGACCCAGCGCTCTTTGGCATTTGCGTGGTGACGATTGAGGGAGAAGTGTTTGAGGTCGGCGATACGCGGGAGATGTTTACCATCCAGTCGATGTCAAAGCCCTTCACCTACGGCTTGGCATTGGAAACCCACGGGCGTGACAAAGTGTTGGCGAAGGTTGGGGTAGAACCATCGGGAGATACGTTTAATTCTATCACCCTTGATGAGTGTTCCAACCGCCCTTACAACCCGATGGTCAATGCGGGGGCGATTGCTATCACGGATATGGTGGAGGGGACAAGCCCGTCGGAGCGGCTCAACCGTGTCTTGGAGATGTTTCAATGCTATGCTGGGCGAAGGCCGTATATGGATGGGTCAGTTTTTGTCTCAGAGCGCACCACCGGCGACCGCAACCGCGCGATGGCCTATTTGATGCGCAACTTTGGGATGGTGGGGAACCATATTGATGAGACGCTTGACCTCTATTTTCAGCAATGTTCGCTGCTTTTCAACTGCTATGACGCGGCGGTGATGGCGGCGACGCTTGCCAATAACGGGGAAAACCCAATTACCGGCGCGTGCGCGATTGATGCAGACTATGTGCAGGATATCCTCAGCGTGATGTACACGTGCGGTATGTATAACTTCTCTGGCGAGTGGGCATATCGGGTGGGGTTGCCTGCCAAGAGCGGGGTTGGGGGTGGGATCATCGCGGTGGTGCCGCAGCAGATGGGGATTGCGGTGTTTTCGCCGCCCCTAGATGAGCGCGGGACGAGTGTGCGGGGGTTGCGCGTGTGTTCCGACCTATCACAGCACTTTGGTTTGCATATTTTCCACGTCCGCGACCTTATCTCAATGTCTCCCAGCTCCTAATCTCTCCCCTTCCGACCCATACCAGAGGGAAATCGTTGGAGAGCACTCGTTTGGACTACTATCCAAACACAGCATGTAAGAAGGATACTGAAAGGAAGAGATCGCATGAGGAAGAAACGACAACGTGAGAAGCAGCAGAAACAGGAAAAGACAAAGCGCGTCGAAGTAGAACAGCGCAAGAAAGAACGCGACCAGAAGAAAAAGATGGATCATCTGCTGGAAACGCTCAACGAAACGGAGCGCCGCCCTCTCCTCCAGATCAACCGCATCCTCGAACGGGTTGGCATCGACATCATGATGGAGAAACTTGAGGAGACAGAAAAGATCGAGGCCGAAGGCGGGATGTTGTTGGAGGATAACTCGCGGCAGCGTACCAAAGGCGGGGTGTTTTTCTACCTGATTAAAGGCTACCTCAAAGAGCAAAATCGGTTTGACGATATCAAGGAGATCTTCTACAAGAACCAGAATGAAGGGCTGAAGGAGTGGAATGAGGCGCACCCGGATAAGGCAGAAAAACCCTATCGCCACCACTACCGCAAACCAAGACAACAGCGAGAGAGAACCAACGAGCGATCATCTGAACGATCATCGCCAAGAAAACCTTCTGGCAAGGAGCAAAGCAACGGTGAAGTACGACCGCCCGCCAAACACCGCGGCTCACGTCCATCTTCGCCCTCGTCCTCGTCGCAGGCAACCGCTCCCCCCCCCCACGAGCGAGAAGTGTCTCAATGAGTGACCATACTAGTATGCGCACCCACAATACGCTCCAGAGCCACCTGCCCATCCTTCGCTGCCCCATCAGCACCACCTCCCTCTCGTTCGTCAACCACGATGAGCTGCTTCGCCTCAATGAGCGCATTCTCCAGAGGGAGGTGCGCTCGGTTGAGGGGGCAACAATCAGGCAGCCAGTAGACGACGCGCTCTGCTCAGCGGATGGTGCATATCTCTACCCCGTCCGCGAGGGGATACTTGGTTTGTTGCCTTCGCACGCCCTGCCACGAGAACGTGGAGAGGGTACAACGATAGCTCTGCCCCCGCCGCGGCAGGAAAAGCAAGAGATGGCAGCCTACTATGATGAGATTGGGTGGGCCAAGAAGAGCGAAGATCTCTTTGCCGACGCGGCGATGTTTGAGGATTTGCGGCCAGTCTCCCACGAATACCGCCATCGTTGCCACTTACGGGTCAATCAGTGGTTGGGCGAGGGGGGAGATTATCTGCTTGATGCCGCGTCTGGGCCATTGCAGTTACCCGAATATCTCTCCTACTCCGATAATTTCCGCACTCGCATTTGCATTGATCTCTCGATTGTCGCGCTGCGGGAGGTCAAGCGCAAATTGGGCGAGCGTGCGCTCTGCATACAGGCCGATTTGACCAATCTTCCCATTGCGACGGGTGCGGTGGATGGAGCTATTTCCATCAACACGATCTACCACATCCCCGCCGATGAGCAGGCAACCGCGTTTCGTGAGCTTCACCGCACGCTGAAGCCAGAAAGAAATGCGGTTGTGGTCTACACGTGGGGAGATCACTCCCCCTTGACGCAGATCACGACTTTCCCGCAACGGATGCGGGATGCACTGCTCTCCTATGCCAAGAAAGTCGTTGCTAAGGGGATTATGCTGCTGCACCCGGGCGATGCACTCATCAAGATGAAGCTGTCTGGGGGCGGGGGTGGGCCAAAACTCTACTTCCACCCACATCCACCTTCCTGGTTTGAGCAGCAGTCGTGGGAGTTTTCCTACCAGATGGTGGTCTGGAGAAGTGTGAGCGTCCCCTTCCTCCAAGCCTACATCCACCCCGCGCTCTTTGGCACACAGCTACTCCGGTTCATCGCGGCGGTGGAGGAGCGGTTTCCGCAGCAGGCCGGACGGCTTGGCCACTACCCCATGTTCATCCTCACGAAATAGGCAATATCTCTTCCCTACGCACTACCCCATACGCACACAAAGAAAGAGCGGGCGTCCCCTGGTTTGGGGGAGACCCGCTCTCTCTTATGACGAAAGGTGAATTAGTTGTCTGTGTTATTCGACCTTGAGGCCGTTGTAGTTTGCGCTGTCGACCACGACCGTCGCAGCAGCACCACTTTCAAGGTTAAGACCGTTGCTATCGTCGACCACCAGCACAACATTGCCACTGCAATCAACGATTGCGGAGCCGTACCAGCCAGGAACACCCTCGAGCGTCCCAATGGTCTCGGTCGTTGCACCAGCACCTTGGTAGAAGTTCAACGCACCGTTGGCAGTAATCGTCTGATTTTGCTTGCCTGCGTACTCGTTTCCGTCAGTTGAAGCATTGTAGGTAATGCTGCAGGTTATGTCAGACGAGGTGGTGTTTTGCACCTGCACCCCAGTCGTCAAGAACCATCCGTCCAAGAAGCCACCACGGACGAGCGGAAGAGCAAACTTGGTGCCCGCATCATCCGACGTTGCCGCATTGTAGGTGCTTTGCTTGTCAACACCCCATTGCGCGTTGAGAGTACTATCGTTGACAACGGCGAGCAGCGGTTGCGGAGAAACAACCTTCGCGACGCCAATCCAGCCGTCGTTGGTGTTTGCCGGGCCAGTTTGCGAACCACCAGGCAGGCCGGCGGTACGTGAAGTGCCTGCAAACCCTTGGAAGATAGCGAGTGAGCCATTTGCATCAACGTCAACTGTCTGCTCATAGCTGTCGGCATAGCCGTTGCCCGGAACAACAAGATCAGACGTTGCTTTGTCTGTGTAGAAGGTGATCTTCACGCCACTCGCAGCCGTCGCATTGGGGTTCACCAACTGGATACCCGTGTCACCAAAGAAGTTGGAGCGGATGAGGGGGATGTAGAGTTCCGTCTTCGCGGAGTCTGCCGCAACCCCACTGAATGCCCCAAGTGCACCCGCGTTGCCAATATCAATGAATGATTGCACCACAATATCTTGGCTTGCGCTGCTGCTCGTGGCTGTGACTTGGATAAAGCCCAAGAAGCCTTCGATACCGCTGCCAGGGGAAACCGCTTCACCGTTGTTCTCGGGGTTGAACGGAGCCTCACCCAACTTATAGGTCTTGGAAGCACCGGCAGCAAGCGAGACACCAGTATCGGAAGCATAGGCATCTGTTTTGCCAGGGCCAAAGAGTTCAATGTCAACTGTCGCCGCGGAGGTTGAGTTGGCATTCTGCACCGTGAAGTGGCTGGTCTGACCGTTCCAGTTGTTCATAATCAACGGAACGATAACATCGGAGCCAGGAGTGACCGAGCTGTAGATACCTGCCGCTTTGGTGTCGCTATAGTCCGTACGAACGATAGCCTCGAGCGGCTGGTCTGCCGTGGCGACGAGGGAGTATGTCCCAGACGGCACACTCGGGGATTGTTTGGTGCCATCGTAGTCTGGCATATAGTAGTTGATGGCAGAAAGTGCAGGAACTGCTTTCTCTGCAATGGTAATCTCGCTACCACCACTTTGCGGAATCAGCTTAACCGTTGCATTTGTAGCTGTGCTACTGACATTCTGAAGGTTAATACCGGTCGCGGCTGTTCCGCTCATCCCCGACAAGTCGGAGCCTGGCTCTTCTGCAAAAGCAGCCATTGGTACGAGCAGAATGGATGCAAGCAGAGCAATAACGATGCTCAATTTCTTGCTCATCTTCATAGGAATACGAACCTCCTCAAAAAAAGAAACCGTTTTTTTAGATAGATATCCACACCCAGCTTGGGCGTGGCTCAATCATCATACGAGGCTTTGAGGAGTCCGTCAATACCTAGTATGGCTAAAAACCAAGGGATGTTGTTGAAAAAAGTGGGGTATTGTGATTTTCTTTACGAATACCCCACATGGGTTAAAGGGACGATATTCCCCTTTGAAATAAGGTGTGTTAAATATCCTTTACACCGCTCATCGTGACATTTGAGCCAAGCCCAATATGATCTATCACGCGGAAGAAAGGAGAGCATATCCGCACGATAGGGCGCATGTGCAGGGCGTGGTAGATGCGGTCTGCCAAGTGTGTACCACGTCGCCCCCTCCCCAACCGCTCTCGCAGAAAGAAGAGTAGGCTAATCAGCCAGATGTAATAGCTGAGGTGTGAGGTAAACGACCGTTGCTCCTCAAACCCTGCTTTTGTCAGCAGTGCGGAGAGGGTCGTTGGAGAGAACATATACAAATGGCGCGGGCAATCGAACCCTGACCAATATCTCCCCCACAATTGCGACTCCAAGCTCAACCACGCCGGAGTTTGGATGAGCACGAGGCCGCCAGGCCGCAACACCCGTCGCACCTCTCTTAAGGTAGAGAGCGGGTCGGGGACGTGTTCTAGCGAGTGCCATAGGGTGACCACATCGAAGCTATTATCGGGGAAGGCAGCTTCCTCCAATGCCCCCACCCGCACGGTTGGCTGCTCGACACCAGCCGCCTGCAACCGACGTTGGGTGATAGCCACTGAGGCGGGGTGCACATCGCACCCGGCGACCTCCCATCCGTAGCGGTGCATCCACACCAAAAAGTCGCCGCGGGCACACCCCACATCCAGCAGTTGACCACTTGGGAGATCCACCGCCTGCTGGAACAAACGGTAATATTCCCATTCTACCCCGCCGGTAGCACCTGTAGCAGTGTCGGTAGAGGGTTCGGCTTGCTCAAATGGGGCATAGACACCTTCGTAAAAAGGAACAATGTCGGCAGGGCGGGGATTTTGGTAGATCAGCCCACACCGCCGACATTGTACCACGGTGAACGTCCCTGAGTGGTTGAGAAGCCGGTCGGGGCCGGTGTGGATACACTCACTTTCCCATGATCCACACAGGTTGCAACAGACCTCAACTTCAGGGAATGTGTTTCGCACCGTTATTCTTTGCTTTCTTCCTCGTCATCGGAGGTCTCTTCCTCGTCATCGGAGGTCTCTTCCTC
>CAZGLO010000098.1:0-11360 GCA_964526735.1 uncultured Chloroflexaceae bacterium | reverse complement strand
GACGGGTGGAGGAGCGAGCACAAGCCCAGGTGCTTTAGCTCTGGGTAGCTGACTCTGTGCGTATATACACAGAATGGGGAAATAGCAGACGTATTCTTGTAGAGCATGTGTTATCTCAAAAGAGAGGAGCTCTCTTACAGTGAAAGCAACAATTTTTGTGCGAGGTGCCGTTCTCGTTATTGCAGCATTCATCCTCTTGGCAGCTCCCATCACACCAGCTCATGCAGAATTGACGAGCGACACGGTGATCGACACGCCAGGCGTCACCGTCGTGCAGCGTGTCACTCCCAATGCAACAGTTCACCGTCATGGCATTGTCACCTTTGAGATAATTATCCAATCGTATCGCACCGATGGAACAGGCAATGTCACCGTCAGTATGCCCTACAACCCATCCGTGTTGACCATTTTAGAGGCGACATTTAGTGAGCCAGATGCGTGGGTTGTTCAAAATCAGCCTGGCATGCTCAAATTTGAAACCGGTCGACTGCGACAAGAACAACCACTCATTGCGACTGTCCGCGGCTATGTGTTGCCGGGTGCTCCCGATGGCGCGCGCGTTGGCGACAGTGTCTTTTACGAGTGGCGTAACGAGTCGGGCAACTACAAACACGGCCGCTCCAACCAGCCCACGTTGGTTGTAGGCGAAAGCAGTACCCACCAAGACCACTTTGGGCTAAGTATTAATCCGGTGCGTGCTCCACGCGGTTCTGCATTGACCCTCGTGAGCGGGCCTATCTTTGCCCCAGGAGAGATCATCGCGCTGTGGTACGATACTCCCGGCGATGGGCCGCGGGAGATCGGACGGGTGGCCGCAAACCCCAATGGGGCTTTGCACGCACAGTTTACCACCGGCAGCGTCGGCGATGGCCTCCACTATATGGTCGCTCGCGGCGATTGGTCAGGAATATCTACCGTCGGCGAATTCTACGTCGAGCCTATCCCATAACGCTTTCTACATAGGTAGAGAAAGCACGGAAGCCTGGTTGCTTTCGTGCTTTTTTTGTGTCCCTCATCTTACGTGTTATGTTGAGCGTTCTGTGCACGGCTTGCGTACACAACGCGCCACGAGTATCAGCAGGGTGATGGCTGTCAGCGGGAGGGCAAAGAAACCCAAAAATGTGCTAAAGAGAGGCAATGCGATGTGGCTTGTGCCGCGCAGGATGAGATACGTCGTATAGGCGAGGTAGTAGCCCAAAAACAACGCTCCTTCCCACCGTGCAATCATATGGCCGGTAAAGAAGATTGGCAAACACGCAATCGCTACGACAATCATAATGGGGATATCGAAGTGAAGCGCATCTTGCCCCACGGGAATGCCCTCCGGCGCAACCACCGCCGCCAGCCCAAGCACCGACAGGATATTGAAGATATTGCTGCCGACCACGTTCCCCACGGCGATATCCCGCTCGCCGCGCATGCTCGCAATCGCCGACGTGGCAACCTCTGGCAACGACGTTCCCGCTGCGACGATGGTCAAGCTGATGATGAACTCACTCATCCCCAGCAGCGTCGCAAAGGCCACCGCGCCATCAACCAGCCACCGCGATCCTACTATCAATAGCCCCAAACCCGCTCCAATCAGCAAAATCGACCTGGCCCACACCATCAGCATCGAGGCGGGGGGAGGGGCCTCTTCGGCCTTATTTTCCGCATTTTCCGCACTTCTCGCATTTTCTGCTTGACGCTGTGCTTGTGTTTCTTTGCGGCTTTGGTAGATGAGCCAAGTGGTGTAGGCAATGGCTCCCAGAAAGAGCAATATCCCATCCAACCGCCCAATCTTGCCATCCATCCCAATCACCAATAGCAAGATAGATGCACCAATCATCAGGGGGACATCAAACCGGATAAGCTGGAGAGAAACAACGAGTGGGGTAATCACCGCCGATAGACCAAGAATCAGTAGGATATTGGCGATATTACTGCCAACCACATTCCCAATTGCCATATCTGGTTGGCCAGCGAAGCTTGACTGCACACTCACCGCCAACTCTGGCGCACTGGTGCCGTAGGAAACGACCGTTAGCCCCACCACCAACGGCGAAATCCCCACGATAATCGCCAACCGCGATGCGCCACGAACCAGCATTTCTGCTCCACCTATCAATGCCACAAGCCCAATGACGAACAAGAAAATGGTCATGGTATCCATAGCAATTTTGTATTCCTTCAAAAGTGTGATACCCTTGCTGTCGGGAAGCTATGTGACTACTCCCAACCCTTAAGGATTGGGCTTCTCGGGTCGAAACCCAGGCTGTGTAGCCCCACAGCCAGAATGTTTATCGCGGCATTGAGATCACGGTCTATCTCAAGACCACAGACAGGACACTGATGAACACGCACGGACAAATCCTTCTTGACCACCGTCATACAACGGCTACAGCGTTGCGAAGTTCCGCGTGGGTCAATCTGAATACACATGCTACCAGCTTCTTCCGCTTTGTAGCGGGTGTACGTTATCAGTTGGTTCCACGCGGCATCGGCAATGCTTTTCGCCAGGCAATGATTCTTGATCATGCGTGTGATAGACAGGTCTTCAAACAAAATCGTGCCGAATGTATTTACCAATTTGCGACTGATCTGGTGCGCGAAATCCTTTCGCCGGTTTGCTATGCGTTCGTGAATACGAGCAATTGCCTTGCGGCGTTTGGCGCGTTCAGGTGTCCCTTTTTCTTCCTTGCTCAGTTTCCGCTGCGCTCGTGCCAGGTCTTTCTCATCACGACGGAAGAACCGCGGATTGGGGATGGCTTCACCAGTCGAAAGGGTGGCAAATGTCTTAAGACCGACATCGACACCGACCGCTGCATCAGGCACATCTTGTGGCTGTGTGCGTTCTTTCTCAACCGAGAAGCAAACGAACCATTTTCCGGTTGCAGAACGGCGCAGCGTGACGGTCTTGATCGTTCCCTCAAGAGGACGATGGAGGTTCACTCTCACCGACCCAATTTTGCTCAGGATGAGGGTCTGTCCATTGAAGCGGCTCAAGCAAGGAAAGCCCTTTTATCCCAGGGCGAGAAGCACCTGGGCTTTACGGGCTATATATGTAAGCGTGTTCCCACACACAAGGTTAGATACAAGGGGAGTACCCCACATGCAACAAAGATGATTACCTACACGATTATCGACTTTATTGTCGACTTTTTGAATGGCCGATTGTTGATAGCCACCACAACACGTGGTATATGTGCCGTGCGGGTGGGGAAGCACGATGAGGATCTCGTGCGTGAACTAGAGGCATTGCATCCTTCTCTCCCGCTGCGTGCGTCGGCGGGTGAAGATCGGTTGCTGCGAGATTGCCGCGACGCCTTGATATGGTATATTGAAGGAAAGCAGCCGACATCCGACATGTTCGATATACCACTTGACATGGTGGGAACTCCCTTTCAACGTCAAGTATGGGAACAGTTATGCTCTATTCCGTATGGCGAAACTCGTTCATACCAATATATTGCAACGGCAATCGGCAACCCACGCGCCACTCGTGCTGTGGGCCAAGCGTGTGCTGCCAATCGGATACTCCTTATGATACCATGCCATCGCGTCATACGGGCAAATGGGCAACTTGGTGGATTTAGTTCTGACCCGTCGTGGAAGTCTGCACTCCTGACCTTGGAGTCTCATCATCTATAACACATAAAGTAGGGCTATGCGTCTGCTGTTCCTTTCTCCATATTCACCCTATCCTCCTTGTAGTGGGGGGTCGCTACGCATTTACCATCTGCTTACCAGCTTGGCACAACGTCATGACGTTTCGCTGATAACCTTCGTTCCGCCGCACCCATCGTCAGATTTGCTCGACCCGCTGCGGGATCTCTGTCATCGCATCGAGACCGTGCCAGAGGTAGAACCCCGGCCCTTAGCGCAACGTGCGTGGACGACCTTGACTTCTCCCCTGCCAGATATGGCCTTTCGCAATGAGAGTTCGGCCTACAAAGCGCGGCTCACACAGCTGCTGCAGGAAGAATCATTCGATGCCATCTTTGCCGAGAGTATTGAGATGGCTGGCTATGCCTTGCAGGCGGCTGATATGCTCTCGGGGTCGTGCCCACTCTTGCTGCTTGATGAGTTCAATGCGGAGTATATCTTGCAGCAGCGGGCAGCACAAACCGACTTCTTGGCATGGCGGCAAACCCCCTTCCCTGAAAAAGTTGTGCGGCTACCGCAGTTGGTGGGAGCACTCTACTCCTTTATCCAGGCGTATAAACTACGGCGGTATGAACAGAACCTGCTCACTGCCTTCGACCATATCATTGCCGTATCGCGGGATGACCGACGAGCATTGCATCGGCTTGTCCCCAATGCTTGCATTACAGTCGTTCCCAATGGCGTTGACACCACGACTTTTGCGCCGCCCTACGCTTTTCAATACCCCTCCTCCAAGCCCCACCCACCAACGTTTGTTTTCACTGGCAGTTTGAGCTTTCGGCCCAATATCGATGCGGTGACGTGGTTCAGCAACAAAATTCTGCCCTTGATACGCATCCAACACCCTACTGCTCGCTTTATTATTGTGGGAAGAAACCCAACATCAGCCGTGCTCTCGCTGCAGCAGGAAGGGGTGGTTGAGGTGGTGGCAAATGTGGCGGATGTGCGGCCATTTATGAGCGCCGCAGACGTGTACGTCATTCCGATGCGCATTGGAGGCGGGATACGGCTAAAGTTGCTTGAGGCGCTAGCGATGGAAGCCCCCATTGTGAGCACAACAGTCGGCGCGGAGGGCGTGGAAGGACTGACAAATGGGACACACGTCCTGCTGGCAGATACCCCCGATACGTTCGCAAAATCGGTGCTTTCGCTGTTGGAGATGCCAGCAAAAGGGAAATCGTTGGGAGCGGCGGGGAGAAAGCTCGTAATAGAACGTTACGACTGGGGCGTGGTGGTGCCGCGGATAGAGCCGCTGCTCAAAGAAAAAACCGGCCTCTTGAGTGAAGCCGGGCAACACGACCAATAGGGTGAAAATGTTGGGCGGTTTTTGGTGGGAGAAACCGCCAAAACCTTGCTTGATCAGGCCACGAACCACGTGTTATTAGCCCTGCTGTGCTTCCATAAACTGGTTCAGTGCCTCAAACGTCTTGATGCCACGAACGACGCCTGGGCCACCGTGCATCATCATCACAATCCCAATCACTTCAACAACTTCTTCTTTGGTGGCACCGGCCTCAAGAGCACCGTAGAGGTGCTGAGCAATACACCCCTCGCACTCAACATCGGTGGCGATGGCCAGAGCGACAAGTTCTTTTACCTTCGGGCTGAGGGCACCCTCGGCCAACGCGGCCTGGTGTAGCTGGCCAATGGCTTGTACCGGGCCTTGGCGCTCACGGGCCATAGCTCCCATCATCCGCTGAATGTGCTTCAAGTACTCAGGATACGTCATATTCATACGTGTTCTCTGCTACCTTTCTTTTCGATCACACCAATTCGATTTCTTGTCGAATACTAATACCATGTACGGGTATATTGTATTCAAAAAAACACTTTTGTCAAGATATCGTGCAGCGCGTAGGAATGCCCTTTGCCTTGCCCTCTCCCCCGCCTTCACCCAAGAAGGGGCAAAAGCTAACGGCTTAGGCGAAAGGAAACGTGTCGGAATGGCACGCCCTCGTTCTTGACAACCACGGCTCCAACATAGCCGGGAAGCGGTGTGAGCGCTTTGAGAAACCAGTTGGTAGGGTCTTCGCGTTTGAGATGGAGAAACGTAGCGGGTTCGCCGGGGAGAAAGGAAACCTCAACCGATGTGAGGGAATTGGCAAGCCCAACCCCCTGCGCTTTAAGATAGGCCTCTTTGCGCGTCCATGCATTGAAGAAACACACCTGTTGCACATTCGGGGGTTGGGCGTAGAAAAGCGTACGTTCGTGGCGGGAGAAAAACCGCTCTACAATGCGAGACATATGCGTCACGTGTCGCACATGCTCAACATCCACCCCGACGGCGTGGTTCCATGTAAATGCATAGAGCACCAGGTCGCGAGAATGGGAAACATTGAAGCAGAGCTGGTTGCCATCAAAGAGGTCAGGAAGCATGGGCTTCCCGTGGTCGGTGTAGCAGAGGGGGTGGGGGTAGGGTTCGCCAGTGTAGCGGCCAATGAGCGCCCGCAAAAAGCGTCGCCCTACCAAAAACCGCTGGCGGTCACGCTCAAAATTGAAGCGGTTTGAACGTTCCTGCTCGTCGGGGGTGAGCGAGATCCCTTGTCCTTCTCGGCGTGTTTCGGCATCATCAAGCGAAGCACACCACACATGAACATCATTGGGTGCAAGGATGAGTGTTTTAGAGGGGTGTTTCCCCACAGTTTGTGATTTCCTCTGCTAGGGGCCGCCTTATTTATCCCTCATTCTCACTTGTCTCAACTGACGCTAGACGTGGTTTGTTACCACGTCGGGTGCCGTGGTGTGGCTCGACAGATATTGCAAAAATGCATTCTGTTGATCGACCAATATCACCGTTGGGTCAATGGGCTTGTCGCTCAGCTCAAACCCCATAATAATAATTTCGTGTCCTTCTTGGACAAGGTGCGCGGCTGCCCCATTCATACAAATCACTCCCGAATAGGGTTCACCAGCAATCACGTAGGTTTCTAGACGTGCGCCGTTGGTGTTACTTGTCACCAAAACACGTTCTCCTGGCAACAAACCGACCCGCTCCATCAATGATTGGTCTATCGTGATACTTCCTGTATACTCGACATTTGCTTCCGTGACGTGGGCTTTGTGTATTTTTGATCGCAAAAACCATCTCATAATTCTGAATCCTATCAGGCTAGCATGTATTTGCTCGTGGCGGTACTTCAAAAAACTCCGTAGCTGATGTCACCCTAAAGTGAGAGAGGGGAGGTACATCATTTTCTACTTATTATTGTACAATAATGTGGAGTCTCATCAGTTACACACATGCTTGGTGCGGGGGCCGCCACTGGTGATTGAGATAGGCCTCTCGTCTCGTTGGTATTGCGCTGTAGAGCACTGAATATAACACTGATATAAGCACTGAAATGGTACCAAATCGTTCCTGCATCGTACTCGTATCACTCCGACATCGCTCCGACACCACTCCGACATCGCTCCGGCATAGAGGGGAGCCGAGAGCCGCACGCCACACACAGAGAGCTGCGTTGGTGGCGTGGTACGGCATTGGTTTGGCTCCAAGATTGTGGCTTGGTTGGTTTGGTGGGTGCGGAGCGCTATACATTGGCTATTCTTCTGCAAGCAGCCCAGCGATATAAATTAATGTTGCCCGTCGTCCTTGTGGATGTAGCTTGCGCCACAAGGTAAGAACGTGTTCTTCTTCGCTGGCGGACGTGGTGGTCGTGGGCGAGCTGCTGGTATTGCGGTGAACGCCATCGCTCTCTGCAAACGATGAATGCAGTCCTCTTCCATTCATATCGTCAGGTGAAGTGATGGTTTCGCCACCGTTTCGTTCGACATGATCTGCTACGAGCACCTGGGCAATCTCCAGCGGCTCAACGTTGAGGGTCGTCGCCAACCGTTGTGCCTGGTCGGTATCTGGAAGTGTTTGACCAGAGATATAATTGCGTAGGGCACCATCACTGATGCGAGTTTCACGGGTCAATTTGGCGCGCGAAAATCGGCCCTGGCTCATCTTCTCCTTGAGCCACTTGCTAAAAGCGGGAGCGCTCACAGGCCGCAGAGCGGTACGACGACGGACTTCTTCCACGGGCATATCAAGCGCACTCGCGAGCAGCTCGAGTGTCCGCCCGCGTGGCCGCTGTGCTTTGCCAGAGATAAACTGCCGCAGTGAAAGTGGGCCAATTCCAACGTTTTCAGCAAACTCACTCAGCGCGACTTGTTGACGCATTGCGGTGTAAAACAATAGCACAGAGAGAGGGAGATTGTCAGCAGAAATGTCTTTCTCTGTTGTTGTGGGGGCCTCATTCATTTTCAAGGATGACATGCAAACCTCTTTCGTTGTGTGTCTGAGGAAGTGTCACCACACTCCTTTCTGTGAAGATTTCCAGATAATGGAAAGAAGGCAGACATCTATCAACACTATCAACATTTACCGAATAGTATAGTTTTGAAATTTATTGAATGCTCAAAAGTATACGACTATTTACGTATACTGTCAAGACAGCGCTACCTTCTCGTATGTATTTTGATACTTGGTAGGGTTTGTTGAATGTGCTCTCTGAGATGGCTCCGCTCTTATCGCCCCCAACGCTGCTGCCGATTGTGGTACAATAGCGTAACTTTAGGAAAGAGGGCATACCCTTCAGGTGCGTTCGCGCTCGGATCGTGGCCCTTCCTATCGAACCATTACGGCTCGGATCGAGCCGTCAGGACAGAACGTGCGCCGATGGGCGGAGCGTGTCCTGAGAAGCTGTCTGCTTTCGCTGACAGAGTGATCACTCTTGCCCACCACCGGCTACCCTCTACAATGGGTGCCGTGCGAAGGCCTCCCACCTGCAACGTATCGCCGAAATGACCCATTCGTGGGGTAATATCTTTCAAGGTATTTATGTTGCAACATTCAGGCCGCAAGTTTCAGGCCGCAAGTTTCAGGCCGCAAGTTTCAGGCCGCGATACCGCTGGAGAAACCTAATACTGCATTGTCGGATGCCAATGGATATCAATACCCAAGGCAAGCAACTGTGAAAGGAGGGGCGGTACTTATCGTCCGCACACTCGCGGGGAGCTCCTTGTACCGCCATTTCTATGAACGAACAGCCACACCGATACGAGTCACGCAATTGGGAGACGATGACCCCGCCGCAAGTACTCGAAGCGCTCATCTACGATCTCTACAACCCGGTGAGCCTGATTGGGAGTCATCTCAATCGGTTGACGGGCGATGAAGACCCGCTGACCGAAGAAGAATATGAAGTTATTTTTGAACAAATGCAGGTGGCCGTTCGCCACCTTAGCAAAGTGGTAGTCAATTTACGAAGATATCTCCAAGATCATGAGTCCGCACAACCATTGGATGAGTAAGGCCCTGATAACCCCGATGGCCCCGATGGCCCCGATGGATAGCTTCGCCATGCCAACATTCACGGGGGTAGGTGGTATGCGAAGGAAGACAATCCTCTCTGGTGAAATCATATATTGCAGACCTAGAAAGTGGCAGGGATGACTGCGCAACGTCCCACATGTATTGGCGTAATGACGAGCGGAGGTGATGCTCCGGGCATGAACGCTGCGCTGCGCTCTGTGGTGCGTGCAGCTTTGGAGCGCGATCTAGATGTCTATGCGATCTACGAAGGATACCAGGGAATGGTGGACGGTGGTGATCGCATCCGCCAGATGGGCTGGGAGGCGGTGGGGGGAATCCTCTTCCAGGGGGGGACGATTATCGGCACCGCGCGCTGCCCCGCATTCCGCACGCACGAAGGGCGATTGCGAGCAACCAAAAATCTGCTTGAACGCCATATCGATAGCCTGGTCGTCATTGGGGGAGATGGCAGTCTTACTGGCGCGAACCTCTTTCGACAAGAGTGGCCAAGCTTGGTGCAAGAGCTGGCGGAGACAGGGCAAATCGAGCCAGATATGGCCCAACGCCACCCTACGCTCACGATTGTGGGACTTGTCGGCTCGATAGACAACGATATGTGCGGCACCGATATGACCATCGGTGCGGACACCGCTCTCAACCGTATCACCGAAGCGATAGATTCTATCAGCAGCACCGCCGCCAGCCATCAACGGTCGTTTGTGGTTGAGGTGATGGGCCGAAATTGCGGCTACCTTGCCCTGATGAGCGCCATCGCTACCGGCGCAGATTGGGCGATGATCCCCGAAAACCCACCAGATGTGGATAATTGGGAGGAGCGCATGTGTGAAGTGCTCCAGGCGGGACGCAAAGCCGGTCGCCGCGATAGCATTGTGGTGGTGGCGGAGGGGGCACGTGACCGCCACGGCAACCCCATTACCAGCGAACACATCAGGAAGACGATTGAGGAGTTCTCTGGCGAAGAGACACGAGTGACCGTACTTGGCCACGTGCAGCGTGGAGGCGCGCCCAGTGCCTTCGACCGCAATATGAGCACCATCCTTGGCTACGAAGCGGTCGAAACTATCTTATCGCCCTCTTCCGAGCAGGAGTCATACCTCATCGGCATGCGCAACAACCGTGTCACGCGCGCCCCGCTGATGGAGTGCGTTGAGCAGACGCATGAGATCGCCAACGCCATCCACAATCAAGACTACGAGAAGGCGATGGATCTGCGCGGGGGAAGCTTCAAAGAGACCTATCAGACCATGCGGACGCTTGTCCGAACGCTCCCGCATGCGCCAGACCCCAACCAACGCCAATTGCGCTTAGCGGTAATGAATGCGGGTGGCCCGGCTCCGGGGATGAACACGGGCATTCGGGCGGCGGTGCGGCTTGGCATAGACCGCGGGCATACGATTCTTGGTATCAAGAATGGCTTTCAAGGCCTCATAGACGACGATGTAGAAGAATTGGGGTGGATGAGCGTGAGTGGGTGGACGACGTTGGGCGGCTCGGAGCTTGGCACCAACCGGATGATCCCAGGTACACGCCATCTCTACGCCGTTGCGCGGACGTTGGAGAAGCACCAAGTTGACGGCATCGTGGTGATAGGCGGGTGGTCGGGCTACCAGTCGGCGCATCGGCTGCATATGGAGCGCGAAAACTTCCCTGCATTCGATATCCCCATTATCTGCCTGCCCGCGTCGATCAACAACAACCTCCCCGGCTCTGAGCTGAGCATCGGCGCTGATACCGCGCTCAATAACATTGTCCAGGCGGTGGATAAGATTAAGCAATCGGCGGTGGCATCGCGGCGATGTTTCGTGGTTGAGGTGATGGGCCGGACATGTGGCTATCTTGCGCTGATGAGTGGGCTGGCGACGGGGGCGGAGCGGGTCTATATCCACGAGGAGGGCGTGAGCCTGTCCGACTTGCAACAAGATTTGCAGCAGCTCGTCGAAGGGTTCAAGGGCGGCAAGCGGTTGGGGCTGATGATACGCAGCGAAGGCGCAAATCCCGTCTACACGACCGGCTTTATGACAGCGCTCTTTGAGGAGGAAGGCGGTCACCTGTTCGATGTCCGCCAAGCGATTTTGGGCCACCTGCAGCAAGGTGGTAGCCCTTCCCCGTTCGACCGCATTCAAGCCACACGGCTGGCATTGCGAGGCATTGAGTTTGTCATCGAGGAAGCAACACAATCGCCGCCGCGGGGAGCCTTTATGGGGATGCAAAACGGCAAATTGCAGATCTTTGACCTTGAAGACATCCCCCGTATGATGCACAAAGAATATGGGCGGCCCAAAGAGCAGTGGTGGATGGATTTGCGGCGCATCGCCAAGGTGATGTCGCAACCCGCCCCGCACTCATCAATTCTTCCTGCACATTACCCAAACCAAAGCCAATCCCGATCCAGACG
>CAZGLO010000097.1:9942-11421 GCA_964526735.1 uncultured Chloroflexaceae bacterium | reverse complement strand
GCGGTATGACAGCAGCCCTGGAGTGGCGTGGTTTTCACCGTGTAAGATTCGGTGACTTTCCCAACCATTGGAGGATTGGGTTTCTTGGGCCAGAAACCCAGGTTATAGAGCCTCAAACAGCCAAAAAAGAGGCTATTAGGGCTACTTGCGGTTGTTTTTTTGGAGAGAAACGAACAAATCTGTTTTGCCGTAGCTGAAATCAAGAGCCGCTCGCTTTGACGCAAGCGGCACACCAGAAAGATGGTAACGTATATGTTACCTCACAACCTTGTTCTTCGTTTACACTGAGCGATTCGCTCTACCGAAAGACACTCAATGCAAAGGGAGACACGGGAACCAAAGAAAAACCAAAAGAACCGTGCACTCAGCAGTATAGCACCTTTCAGAAGATCATGCAAATGGTCTAAGTGGCCAATCGTGGCTCTCAATTCGGTCAGAATCCCCTCTTTTGCACCTCGGCCTACATCAGGTACAATACCTATACGTCCACATTTCTTCTATTAGTTGGTTGTTTCTTGTCCGCATATGCACGATTGAGGGGTCGCTATGGCATTTCGCTCCCGCCCCCGCTGGAATAAAGTCTGGGGCGACATCAAAAGCAACAAACTGCGCACCATCCTCGTGATCCTTTCCATCGCTATTGGGACGTTTGCCGTCGGCGTGATAGAAGAATCTCGTATTCGGCTCTTGGAAGGGCTTGACCAAGGGTATACGGCGGCGCGTCCGTTTAGTGGGGCGATCTCAACGGCTGCCACCAGTACCTTCGATGATGACCTGGTTGAAGTGCTGGAGGATGTTGAAGGCGTGGGGCGGGTTGAAGGCCAACGTAGCGCAAATGTGCGGCTCAATATTGGGTCGAATATGTGGGAAGACCTCCAATTGCGGGCGATTGACGATTGGGATGATATCGGCATCGGCAAAATGAAGCTGGAGCGCGGGAAATGGCCCCCCGGCGATAAAGAATTGCTCATAGAGCGGTCGGCGCTCAGCGATATGCTCGATTTTGAGATCGAAATCGGCGATGAATTGCTCATTGAAACGCTCGATCAGAAACGGCGGCATATTAAGGTGGTTGGGGTGGTGCACGACCTGACCTCGCGGCCAACATTTTTCTTTGGCGACTACAATGGCTATATTACGGTCGATACGCTGGATTGGCTGGGCGAGTCGCGGGAATATACGTCGCTGCGCTATAATGTGGAAGAGGCGCATTTGAAGGATAAGGAGTATATTACCGAAGTTGGAATGCGCATTCGGCAGAAGATTGAGAAGAGTGGGCGGGAGGTAGCAGCGATTTTTATCCCTCCACAGCCAGGGATTAGCCCTATCGCTACCTTCATCGTCAGTCCTGTGATCTATATTCTGGGTGCGTTGGGCATTTTGTCGGTGCTGTTGAGCGGCTTCCTGGTGACGAATACCGTCTCGGCCCTCCTGCGGCAGCAAACTCGCCAAATTGGCATTCTTAAGGCGATTGGCGGG
>CAZGLO010000097.1:1509-9916 GCA_964526735.1 uncultured Chloroflexaceae bacterium | reverse complement strand
ATAATGGGGATTTATCTGGTGCTGGTGCTGCTGTTTGGACTGCTCTCGTTCCTGCTTGCGGTGCCGCTCTCGCACGCAACGGCACTCGTGTTTAGCCGGTTCTTCGCCGATTTTCTTAACTTTAATGCGCTAGAAGGCGGGCTGCTGCCGCGCGTCATCCTGCTACAGGCGGCTGTTAGTGTGGGCGTGCCGCTCATCGCCGCGCTTCTGCCCATCATTCGCGGGACGCGGCTGAGTGTGCGTGAGGCCCTCGGCGATGCACAGCCAAGTAGCTATGGACAAGGATTGCTCGACCGGCTGATGAATATCGTGCGGGGGTTGCCACGACCTCTGCTGCTGTCGTTGCGCAATACCTTTCGCCAAAAATGGCGGCTCTTCCTCACCCTCACGACGCTCACGCTGGGCGGGGCTATCTTTATTAGCGTGTTTAGCGTGCGGGCGTCGGTGGATAATTCGCTTGAACTGCTCTTTGAGACGCTCATCCGCTTTGATGTGCAGGTGAACCTTGAACGCCCCTATCGCATCGCCGAAGTTGAGCAGGAAGCGTATCAGGTCGAGGGCGTGGTGGGGGTAGAGAGCTCTGGCTACATACGCGCACGGCGGCTGCGGGACGATGATACCGAAAGTAATCTGCTGATGTTTAGCGGCGTGCCCTATGATACGACGATGATTGCACCGAAGATTGTCGCGGGGCGGTGGCTCTTGCCCAATGATGGCCGCGCGATGGTCGTCAGTACAAGCTTCCTGATGGAGGAGGAGGATGTGGCGCTGGGCGATACTATTACCGTCACCTTCGCAGGCCGCGAAACGCAGTGGAAGATTGTGGGCGTGTTTCAAGGGCTGGGGCGGAGCTTGATTGCTTACGCCAATTATGGGCCGTTTGCACGGGCAGTGCGCGAGCTTGGGCAGGCGCGCCAGATGCGGATTGTAACCACGCGCCACGATGAGGCGTTTCAAGAGCGCGTCTCGCAAAGCTTGGAAGGACATTTCCGCGATGTGGGTATTCGGGTGAGCGATGCGTTTACCGCGACCTATGAACGTACTCGCAATGAACGGCAGTTTGGCGTGATTACGATGCTGTTGCTGATTATGGCGGTGCTGATTGCATTGGTCGGCGGGCTGGGATTGGCAGGCACAATGAGTATGAATGTGCTGGAACGAACACGCGAAATCGGGGTGATGCGCGCCATTGGAGCGTCGCATTGGACAGTGATGCGCATTATCGTCGTTGAGGGCGTGCTGATTGGGTTGATGAGCTGGGCGTTGGGGAGTATGCTGTCGGTGCCGCTCAGCCAGTACCTCTGCTATCAGGTGGGGATGCTGTTTGCAGGCGGGCCGCTGCTGTTTCGCTTCTCGGTGGCGGGGATGGTCGGGTGGCTCGTCGCGGTGGTGGTTCTCTCAACCATCGCCAGCCTTGTGCCCGCGTGGAATGCGGCGCGGGTGACGGTTCGGGCGGTGTTGGCGCACGATGAGTAGTGTGTGCAATTCCTCGTATTCCCTCTCGTTTGTCCTGTTGATTTCGATTTGATACTACCCTGGAGGTCTCTTATGGAGTGGCCATCATTCATCCGATTCTCTCTCTCCTCCGTCCGCTCCCGCCCCTCGCCCTTCCCCCGCCATCCGGCTGCGCGCTGGAGGCGGTGGCTCCTGCTGCTGGTGGTATTTCTCGTTCCGCTGGGTGCTGTCACCCGTATATCCGCCCATTCGCCCGCCCATTCACCTTCGCATACGCCAACCGTCGTGGGCGAACCGATGCAGCTCTTGCGCACCGACTCGGCCTACTTCCTCAAGGTCGACCTGACACACCCCTTTGTGAGGCCCGTCGTGCTGCTGCCGCATAACGGCGCGGGTGGGCTGCAGCCGTTGGGCGATATCGCCAAGCAGCTTGATGGGCAAGGCTATACGGCGTGGGCCGTCATCAATGGGGACTTGTTTAGCCCGCAGTGCCCGTATGGAGAGGTGTGCTCGCAAGGGCTGACCTATGTCGGCGGGGAGTATCGAGCAGCGTGGGCCGCCTATGATGAGTATCGGCAGGCGCGCGGCAATATCGGCTTTGACCAGTGGAATGGCGTGGAAATCAATGTCGGCGATAACCAGAGCAAGCGGCATATGGTGATCGGCGGCGGGCCGCGCGTCGTCATCGGCGGAGGGGAGCCGACCTGCACCGGTGAGTTGCACGGCGCGAAGACCTTCTTCCCCGCGTCGGGGGAGTGGTTCGATGACGACGCGCGGTGGTGGTGCACCGATACGCGCTCCATCTCCTTGATTGGCCATAGTGCCGATGGACGGTATCTCTTTGTCGGGATGTCGCTCGGGGGCAATACGGTCACGCAAATTGCTCGGTGGCTTCGAGAACAGGGCGCGGCAGAGGTGCTGCGGCTCGATAGCGGCGGCTCGAGCAAAATGTACCACGATGGGATGTATATCGGCGGGCAGGGGAGCCAACCCCATCGCCCCATCGCCAATGCGTTCGCCATCGTCGTCGACCCCGCTCCCGCTCCTCCCCCCGCAGAAGAAACGGAAGCGAATATCGCACACGACCCGCCATCTACCACCATTACCCCGCGGCTGCGTGAACCAATGGATGGCCATACCATTACCGGCGAACGGGTGTGGTTTGCGTGGGAAGGGGATGCCGCCCCGTCGCGCTATGTCTTCCGCGTGCGCGATGTGCCGACTATCGATGGGATGGGGTTGACGATCTTGAATGAGATCGTCTATGAACCCAATCATCGGGTGGCGTTTGGGCCAGAATGGCAGTATAGCGACCTCTATTGGTCAGTCAAGTATGATGCTCCAGATGCGGAGTGGGCACCAATGCAGCGGTTTCGGTTTTCGCCCGATGCCGCACCTGTGCGACCATAGTGCTGCCTCGTATGGAGGTCATACATCGCGCCAGATGTGCCCTGCACGGTATCTCTCCTTTCCCTCGCTTTGCCTTGCAACCTCGGTCGCGCGTTCACCTTGTCTGTCCAGGCAGACACCAAACAGTAGACACCAGGCATCAGGCAGTAGTTGGTGGGAAGGCAGTAGCAAGGCGGGAGAGGCAGTGGCAAGGTGGGAGAGGCAGTGGCAAGGTGGGAGAGGCAGTGGCAAGGTGGGAGAGGCTCTCCCATCCCTCATATAGACACAAAAAGACGACCGCGCTTGGTAGAGGGCGGTCGTCCTCGCTTATACAAAAGAAGAGATGCAATCTATATAATAGAGGAGCAGGTTAGAGCGTCTTCTCGCCGGGTCGCCAGTTGGCCCCGCACATTCCCCCGCTCTGCAGGCCGTGGAGGACACGGAGGGTTTCATCGACGCTGCGGCCAATGTTCTCGTTGTGGACGACCATATATTGCAAAATGCCGTCGGGGTCGATGATGAAAAGGCCGCGCAAAGCATAGCCCTTGTCCTCAACCAATACGCCGTATGAAGCAGAGACTTCTTTGGTCATATCGGCAGCAAGAGGGAACTTCAACCCGGCAATGCCACCTTGGTCGCGGGGCGTCTTGATCCAGGCACGGTGGGAAAAGACCGAGTCGGTCGATACCCCAAGCACATCCGCCCCCAATGCAGTCAGCTCTTCGTAGCGGTCGGAGAGGGCAAGAATCTCCGTTGGGCAGACAAAGGTGAAGTCAAGCGGGTAGAAGAAAAGAATCAACCATTTGCCACGGTAGTCCCCAAGCGAGGCGGTGGTGGTGAGGTTTTCAAGATCGGCGGTGGTCTGCATCGTGAAGGAGGGCGCGGGCGCGCCGATGGTGGCGACCATCATCGTTTCTTCTTCTGCCTCGCAGTGGCAGTGATTGTGTCCGTGTGACATAACTTATCGACCTATCGACTTTCTAGTCTCTTCATAATCGTTCTTTGATCTGCTAGATTTTGGTGATTTGGTTGCTTGCCACCACAATCGTTGAAAAGAAATGTCGAGGAGAGGCGTGGTGGAACTCTTGCGTAGTATAGCGGACACACCCCCGCATTGCAAGTGGAGAAACGGTGGAGGGCGGGGCGTGGTGTATAATGAATGCGTACTCATCCGCCACAATCACACAGAACACTATGAACAACCTTTCGATTGACACCATCCTTGATGATATCCTTGAAGGGGATTGCATCGAGGTTTTGCAGACCTTGCCAACGGCGTCGGTTGACCTTATCTTCGCCGACCCGCCCTACAACCTCCAGCTTCCGCACACGCTGCTGCGGCCCAACCAGTCGGTGGTGAATGGCGTGAACGATGCGTGGGATCAGTTTCCCGATCTCACTGCCTACGATCATTTTACCCGTGCGTGGTTGAGCGAATGCCGCCGGGTGCTTAAGGATGAGGGGACGTTGTGGGTGATTGGCTCATACCACAATATTTTCCGTGTTGGGGCGATATTGATGGATGTGGGCTATTGGGTGCTGAATGATGTTATCTGGCACAAGACCAACCCAATGCCCAATTTCCGCGGGACGCGCTTTCAGAACGCGACCGAAACGCTCATCTGGGCCAAGAAGTCGCAGCAGCAGAAGCGCTATACCTTCAACTACCACGCGATGAAGCATCTCAACGACGAGAAGCAGATGCAGAATGTGTGGTCTATTCCGCTCTGCACGGGCGAGGAGCGGGTGAAGGTGAATGGCAAAAAAGCCCATTCGACCCAAAAGCCCGAAGCCTTACTCTACCGCGTCCTGCTGGCATCATCCAACCCGCACGACATCGTCCTCGATCCCTTCTTCGGCTCGGGGACGACGGGAGCGGTGGCGTGGCGGCTCAATCGCCACTTCATCGGCATTGAGCGACAGCCTGAATATATTACTCTCGCCCGCCAGCGCCTTGACCAGATTGCCCAAGGTGATGCCACGAATGTGCCTCCCGACCTCGCCGACCTCATCACGCCTTCCAAGCGCACCGCACCGCGTGTTCGCTTTGGCCAGTTGATTGAGACCCAATACCTGCGCATTGGCCAGTCGCTCTACTCCAAAGACCGCCGCGTTGAAGCGCGGGTCAAGGCCGATTCGCATCTGCGGTGGGAGGGCCAGTCCGGCTCCATTCACCAGATCGCCGCGCAGGCACAAGGAAAATCTGCCGCCAATGGGTGGGATTATTGGTATTACGAAGATGGCAAGGGTACGCTTATGAGCATTGATACGCTGCGAGAGGCGTATCGGGGAGCGTATTGCGGGGAGGATGGCCACTAAACAACATTCGCCCCCTCCTCCTCCCCCCTTCACTCTCCCGCGATGCTCCACAGCCGAATGGTTTTATCGCCGCCGCTGGAGGCAATCATCTGTCCATCGGGGCTATAGACGACGCTCAGGACATAGTTTTTATGCTCGCCCAACGTCCGCAGCAAATCGCCGGTCGCCACATCCCACACCCGCACTTTCCAGTCGGCCCCGCCCGACACCAACGTTTCGCCATTGGGGGCGAAGTCAAGGCTGCCGACCCACGGTTTATGCGCATCCATTGTGCGGATAGGCGTGCCATCTTTCATATTCCACAGCCGGATTTCGGTGCCGGTGGCGGAGGCGAGGGTTTGGCCGTCGGGGGAGATGGCCACGGCATAGACCTTATCGGGGTGGCCGCTGATTGTCCGAATGAGGCTTCCATCCCGCACATTCCACAGCTTGACGGTCTCATCCGCCGAACCTGATGCTAAGACCGTGCCATCTGGCGAGAAATCGATTGCCCACGCATTATCTTCGTGGTCGTCAAGCGTGCGTATCAATTCCCCCGTCCTGACATTCCACAGCTTGACGGTGTAGTCAAGCGAGCCAGATGCGACCATCGTGCCATCGGGAGAGAAATCGACCTGGTAGACTTCGCGGTCGTGGCCTTCAAGCGTCCGAATGAGGCTTCCATCCCGCACATTCCACAGCTTGACGGTCTTGTCCCACGAGGCGGAGGCGACCATCGTGCCATCTGGCGAGAAGGCCACATTTTCGATATTGGAGGCGTGGTCTTTGAGCTTATGCAGCAGCATTCCATCGCTGACGCGCCACAGCTTGACACTATGATCCCACGACCCAGACGCGATCATCGTGCCATCTGGCGAGAAATCCACCGCTGGCACATTCACCACATCCTCCTCTTTGGTTTCTTCCCACACTGCCTGCTGCTCAAGCTGAATAATGTTGGCGGCATTGATGACGCCTTCTGGTGTGGGCGCGGGTGTGGGGGTGATGGTGGGCGAGGGAGTCTGCGTGGGCGTGTCTGTCCGGGCAGACACGGAGACAAGCGTTGAGGTGGCGGTGGGGATGGAGGCCACGCTGGATGGTTCACCATTGCGGCCCATAAAAGCGATAATCAAGATAAGGACGACGAAGGTTGTTGCCACGCCGCCCCACACCCACGGTGGCAGTTGCGAGGCGACCTCGACGGGGTTGACCTTGAAGGGCAGCGTACGACTTCGTGTTTTGGTTGAGGTCGTTGAGGGTTGAGTGGAGGGCGATGGTGATGACGAAGCTGGTTGAGTGGGTGGTACACCACTGCTTTGCTGTGTATTGGGGATGGTGTGGGCGACGGTTGGGTGCGTGTGAGGTTGCTGAGTTCCCTGCGATGGTTGAGGAGCGGGGTGTTCTTTTGCTGCACCGACAGTGGGCATCGACCCGCTCGTCCCACTTGTTCCGCTCGACCCGCTTTTAGCAGATGAGCCGACGACGGGTTGTGCGCCGGTGCGTTGTCGTCCGCCGACCCACCCACTTGATGGTTGCCGAGCGATGTGCAAGCTATCGCGCATTGCGGAGGCGCTATGTGGACGTTTATCCATTTTGAGCGCCATTGCCTGCTGAATGACTTGTCCAACGGCGGGGGGCACGCGGTCGTTGACCTTATGCACGGGGAGGAGGGGGTCAGGCGAGCCATTGGTGGTGGTTGTGATGCGGGTGAGGGCATCTTTGGGAGGTTTCCCTGTGAGCAGGTGGTAGATAGTTGCGGCGAAGGCATAGAGATCGCTTCGTTCTTCTGTGCCGGTGCCTTGGATCTGCTCAAGCGGTGCATATTCAATCTTGCCGAAGGGAATGCTCATATTATCTTGCTGTTGAACGGCGGTTGGGGTTTTGGCCATTCCAAAGTCAAGCAAGACGATCTCGCCCGTATCGATTTTTTTCAGGTTATGGGGGGTGATATCGCGATGGATGACGGCTGGTTGTTGGCTATGCAGGTAGTGCAGCGCATCGAGGATGTGCTCTGCCCAATCGAGCACCTCATTGACGGCAAATGGAGCATGTTGCTGTTCTTCCTGCAGCTCGCAGAGGTCTTTGCCTGCGAAGAACTCCATCACGAGAAACTGGCCTTCGGTGGTGCTAAAGTAGTCCATCACCTTGGGCAGGCTGAGATGGCGCAGTTTGGCCAAGATTTTGGCTTCCCGTTCAAAGGCTTGGGTGAGGTAGTCTGTCTCTTTTTGGCTTGCGGAATGGCCAATGCGACGTTGTTTGAGCGCAATTGTTGTTTCGAGATGGGTATCGACGGCTTCGTAGACTGCGCCCATTCCTCCCTGCCCGACGGGGCGGATGATCTGGTAGCGATTGTTAATAAGTGTGTTTGCAGCAAGTGTCACGGTTTTTTCTCAACTATCTTTAAAGTAGTTTCGGTACCTTCTTTGGTTGTGTTTCAGGTTGTATAAAACTTCGTAACGTATAGAACAAAGGTTGAGTCAACGATTCTCCTGCGAAGGTTCTTTCTCATTGGGTTGATTGGATGAGACAGAACCTTCTTCTGAGCCATCTAGGGTCATCAAGAAGGCGACGATATCCTCAACCTGCTGCGGCGAGAGCGATGTCCGATAGTTGCTGACCATAATGCTGGGTTGATAGCCTGGTACGATGTAGGTATTTGGTTGAATGATCGACTGCCGCAGGTATTCCTCGGCGGAGAGGTCGGGCACACGGGTTGCGGCGGTGGTTGCGATAGTAGAGAGCCGCGGGCCAACGACTTCAGGCGCGGTGGGGTCGAGGACGTGGCAGGTATGGCAGGCGGGCACGCCCCGGACAATCTGCGAGGTGCGGTGGAAGAGTTGCCGCCCACGTTCGATGTTGCCCATTGAGGGGGTATCGGCGGTGGAGCGACACGCCACGGTGCTAATAAGCAGACTCACGAGAAGAGTGAGATGACCAATAAGGCCGATAGATTGGAGCAAGAACGTTTTGTGCAGATGGTTGTGCATACCCGTTCGATACCACTCCAGCAACGGCGACGATGGCTCAGCCGAATGCTGAGCAGAGGTAGGATAGCACGGCTTGCGTTGTTGTGCAACACTTGACTTTCCTCTCAAAACCCCGTATGCTTATGAATGTACATTATTGTACACATTACAGGTCTTTACTATTGAAGAGAGGTTCTTATGTTCACACACCAAGGCGTATCGCGGCGGGTATGGCAACGTAGCTGGTGGTGGCAGACGACCAGGGTGGGTATATTGCTGGTTGTAATGGTGATGGGTAT
>CAZGLO010000097.1:0-1499 GCA_964526735.1 uncultured Chloroflexaceae bacterium | reverse complement strand
GGGGGGGGGGGGGGGGCCGCCTGTGGTGCAGGCCGCGCCGGAGCGTCCCATTATGGCTTTTTACTACCCTTGGTACGAGATGTCTGACTGGTCGCGCGACAAGATGAGCGACCTCCCCGACCCGCTCTACTCCAGTGGTGATGACAAAGTGATAATGCGTCACATTCAGCAGGCCCAAGATGCGGGTATTAATGCCTTTATCTGCACGTGGTTTGGGCCAAACGAGGATCGGATTGGCTCACGCTGCGAGAAATTGCAGTCGTTGGCGGAGAAGCACAGCAACCTGCAGATTGCGATTATCCCTGATCACGCTGCGTGGGAGAGTTTGCGCAGTGTTGATGCCTTGGTAGAGGCGGTGAATGCGCTTGAGGCTGATTTTATGACCAAGCCGAACTACCTCCACTTCCAGGGCAAGCCGGTGGTCTTTTGGTTCCACCCGCCATCATTGCCGGGCGGGCTGGAGGCGTGGAAGCAAGTGCGCGACCGGGCCGATCCTAACCGCGAACAATTTTGGTTTGGCGGCACGGATGATTTTGATTATTTGCAGGTCTACGACACGCTTTACTACTTTGATATCACGTGGGAGTCGTCGCCTGGCGTGGCGATGGCCTCATACAACCGTCGTTTGGCCGACCGCGCCCCCTTCATCGCGACGGTAATACCGGGCTATGACGACATTCTTATCCGCAATGGCCATAGCCGTGACCGTGAAGGTGGTGTATATTACCGTGGCACGTGGCAAGACGCCATCAAATACGATGCCGATGCGGTGGTATTGGTGAGTTTCAACGAGTTTTTGGAGGGCAGTCATATTGAGCCAAGTGAGAATTTTGGCGATCTCTACCTCTCCCTGACAGCCGAATTGAGTGCGCAATTCCGGCAAGAGGTGGGGGGCGGGTCAATTTCCAACCAGCCCACTCAGCCGAAGCCGACGGAGGAGGGGTTATCCTCCCGCCCAACCCCGAAGCCGACGGAGGAGGGGTTATCCTCCCGTCCGACGACCAAGCCGACGGAGCCATCTGACCCCAACGATCCCAAAGATCCCAAGCCAGAGCCGACGGATGAGGGTATCTCTTCTCGGTCAACCCCGAACCCGACTATCCACCCAATGATCACCCGTTCTCCGCAGCCATCTGGTGGCGAAGCGACATCGTGTGAGAAGTTTCCGGCGACGGGCTACACGGTATGCGGGCGTTTGTTGGAGTATTGGCGTCAGAATGGTGGATTACCTGTTTTTGGCTACCCGATTTCGCCGCAGCAGGAGGAGTTGATAGAGGGTGAGCCATTCCAGGTGCAGCATTTTGAGCGCAACCGGCTTGAGCTGCACCCGGAAAACGACCCGCCCTTTGACGTATTATTGGGCCGCCTTGGGGTCGATATCCTTGAGCATAATTCGCGTAGTTGGTGGGATTTTGATGCGGTGGACGAGGCGGAGCTGACCGCCATCTGCGCCCTGCTCGGGCAGCGCCTGTGCGGGTGATGAACCACCCCGGCCTTTC
>CAZGLO010000096.1:0-11623 GCA_964526735.1 uncultured Chloroflexaceae bacterium | reverse complement strand
GACGGGTGGAGGAGCGAGCACAAGCCCAGGTGCTTTAGCCCTGGGTAGCTGACCCATCCTCTCTGCCTTTGCCCCCGCCACCACTTCTCGCGCTAGCGGTAGATAGGCCGACGCCCGGTAGACATATTCGTGCGCATAGTGATTTGCGCGTATCTGCTCTGGGTGCACGATACCTTGGTTATGCCACCCCGCCAACGTCCGCCATGTCACTGGCACCCCTTCACGGTGGGCGCGGTAGATACCCCGTTCCAGATTGACAGCAAGGTACTCTATCGCCAACTCATCATCGCAAATCTCATTCGTGATCGCCTGAAACAGCTCTTGCTGCGAGCCATAGGTCGTGCCACTGATGCGGCTCCCCTGCACCACCAATGGCGCGGTCATCACCTGCGTTGGAGAGGAGAGCGGGATTTCCTGATAGAGGATTTCTGCGGCGACGGAAGGGCGGAGGTTGGTTGGCCACACGCTGAAATTACTCAGCCCACTGCGGTTTGCCAACACTTGTGCCTGCTGATAGAGCGGTGTCAGGACGCGCACCGGCTCAACCGCATCCTCAAACCAGCCATTCTGCTCATTGAAGAGCGTAACAAGCATTACTTCGGCAAACTCTTCAGTAGTCATTCCAGAGAGCGATGGCTGATGATGGCGTTCTGCCGCGGAAAGGATGACTGGCCGCCGCCTGATGACCCGCGACATAACCTCAGTGCGCACGAACGGCTCTATGGAGAGGGAAGGTTGGGTTGAGCCGCTTACCCGCGCGCCAAACTGACTAATGCGGGGGGGGTCTGTGCTACTTTGTTCTCGCAGCCGCTCCTTGGCGAAGAACCCCAACGAACACTCATTGGCGAGGGCGGGGGTGCGAGAAGGGAAGGCTATCCCATAGATGAGCGCGACGGTCATCAGCCCAACCCACGCCCAATCAATATGCCCGATACGCTGTGCTCGTGCTGCTTTTCTTCCTGCTGCTAGCACCTTTCGCATACAGATGCTCCTCTCTGAAGCCTGTTTCCAGAACGCTATAATGTAGGGTACCATACATGGTATAAGACTGTGAGACGTGGCATGATGAGGCAAGGAAGGGACAACATCTCCTTGCCCATGGTGCTCATTGAGATAATGAGGACTCTCTATGCGTATTTTAGTGGTAGATGATGATAAACAGTTGGTGAGGCTGATGCAGTCCTACCTTGAGCGGGAACAGTATGAGGTCGTGACGGCGTACGATGGCAACACCGCCCTGCGCACCATCCGCACTGAAACCCTCGATCTGGTGCTACTCGACCTGATGCTCCCCGACCGCGACGGGTGGGATATCATCCGCACGGTGCGCGCCGAAGAACGATTTGCCAAGCTGCCGATTATCGCCTTGACGGCGCGGGTTGAGGATACAGACAAGATTATCGGGCTGGAGTTGGGGGCGGATGACTACATTACCAAGCCGTTCAACCCCCGTGAGGTCGTGGCGCGGGTGCGGGCTGTCTTGCGGCGGATCGTAGAGAACCCTGCCCAGCCGCGCACGCTCCAAACCGGCGATATCTTTATGGATTTGGGCCGCCACGTGGTGACTATCAAGGGCGAGCCGGTCGAAATCACGCCCACCGAATTTGAACTCTTGCGGATGTTTATGCAAAACCCGGGCCACGCCTTCACCCGCCTTGAGCTGATAGAGAAGGGGCTTGGCTACTCCTACGACGGCATGGAGCGGGCAATCGACAGCCATATCAAGAACTTGCGGCGCAAAATAGAGCCAAACCCTAGTAGTCCCACCTACATTCAGACGATCTACGGGGTAGGCTACCGCCTGAACGGTGGGTAGGTGGGTAGGTGGGTAGGCGATAGGAGAATAGATTGAAAAAGTTATGGGTACAATTGAGCCTTGCGTTTGGGGCAGTCATCGTGGCGACGGTGGTCATCATTGGGGTGACGGCCCACCGCGAAATGAGCCAGCAATTCCGCCGATTTGCCGCCCGTTCGCCCAACAGCTTCGTGATTTCCTACCTCACGTCCTACTATGAGGAGCACGGCACGTGGAAAGGCGTGGAACAGCAATTGCGTCAGCTTCCGGGCCACCACCACCGCTACGAGGAGGATGACGAGGATGATGAGGAGGAACATGAGGATAACGATAGCTGGCCAGAGCGAGGATGGCGGAGAGGGTTTGGCTCGCCCGGCCAGCCTCCCGTCCCCACGGAAATACTGCCATTCCTAGAACGGCAGCGCCAAGAACAAGGCGGCTTCTTCTCCTTCCAATACGACAAATTCCCGCCATTCACGCTGGCGGATGAGACAGGAACCGTTTTATTCTCCACCCTGCCGCCGGAGCAGCGAGTTGACCATATCAGCCGATGGCAATTGCGCGACGCCTTGCCGCTTGAAGTTGAAGGCAAGACGGTCGGCTATTTTGCGATTACGCCGCTCGGCCACGACGAACTCAATCCCTTTGCGCGGATGTTCCTGACCAGCATTTCTGGTATCTTGCTCCAAGCGGGGTTGATTGCGGGCGGGGTGGGGTTGCTGTTTGGGTTGATTATCGCGCGCGGGGTGTCGCAGCCGTTGAGCCGCCTTGAACGTGCTGCCTACCACATCTCGTTGGGCAAGCTGAGCGAACGTGTCCCTGTGACCGGCACGGAAGAGACCGCCCACCTTGCGCATGCCTTCAACGATATGGCGCAAAGGCTACAGGAAGCGCAACAAGTCCAGCGCGATATGATAGCCGACACCGCCCACGAACTCCGCACGCCGCTCAGCGTGTTGCAGGGCAATTTGCAGGCGATCCTTGAGGATGTCTACCCGCTTGACAAGGCAGAGATTGCGACGCTCTATGATGAGACGCTTGTACTCAGCCGACTTGTCCACGACCTCCACGAACTCGCTAAGGCCGACGCGGGGCAATTGAGCCTCACGATGCAGCCCACAGCAGTGCAGAATGTCATCTTACATAGCACCTCGCTCTTTAGTGACATTGCGCAAGAAAAACAGATCACGATGCAGGTGGATCTGCCTGAAGATCTGCCGTTGGTAGAGATTGACTCGGCACGTATTCAGCAGGTAATGAACAACCTCCTCTCTAATGCCGTGCGTCATACGCCAGAGCAGGGGAATATTGCGGTGACGGTCGCGGTAACACCGAGCCGGACAATGGAACATGCTTCTAACCCGTCATACAATGAGACTCAACGGGGCACGTGGGTGTGTGTTGTTGTGGAAGATTCCGGGCCAGGTATCGCTGCCGATCACGTGCCCCACGTCTTCAACCGATTTTGGCGCGGCGAAGCATCCCGCTCCCGCGATCACGGCGGATCGGGGTTGGGGTTAGCCATTGCCAAGCACCTTGTTGAGGCCCACGGCGGCCAGATTGGTGTCACGAGCCAGGTTGGGCGCGGAAGCCAGTTTTGGTTTACGCTGCCGGTCGCCCGTAATACGCACAATAGCGATGATGTTCGTGATATTCAGCATACCGACAGCGCTTACGACGTTCGCGACGTTCGCGATCTTCACGACCAGTCGGTCTGAAGCTTTTTTCGGCCATGGACATACTTATCGGCGGCAATCGCGGCAACCACCCCGTCGGCGGCGGCTATCACTGCTTGCTTAATGTGTGAGCACAACAGGTCGCCAATCGCAAAGACGCCGGGGATAGTGGTCTGCATCTCTTTGTCTACCTCTAGACAGCCTTTTTCGGTGGTTTCTATCTGCCCCATGAGGTAGTCGGTGATGGGTTTTGCCCCTTGCAGGAAGATAAAAACGCCGTTGACTGACAATATTTCTTCCTCGCCGCCGCGGGGCTGAATACGGATGCCTTCGACTTTATCTTCGCCCACCACCGCCTTGAAGCGGGTGCCGGTGCGGATGGTCACATTGGGCTGCTCTTCTATTTCCTTGATCAGCTCTTCCCGCGCCCGTATCTCTGGTGTGGGGACGATCAACTGGATATTGCTGGCAAACTTGGTGAGGAACATCGTTTCTTCGAGTGCCTCATCGTTGCCGCCAATCACCGCGACGGGCTGGTCGCGGAAGAAAGCCCCGTCGCAGGTGGCGCAATAGCTCACGCCGCGCCCCAGGAACGTCTCTTCGCCTTCAACAACGTTTGTCCTGCCCATTGAGCCGGTTGCGAGGATGACCGCTTTGGCTTGGAAGGCATTGGTTCCTGCAAAGACCTGTTTGGGGTCGGAGGAAAAGTCCACCCCGACCACTTTATCGGTCAGAAACTCGGCTCCAAACGACTCCGCCTGCTGCCGCATCAGCTCAACGATGTGCAAGCCAGAGACGGTGCCGGGGATACCGGGATAATTGCTGATTTTGGTGGTGATTCCCAACGCTCCGGCGGTCATACCTTTATCGATGACGAGCGTTCGGAGTTCGGCACGAGAGGTGTAGATAGCTGCTGACGTGCCGCCCGGCCCGCCACCAATAATAATCACATCGTACAGATTGTCAGTTGCTTCACTCATTGATAATCCTTTCCGCTTTGCTACAGCGTTCCTACAACAGATGTTTCTTATTCTACCACACCGTTTCTGCGTTGGGATGAGTAGGGTATAATGAGCAAAGCGTACAGCAAGTTAAGACTATTGGACATCTCTTATCTGAAAGGAGTGTAAAACGTATGACTGAACCCAAAAAGCCGATTCGTGTGATGTTTGTGTGTATGGGAAATATTTGTCGCTCGCCGATGGCAGAGGCCGTTTTTTCGCATCTGGTGGCGGAGGCAGGGCTGGCAACCCGCTTTGACATTGCGTCGGCTGGCACGATAAGCTGGCACGTGGGTGAACGACCGCACGTGGGGACACAAGACATCCTGCGCAAGCACGGCGTGCCGATGGATGAAGAAAAACGCGCGATGCACGTCCAGCGCACCCACTTCGATGAGTATGACTACATCGTGGCGCTTGATAAGCAAAATATGGTTGATCTTCAGCGCTATGGCAATGTGCCGCGGTTGATGGAGTTTGCGCCGGAGGGCAGCCCGCTAGACGTTCCTGATCCCTACTACGAAGACAACTTTGAGTATGTGTATCAGCTAGTTGAGGCGGGATGCCATGGATTGCTGCAGCATATACGAGAACGAGAAGGGTTGTAATGCTACCACCAACATTGACCGGTGTGATCGAGGAAACACTGCAGACACTTGGCGACACAACGTCGATACGAGAGGTACGGAACGTTGGGGGAGGGTGCATCAACAACGCGGCGCGGCTCGATACGGAGTCCGGCCGCTATTTTTTGAAGTGGAACCCGCGTCCGCTCCCCAACATGTTCACGGTTGAGAAGCAGGGGCTTGCGCTCTTGCAGGCAACCCAAACTATCCTCATTCCCACGGCCTACGCCGCCGATAATGCAAATGAAGATCGTCCGGGCTATATCCTGATGGAGTGGATCGAGACATCCGGGCGTGGGTCATCCTCTCCCAAGCAGGAGCTGCTTGGCGAGCAATTGGCGAATATGCATCGTGTGGGCAAGCCAAACCAGGCTAGTCAGGCCGAACAGGCTGAACAGGCCGACCAACCAGACCCCTCAGCATCCTACTATGGGCTTGACCACGATAACTATATTGGGAGCACGTCCCAATACAACGGTTGGGACAACCATTGGCCTTACTTTTTCCGCGAACGGCGGTTGCGGCCACAGATCGAGCTTGCCCAACGCAATGGGCACCTTCCCCCCGAACGACGCCAACGATTGGAACGAGTGCTAGAACGGTTGGATGATCTGCTTGCCGGGGGAGAACGCCAACCGGCGCTCTTGCATGGAGACCTCTGGGGAGGAAATGTCATCGTCGGGCCAGGCAACGTGCCGGTGTTGATAGATCCAGCGGTGTACTATGGCGACCGCGAGGCGGAACTCGCCTTCACCGAACTCTTTGGTGGGTTTAGTGCGCGGTTCTATCAAGCCTACAACGACACCTGGCCCCTCGATCCGGGTTATAAGGATCGACGTGATCTCTATAATCTCTACCACCTGCTCAACCACCTCAACCTGTTTGGTGAGAGCTACGGGTTTCAAGTAGATGCCGTCGCTCGCCGTTATGCAGGCTAGAAGGCGAGAGCGAGGGAGTGGCTCTGCCCGTGGTTTTAGGCGTATTCGTGGTTGTGGTTGTTGTACATCAGAGCAAGATTGTTGCGATCTTGTGTTTTGTGCCACTCAACAACGTCGGTCGAGTGCTGTTCCAACCACTTACGCAGGGCCGCTGCCTCTTTACCGGTGAAATGCTCAAAATCTTGTTGAGGAGGATCTTCGCAGCTGTTTGTCGTTGCCGCATAATAGACTATCACGTTCCAACCTTGAAGCTCGTAACTATGGATTTCCGTCACGTTATCAAGGTTGATAAACTTATTGTCCACTTTGATCAGAGTAGCCATAATGCTCTATCTTCCTTTCCTGCATCGCCTTCGCCCCGTTCGTTACAGGACGACAGTTGATCAACGGCCGCTCACTTCTCGTGACTACTCCCAACTCGAAAGAGTTGGGCTTCTCGGGTCGAAACCCAGGCTGTGTAGCCCCACAGCCTGAATGTTTATCGCGTCGTTGAGGTCACGATCTATCTCAAGCCCACAGACAGGACACTGATGCACCCGCACGGACAAATCTTTTTTCACCACTGTGACACAACGGCTACCGCGTTGCGAGGTTCCGCGTGGGTCAATCTCGATATACGTGCGACCAGCTTCTTCCGCTTTGTAGCACGTATAGGTGGCGAGTAAGCTTTCCCCAGAAGGATTTGGCTGTTGATCAAGAACTACCAAGATACTAATTATTGCTACTTTTCAATCATAGTCTCTTCTGTTACGTTGGAGTAACAACATGACGACGTTTGGTCGGTTTAGCCGGTATGCGCTTGGTGTTTTTTGGCCAATTGGCGCGCCAATGCAAACGCTTCCTCGCGGGTAGAGATTTCCTTTGCCCGGTGCGCGTCGCGAATCTCACGCAATAACATCCCCACCAATTTCCCCTCCTCAATTCCAAGTGTTTGCATGATATCGTTTCCATCTACCAATGGCTTACTGGGTTGGGCGGGCGTGCCCCAATGCGTATCAAGCATTGAGCGTACCCACGCCAAGTGCATCTGCCAATCGTGGGGGTCGATCATCGGCCCGCGCACCGCCATATGGTCGGCAAGCGAGTGGAGGAGTACATCTGGCCCGGCTTCGCCCGTATCGTTGAAGAAGCGCACGACGGCCTTCTGCGTGACTTTTTCGGCACTGCGCAGTTGCCCTGGCCTCATATGCTCCCGAATGATGCTTTGGATATAGTCGCCTTCTTGCCGACTCAACCGCAGCCGCTGTGCGACGGTTTTGGCAACTGCCGCGCCAATGGTCTGGTGGTCGTAGAAGGTCACCCCGCCACCCTGCTTTGACTGCTTGGTTTGTGGTTTGGCGTTGTCGTGCAGCAACGCCGCCAGCTTCAGGAAGACATATCGCGGTGTATCGCCACGAGATATACTCAACAGCCGTTCGCGATATCGCCCCGCATACGGCAGCGTGCGCGGCAGATGGGGGTAGGTGCGGACGGCAAACGGAAGTGGGACACCGGCTTTAGAGGAGATAGAGGAAGATGTAGGGGGGGAGAGCGTTGGGTCGGTTGGGGGGGGAAGACCCTCCAACAGCCACTCTAACACGGTCACCGTCTCAAAGAGATGGCCTAATACCGGCAAGAAGTGGATATGTGGCTGTTCGCAGGTACGTGATGGCTCAAGCTCGGGGATGAGCCATGTCAAGACCTGCACATCATCAAGGTATTGCAACCACGGCGTGGCGGCAGGGGCGGCGAGGATCTTCAGCAGCTCGTCGCGGATGCGTTCTGCCGAAATATCTGCCAAGCGTGGCACAGAGGCGCGTATGTCGGTGTCCAGCGACGAGGTGATCGTAAAGGAGAGCGTTGCCGCAAACCGTACCACCCGCAATATCCGCAGTGGGTCATCGGGAATGCTGCGAGGGCCACACGCCCGCAATTTCCCCGCCGCAATGTCCTCCATACCGCCCAACGGGTCAATGACGTGGGAAGTGATAGTAGCCGGAGTGGGGAAGGAAGAACGGAACGTTTCTGTGATAGGCAAGGCCAATGCATTGATAGTCACGTCGCGGAGGGCAAGGTCGTCCTCGATGGTAGAAGCCCGCAACTGCGCAATATCAACCACGAGACGTGGGAGATTGGCAGACGGCGGGGGAGGTGCAATCACTCGCCCCGTCCCGCGGTCGGCGTCGAGCGGCACAAACGACCCGCCAATATCATCAGCGATGGCCCGCGCAAGCACAAACCCATCGCCCTCGGTCGCGATATCGAGGTCGTGAGGCACCCGCCCCATCACCATATCACGCAAACTCCCGCCGACGATCCAATTGGATAAATTGGCCTGTTGGGCCGGATGGCCGTGGGCCGGATGGCGGGTGTGGTGGAGAACCTGCTGGAGAACCTGCAGGATGAATTGTTGTGCATATTCAGTGGAAGAAAGCATTGTTGGTATTGTACCCCAGAGCGGTTTGCTTTGTCTACTGGCTATAATATTGCCCTGACCTCGCATTGACACCGCATTGACACTGCATTGACACTGCTTTGACACTGCATTGACACTGCTTTGACACCGCATTGACACTGCTTTGACATCGCGTTGACATCGTCTTGACCTCGCGCTATTGTCGGCTTTAGGATACGTTGTTCTTGCAGCACTCCCTCGTTTTGTCGGGTATAATGCAGATCGTAGAGGAATGATTTGTAGCTATGGCGATAATCGTAGGTTGTATGCCTACGTAGAATAAGGGCGGCCAGAACAGATCTATGAACCAGCAGCTCTCAAAGCGATTTACCCGCTTTTTTCATGAACCACCAACACACATTATCCAGGCTCCCGGGCGAATCAACTTGATGGGCGACCATACCGACTATAACGAAGGATGGGTGCTCCCCGTTGCGCTCAATCTTGGCACGACCATCGCCGCACGTCGTCGCCCCGACCGGCTGCTCCACACCGTAACTCTCAACCTCGGTCAGCAGGAAGACCACGTGTCGCTTGATAACTTGCAACCCTTTGAAGGTGAGCAGTGGACGTGGTATATTCGGGGGGTGGCCAGTCTTTTGCAAGAGATCGGCTACCCGATAGGTGGGGCAAACATACTTATCAGCGGTGATTTGCCCATTGGCGTGGGGTTATCATCATCGGCGTCACTTGAGCTTGGTATTGCCGTTGCGTTGGTAAGCTTGGCGGGCGGCACGATAGATCGTCAAGACCGGCTCTCGCTGGTACGGCTCAGCCAACGGGTTGATCATGCTATCTTTGGAATGCGGTACGGCCTGATGGAACAACTGGCGGTGGCATGCAGTGCGCCCGCTCATGCGCTCCTCATTGACAGCCGCACATTAGAGATGCAGACCATTCCGGTGCCAGAAAACGTGCGGATATTGGTCATTGACAGCCATATCCCCACCCCGCACCCCACGACAACCGCCCTCTATGCCGAGCGGCGGAGCGAATGCGAGTCGGCGGTGCACAAGCTGCACGACTTTCACCCGACGATACGGGCATTGCGCGATGTGGCGCTGCGGGTGCTGATGAAAGAGCAAGAGTGGCTCACGGCGACGGAGTTTCGGCGGGCGCGCCACGTCGTGACCGAAAATCAGCGAGTCTTACAAGGGATTTCATTTCTGCAGCAACGTAAACTGGCCGCATTTGGCCATTTGATGGATCTCTCGCACGCAAGCTTGCGCGATGATTATGAGGTAAGCTGCAGCGAGATAGATGCCCTCGTCGATATTACACGCGATACAGTAGGGGTATTTGGCGCGCGCCTCTCGGGCCTGGGACGAGGGGGATGTGTGGTTGCGCTGGTAGATGAGCAACACGCCAAACGCGCCACCCGCCACATCACCGATGTCTATCATCGCACGACCGGCCACATTGTCACGGCGCACGTGTGTGTGCCAAGTAGCGGTGCTATCTGCACCACAGAAGAAAGGGAACGCAAGAATAGATGAGTGCAACCACGACTGTCGTCAAGGTTAGCGGCAAGCAGTTGGATGACCACGCCTTCCTTGATGGCTTATGCCACGTCTTAGCCACCATGCCAACCAAAGACCACCACGTTATCTTGGTGCATGGCGGCGGCAAGGAAATTACCGCCACAATGGATCGCTTTGGCCAGCAACCGACGTTCATCGACGGTCTGCGAGTGACCCCGCCAGAGACCATGCTTATTATGGAGATGGTGGTTTCTGGCAGCATCAACAAGCGCATTGTCTCAAAGCTTGTGTCAGAAGGACGGGCCGCGATTGGGCTGAGCGGGGTCGATCTGGGGATATTGCGGTGTGTGCCCCACCGCCCCGACGGTATCGACCTTGGCCGCGTGGGAGAGGTGACCAAGGTAGATGTCCCGACGATTCGGCATATGCTGGATATGGGGTGGCTGCCGGTATTTGCACCCGTTGCGTTGGGGCAAGAGGATAGTTTGTCGTATAATGTAAATGCAGACCACGTGGCCCAAGCATTGGCGGCGGCATTGGCTCACCCCGACACCGGCATTGGCCCAACAGAGGTCGTCTTTATCAGCAATGTGCCAGGGGTGTTGATACGCAATCGTGTTATCCCCGAACTGACAGCAAGTGAAATAGAGACCGCCATTGAGCAGAAGAGCATCGTGGGGGGGATGATCCCCAAAGTCCGGTCTGCCTTGGGCGCGCTGGCCGCAGGAGTGACCTCTGCACGCATCACGAACCTGGAGGGATTGGAGTCTGGTGGATCACGAATCGTTTGAGGGAGGCATTGAAAAAGACAGCATTGCAATGATGTTGCGAGATCTCCCTATCCGCAAGCAACAAGAAATACAACGACTATTTACCCTACGAACCTACCCCCCAGAAACCACGATTTTCTCGCCTTTTTCCTACCCTGACGATATCTATGTCCTTGAACGGGGGCAGGTAAGTATTTATCGCCTCTTCTCCGACCGCATCTTAACCATTTCTATCATCAACCCTGGTACGATTTTTGGCGAAATGGCGCTGGTTCACAACGAGCTGCGCGATTGTTATGCCCAATCGATGAGCGCGTGCACGGTGCGGGTGATTGGCAAGGAAACGTTGGAAGATATTATCCATATCCATCCGCAGGTGGCGATTCGGTTGATGGAGATTATGGGGCAACGGCTGCACGAGGTGCAAGAGAAATTGGCGACGATTGCCTTTGCAAGTGTGCCACAGCGGCTGGCAGCAGTATTGCTGAGCCTCACACGCCACTCCTCGCCGCCAGATGGCGCATCGCAGGTGGGTGGCTCAACATCTCCCTCTTTCCCATTTACTTCGCCGCCCAAACAACAAACGGGGGCGTCATCGCCCCCATCCGTGCCGTCTTCGCCCTTATCTGTGCCGTCATCGCCCCCATCTGTTGTGCGGTACACGCATCAACAACTTGCGGATATGATCGGAGCCTACCGCGAAACCGTCACAAAGACGATTAGCGATTTCCGACGCAAAGGACTGATCCGGGTGGAATCCGACGTTATCTACCTAACCGACGTGGAGGGTCTCCAGCGTGAGTGTCATATACCGCACTGACGAAAGTCAGGCGGCTTGTCCCTGGCACGACGGCAGAGCCGTCTCCGAGACAATAGGCGGTATGACAGCAGCCCTGGAATTG
>CAZGLO010000095.1:0-11647 GCA_964526735.1 uncultured Chloroflexaceae bacterium | reverse complement strand
CACCGCATCGCACTCGGCCAGAGTGGAGAAATCGGTTGTGGCCCGCAAACGACCATCGGCAACAAGCGGCTGGATGCGCTCTGAAGAGATATCCTCAATAACCGTCTCGCCACGGTTGAGGGTCTCAACGCGGGTGGGGTTGATATCTATGCCGATGACGTGATGGCCTGCTTCGGCGAAGACCACCGCCAATGGTAATCCGACATACCCAATACCAATCACGGCAACGCGAGTTTCACGTTGCTCGATCTTCTGCAATACCTGCGAAAGGTATGATTCCATCTGTACCTCTTGTGTTTCTACCAAATGATTAGCTGTTAATGAGGGGGGTGCCTGGGCAAACATCTCTTTGTCTGCCCGGACAGACACCCCAAAGCACTCAAAGACACCCCAAGGCACCAAGCCCGTTGTTTGAGGGGTTAAAACATCATCTCGTCAAGCCCCATACCATCAATATGCTCTGTGAGGCGGTAGACCTCACGTACGAGGACGCCAATCGCATCGAAGACGGTTTCTTGCTCAACCTCCTCATCGTCGAGCATCTCGTTCCACTCGCGGAACATTCTGCGAATGGTGCGTACATCGCGCTCCATCTTGTTACTCACGGCAACCGAATCCATCCGCAACCGTGTTCCTGGCGGTCGGGAGGACGTATTGGAAGAACGTTCAAAGAGCGTCGATGATGAATTGGGGGCAGGTTGCGATGGCGGAGGGCGGTGCGATGTCTTTGAAGGGGAGGGCGGTGGTGGTGGCCCCATTGGCTTGATAGTAGGAAGCGACTCATTGGCAGGCGGCGAGTCGGTATGGCTCTCTGGTTGGGTATTGGGTTGTGTTGGTGGCTGTGAAGACCGTTGTGCTTGCCAGTTCACCGGCTCCGGCTCTGAATACGGTTGTGTTTGGGGTGGCTGTGTTTGCCAATTTACCGGCTCCGGCTCTGAATATGGTTGCGACTGTGTCGGAGGGGTTTGTGGTTCTGGCTTTGACGAGGTTGGTTTGGGAGCGACACGTTGCCGCACTTCCTGATAGACCTTCTCCTTGCTGAGTGTGCCCTCAAGCACGCCCTCAATCAATGGCGCACGCTCTTCGGGCGTTTCGAGCTTGGCGATCTCCCGCGCAGCGCGGATGGTATCGGAGCGCTTGGTGACCATTTCCTGTACATCGTCGGGGGTGCGCAGGAGAGCGATACGACTTTCGACATAGTTTTTGTTTTTGCCTAGTCGTTCGGCAAGGCTACGAATGGTATAGCTATGTTGTGCGATGAGACGTTGAAATGAGTGTGCTTCTTCAAGTGGGTTGAGGTCGCGGCGCTGGATATTTTCGGCCAGTCCCACCTCAATCATCTCTTCATCAGTATGTTCGCCCACTTCGCAGGGTACAACATTCAGCCCAATGCTCTTGGCAGCACGCAATCGCCGTTCGCCAAACACCAGCTCAAAGGTGCCTTGCTCGTTGGGCGAGGGCCGGACGCGGAGGCGGGTGACAAACCCCAACGACCGGATTGCCTCTGCTAATTCCTCGATATCTTCAAAGGTGAATCGCGCTTGAAAGGGGTTTGGCGCGATACGCTCGACGGGGATATCCTGCACCACCACGCGGCGTGGGGCAAGAATGGCTTCAACGTCTTCTTGGCGGGCCGAGATATCTTGCGGACGCCGTTCTTGCTGTTTAAAAAATGAATTGTTATTCTTTGGCACCAACAACCTCTCTTGCTATTGCTCGGTATGCTTCTGCTCCGGCACCATTGGGTTCATAGCGTAAGATAGAGCAGTGATTTGCTTGCGACTCGGGAAAGCGTACTGACCGCTTCACCACGGTCTCAAAGACGCGTGCTTCCTGCCCAAAGACCGAGCGGGCATAATGCACGGCTTCTCGGCTCATAATTGTCCGACTATCGACCATCGTTAGCACGATGCCTGTAATCTCAATGTGGGGGTTGAGGCCCGTTCGGCGGACAAGGTTGATTTGGTCAAGCATCAGCGAGACCGACTCGGTCGCCAGATATTCGGCCTGCAACGGGATGAGTACCTCATTGGCGGCGGCCAATGCGTTGACGACCAACACGCCAAGATACGGTAAGGTGTCGATCAGGATGACATCGTAGGAGGGCGCAACGGGAGCAAGGAGTTTTTGCAGCACAAATTCGCGTTGAATAGCGACGGCTAGCTCATCATTGGCAAGATTGAGCCGTGCGGTCGCGGGGACGAGATCCATCCCCTCCTCCGTCGGATAGATGGCATCCTCAAGGTGTGGCTCGTAGTGCGTGAGAAACGTTTTGAGGGCGCTGTAGGCGGTATGCTCCAATTCGCTGGTTGATATACCCAACGATTGGGTGAGATTGCCCTGGGGGTCGAAGTCAATCAGGAGCACACGTTTCCCCTGTTCTGCGAGCGCCGCCCCTAGGTTGATAGTCGTGGTGGTTTTGCCTGTCCCGCCCTTGGGGACAGCTATCACGATAGTACGTGTCATAGCTCCTCAACTGTGCGCGACAATCGCGTCTCTTCCTTTGTATTAGATGGAAAAATGATAGCACACGAATGCCAACTACGCAACACGCGACAGCAAACCCTGCTATAATTTTCTCCGATGCAATCAAACAGAAGATACGAGAGGTGTTCTCCCTATGAATAGACTGATGGTGTTCTCCCAACTAAACATCTTCCTGCTCCTCGCCCTCCTTTTTACACTGATGCCCACTTCGGCAACCCACGCGCAATCGCCTACTGGTCGCCGTTGCTTTGAGCAGACCGGGCTTTGTATCAAGGGGCGTATTCGGGAGTTCTGGGAGCAGAATGGCGGACTTGATGTGTTTGGCTTGCCCATTACGCCTCAACAGCGTGAGACGATTGAAGGGCAATCGGTGATTGTGCAGTGGTTTGAGCGCAATCGGCTTGAACTGCATCCCGACAACGCCCCGCCCTACGACGTGATGCTCGGACGACTTGGCACAGACCTCCTCGACCGCCGTCCCCCCTCAACCACGCCTGTCCGTGCCGACGCGGTGGGCGAAGAGTGTGCTGCCTTCCCCGAAACGGGTATCAGTGTGTGCGGAGAGTTTTTGCAAGCCTACCGTTCCCGCGGTGTCGAGTTTGATGGCCAACCCGGCACCAGCTATGAAGAGCAGGTGGCGCTCTTTGGCCTGCCCCTCACCCCGCGGCAGGAGGAAGTGCTCAGCGACGGCACTACCTACACCGTCCAATGGTTTGAGCGTGCGCGGTTTGAGCTGCACCCCGAAGCCCCCTCCCGCCGCGTCCAGTTTGGACTCTTGTCCCGCGAACTGCGTGGGCCGGAAACGCGGTCGTGGCCACGCTATGAGCTTACATCGTGCCCCTTTGCCCCGCCGCCGAATGTCAATGTTGAATGCGGCCATCTGACCGTGCCTGAAGTCCGTAATGACCCCAATAGTCGCCACATTAAACTCGCTGTAGCTACTTTTTTTTCCGCCGCCGCCCCCACCCCCACCCCCGATCCGGTGGTCTACCTCTCGGGTGGGCCAGGCAGTGGAGCCTTGGTCTATGCGACGGCCTTTGCGAATGGGTGGTCGGGCTTCCTGGCCAATCGCGACTTTATCATCCTCGATCAGCGCGGTACCGGCTATTCGCAACCCGCGCTTAATTGCCCTGAAAGCGCCCAACTTGCACTCGCCATCTTGGGGATGGATATCTCGCAGGGGGAGAAGGTGGCGCGGGAATTGGCGACCGCATTGGGCTGTCGTGAGCGGTTGGTGGGGGAGGGGGTCGATCCGGCAGGCTATACCAGTGCTGCCACCGCCACCGACCTCGATGAGCTTCGGCAAGCGCTTGGTTACGAGCAATGGAATCTCTTTGGCATCTCGTACGGCACGCGCGTCGCCCTGACAGCAATGCGCGACTATCCTGCTGGCATCCGCAGTGCTATTCTCGATTCCACCTACCCGCCGCAGGTCAATCTCTTTACCGAGATGCCGGGGAATATGAATCGTTCATTCACGCGGTTATTCGGCAATTGTGCCATCAACCCGACCTGCAATGCCAACTACCCCAACCTTGAGACCGTGTTCTACGATACCGTTGATCAGCTCAACCGCGATCCGGTCGTTGTGTGGCCGACCCACCCATATACTGGCCAACCCATCAGAGTGCACGTCGATGGCGTTGAGCTAATGAGTTTACTCTTCCGCCTCTCCTACGACAGCACTGCTATCCCGCGGTTGCCGGAGATGATTTATACCACCTACAATGGCAATACCGCCCTTTTGCAGGAGATGGAGCAGCGGCGGCTCTCGCGGATGGGGCTGACCAATTTCAGCCACGGGACGTATTTTTCGGTGGAGTGTAGTGAGGAGATTAGCTTCTCAACCCCCGAAGCGCTCACCAGCGCGCTCAATGCCTACCCCCATTTGCGGCCATTCTTCGAGGGTATTCCCGAAAACACACAAGCCATCTTCGATTTTTGCGATGCGTGGGGTGTCCACGAGCCTGATCCGATTGAAAACCAGCCCGTCGTCAGCGATATTCCCACGCTCATCCTGGCAGGCGAATACGATCCCATCACGCCGCCGACGTGGGGTCAACGCGCTGCCGAAACGCTATCTACCAGCTACTTCTACGAGTTTCCCGAAACGGGGCACGCGGTCATTACGAGAGGAGAATGCCCGCAACGCATCATCCGGTCGTTCCTTGACAACCCAATGACTGCACCTGATGCATCTTGCATTGCGGGCTTCTAAATGAGGAAAAGCAGCTACGCATTCATTTCCCACGTCGCGTCGCCATAGAACGAACCGTGATCTCGGTTCAAAAAAGTCTCAATGGCGGCGCGGCGGTCGCCCAGCCGAAACGACGGCCCGTGACCCGGGTAACACACTGTTTCATCCGGCCACGCCAGGACGATGGTGCGCAGGGTGCGCAATGTGGTCTGAAAATCTTCCACCGACCGTGTTGCCCCCGGCCCGCCATCGAAGACCGTATCGCCCACGATAACCGTTGAATTGCCTTCAACCGCATAGCAAAGCATATCGGGTGTATGGCCCGGCGCGGCGATTGCCTGCACCATCTGCTCACCCACCGCCACTTCATCGCCATCTTCCAGCACCCGGTCAACCGTCAGCGAGACGCCGCTCACATACGGGCCTGCGCTTGCCATCACCGGCACGCCCAACTGCGCCCGCATCTCATCCAACGCACCGATATGGTCGTGGTGCGTGTGCGTGATGAAGATGGCCTCCGGCTGCGTACCAGCGAGCATTTCGTGTAGTTCCGACGGATCACCCCCTGGGTCAATCAACACGCTCTTTTGGCTGTCCGGGCAGACAAGCGCATAACTGTTTGTTTGCAATGACCCCACTGCTCTTGTCCGTACCATGAGTTTTTGTCGCATAATGTCGTTCCCATTGCTATGTTAGGCCCTTAATGGCCACCGTTTTTGTTGTTCTGGCGTAGGAAAAAGGTGAGCGTGCCGATTATCAGCGAGATGGAAAGCCCCATCCTGAGAATATCCTTCTGCCCGTCCCACGTCACAATCTGCCCCAAGAAGAGCACCGCCAAGACCACGATCACGACACCAATCAGCTTGTTCTTCAGCATATCAAGGTCGGTAATCACCAACCAATTGGGCAATTCCAGGTCTGCAATGAACAATTCATACAGCCCCACTGAGATGATGTAGAGCAACGTGCTCAACAAGAAGAAGTCCACCAACTCAATCGAGTGGAGCAGGAGTTCTTTGGCTCCTTTCACACTCACGTGTGCTTCTGTGACGGTATCAAACACCAACTGAAGCGTGACCAAGCCCGAGTAGAAAAAGAGTGTGGTGGCCATCAAAAATGTACACACCACTGCAACCATAATGAGATACCGACTTGATGAAAGAACCTTACTGATCATAATGCTCCCTACTTTTGTGGGTTTGGCCGTACTACCCAATGCAGTACTCCGCCCCCCATCTGCCAAAGGTTTCAAATGCCATATTATCCTATCATAGTCTTCATCGCTTGACAACGCTCTACATCTATCCACTGATTCTGTTCCACATCCCTACTCCCTCTCCTCTTGCTATCCTCTTCCCCCTGCTTCAACAACCAACACCCAGTGTGCTATACTAAGCAAAAGGCTATCAAAACAACAAAATATCGGAGGATTTATATGGATACACCCCACCATCCGACCGAATGGCAGCAAGAATATGAGCGTTTATATCAACACTTTACCAACTCTGAAGAAAAACGGCTGCTCATCACCAGCATTATCGACTTATTTCCCTCTGCGGTCTATCTCAAAGACCACACAGGCTCTATGGTTCACGCCAACCAATGTGTCGCGGAGATCCTGCAGATCCCCTACCAGCAGCTTTTCGCTTCCCACCAGGGCGAGCCATCATCCACCCACACCGATCACATTCTGTTTGAGCACGACGATGTTATTTTACAAACTGGCAATTCAATTGAAAAGGAAATGTACATCCCCCACCCCGATCAAACCACCCACACCTACGAATCCTTGAAATACCCTGTCCGCAAGCCGGACAACACCATCATCGGGATGGTTGCCATTTTCCGCGATATCACGGAATTTCGCGAGATGGAGGAGACCCTACAAGAGGTAAACATCTATCTTGAGAATCGTTTAGCCGATCAAGCCCAGCAGCTTCAACAGAGCCAAGCGTTGTTAAAGGCTGTCCTCAACTACGCCCCTTTCTACATTTACGTCAAAGACAGCAAGGGACGCTATTTGCTTGCCAACCGCCAAATGGAGCGGTTATACGACAAGAGCAACGAAGATATCATCGGCAAGACCGATTATGATTTTATGCCCCCACAAGAGGCCGATGCCCTTCGTGCCAACGACCAAGCAGTGATCTCCGAGCGCCGCACTCTCCAGCGCGAGGAGACGCTCGAACATCTCCACGGCCAACAGCACATTTATCTTTCTATCAAGTTCCCCCTCTACGACAGCGACGGTATTCCCAACGCAGTGTGTGGTATTTCCACCGACGTAACCAAATACCGCCACAATGAGGAAGAGCGCCTTCGCCTCCAGCAGGAGATTATCGGGGTACAGCGCGCATTGTTGCACGAAATCTCTACCCCACTCATTCCGCTGACTGACGACGTGTTGCTGATGCCGCTTGTGGGAACGGTTGATTCCCAGCGTGCCCAACACATTATGGAGACGCTACTTGATGGTATCTCACGCCACAATGCGCACACCGCTATTCTTGATATTACGGGGGTACCTGTGGTTGATACGCAGGTTGCCAACGCACTTATCCAAGCGGCTCAGGCTGCCAAGCTACTCGGTGCGCACATTATCCTAACCGGCATAGGCCCATCAATGGCCGAGACCCTTATCTCGCTGGGTGCAGATTTAAGTGAGATAGCCACGCCGGGCACGGTTCAACAGGGTATCTCCTATGCATTCGGCAAGCGAATTGCAAGAACCCTCCCATAAAAGAAAAGCCGCCACAAGAGAAAGAGAACCATAGTTTATTATGAAACAGCAAGAGATCTCCTTCCAAAACCTATTTGAGACATATCCTATCCCCACTATCATTTACCATCCTGATGGCAGCGTGGCGGCAGTCAACCGCGCTGCTAAGCATCAGCTCTCTCTTTCTGGCGAGCGTTTTTCCAGCGACTATCATCTTTTGGATGACCAACGTGCGATTATCAATCAGCACGTTCACGCATTTCGGCGTGCCCTCGCTGGTGAGACGGTCACGCTTGAGCCAATTATTCAGCGCTTCCCGCCCCAATACACGCTTCCTCCTATTCCTGAGCCTGTGAGTATCCCGCCGACCGATCTTGGCAAAATCCCGTGGACGACGAGCACATTCTACCCGCTTTCTCCTGCCGATGCCGATGAAGAGTCTCTGTCCAACCACCTTCCTCACATTGTTGAAGTCTGCCGCCCCATATGCGCCCACTACGAGGGGAAGCAACGTGCTGAGACGCTGCTTTCTATTCTCAACCATATGCCTATCCTGATTGACGCGTTTGATGCCAATGGCAACATCGTGGTGTGGAACAAGGAGTGTGAGCGGGTGACAGGCTACACGGCGGAGGAGGTCGTCAACAACCCCGATGCGCTGTCCTTCCTCTACCCCAGCGTCCACGAGTGCCAATCGCTTTCCTTCCTCTGGGAAAACCCGGGCCACACCTACCGCAATCAAGAGCGCACCGTCACCTGCAAAGACGGCACCACTCGCACGATTGCCTGGTCGCGTATTTCTGGTAATTTTGCGATTGGCGGATGGGTGGCCTGGGGCATTGGGGTCGACATTACCGAGCGCAAGCGATTGGAGACTGAGCTTGAAGACCGTGTCAAAGAGCGTACTGAGATGCTCCAACACGCTGTCCAGCGGGGGTTGATTGAGCTTCGCGAGCGTCAAAAGACTGAAAAAGCTCTGCAGGCCAGCGAACAAAAATTCCGGAGTTTCTTTGAGCAATCGCGTGATGGCCTTGTGCTGCTTGATGACCGCGGCGTGGTTTGCGAGTGGAACCAAGGCGCAGAGGAATTGTTTGGCTTATTGCGCAATCACGTTGTCGGTCGTTTCCGATGGGATGCTTTTTTTCGGGTGTTGCCAGATGAGCAGAAGAGCCTAGACATCTACCGCAAGATGCGCCAACAGACTCATATCACCATCAAAGAGCTTAAAACCAACCCAACGCTCAAGAACGGCATACAAAAAATTCAGCGTCCTGATGGTACTGTTCGCATTATCCAGTCATTGGTTTTCCCCGTCACGATTGGCAAAAGAACCTATGTGGGCAGCACCATCCGCGACGTGACTGAACAAACCAGAATCCAGCAAGCTCTCCGCAAGAGCGAGGAGCGATTCCGTCTTTTTATCGAAAACGCCCGCGATGTGATGTTCCGCTACCGCTATGCCGAACCGCGTGGTTTTGAATACATCAGCCCCTCGGTGACGGAGATGATGGGCTACACGCCTGAGGAATACTACAACGACCCCGACCTCGGTTTCAAGGTCGTCCATCCTGACGACCGCCAGACGATGCAAGAGTTTCAGCACCGCCTCCGATACAACAGCGGGTCGCTTGAAGTCCGCCACCACCGCAAGGATGGCCGCGAAATATGGATTGAGCACCGTAGTTGGCCCGTGTTAGATGAGCAAGGGGTTCGCATTGCCGCCGAAGGCATTGCGATCGACATCACCGAGCGCAAAGAAACCGAGCAGGCGCTTGAACAAGCTCGCCAAGCCGCCGAAGAAGCCACCCGCGCCAAGTCCGAATTCCTTGCCACGATGAGCCACGAAATCCGCACCCCAATGAACGCGGTCATTGGGATGACCAACCTTCTTCTCGACACCACCCTGACTGATGAGCAGCAGGACTATGTCGAGACCATACGGATGAGTGGTGATGCCCTCCTTACCCTCATCAACGACATCCTCGACTTCTCCAAGATCGAGGCGGGGCGGATGAGCCTTGAAAACAGTCCTTTCAACCTGCACGACTGCATTGAAGAATCTATCGATCTCCTCGCCTCCCGAGCCGCCGAAAAAGGCCTCGATATGACCTATATGATCTCCTCCGGCACGCCTATCCACTTAGTGAGCGACGCCTCTCGGCTGCGGCAGATTTTGGTCAACCTCCTCAGCAACGCCGTCAAATTTACCGACAAGGGCGAGATCGTCGTGAGTGCCACCAGCACGCCCCACACCACCACCGAACATATTATCCACATTTCGGTGCGTGACACGGGGATCGGCATTGATCCCAAAAGTGTCCACACGCTTTTCCAGTCGTTCCAACAGGTGGACAACTCCATCTCCCGCAAATACGGGGGGACAGGGTTAGGCCTAGCTATCAGCAAGCGCCTTGCCGAGATGATGGGTGGCACGATGTGGGTGGAGAGTGTTCCCCACGAAGGATCGACCTTTCATCTCACCTTAGTTGCCGAAACGATGGCGGATGTTCCTTCCGACGCCCCTCCCGACATCTTTCCCTCCCCGCCCCACCCCGACTTACACCACAAGCGCATCTTGGTTGTGCGCGATACTCATACCATCAGCCATCTCGTCCTCACCCAACGCCTCCAGGCGTGGCAGATGGAGGTGCAGCTTGCGCACTCCTTTCAAGATGCGCTCAACCATATCCACCACACCGCCACCAACCACTCGCCCTTCGATCTTATCCTGCTCAACATCTACCATTCGCCCTCCGACTGGCAAGAGATGGTCACTGCTGTTCGCCGGGCTGCTTGCACGCCAGATATCCCTATTATTGGCGTGACCACCCTCAAAGAACTCAACGAGCACAAGCACAATGTGGATGAATATCCCAACATCCGGCTTTTGCCGCGTCCTCTCCGCCAATCGCAGCTCTACAACACCTTTGTCGACCTTCTTATCCCCTCCCCCACCTCCACCACGACGGCTCCACGCCCTCGCAAGCAGACGCTTCAAGCGATTGCGCAGGCGGTGCCGATGCGGATTTTGCTGGCGGAGGACAACATTGTCAATCAAAAGATTGCCCTACGCCTTTTGGAGCGCTTTGGTTACCGTGCGGATGTGGCGGCAAATGGCATTGAGGTCATTGATGCTATCACCCACCGTCCTTACGACCTTATCCTGATGGATGTGCAGATGCCGGAAATGGATGGTATCCAGGCGACCCAACACATCCGCCAATCCATCCCTCCCAGCCAACAACCATACATCATTGCGATGACGGCACACGCCCTTGAAGGCGACCGCGAGTGGTGCCTCAATGCCGGAATGGACGACTATATCGGCAAGCCTATCCACGTCGAGCGGCTGGTCAATGCGCTTCAACGCATTCAAGAGCAGATCCAGTCTTCTCACCGCTCCCCCACCCAACACGAGAGTGGCCCCTGAGCTGGTTTCCCCCACCCAGGAGCTTCTCTCCTCTCTCTCACGAATGCTGATACATCGACCCCTGCTCTTTCACCACCAAACACAGCGATTCGCTCTCCTCAAGGTGTGGTGGCTGATAGGTCGGGTCATACCAGGTGCGGTTTTTGAGGATATCCCGCACAGTCGACTCTTTCAGATGTGGGAATTCGCGCCAGATTGCCATTGCCGATAGTTGCTCCACCACATACAGACGGCGCATCTCCCGCACCTCATCCTCATTTGTTTTCCGGTTTCCCCCCCGTTCGCGGCCAAATGCCACCGCTTCATCATCATCAAACGTTGTGGGGTCTTTCATCGGGTCATAATCGGGTGGAGCGGGAGGTGCTCCACACCGTGCCCGATTGCGCTCATCCTGCGCCAAGGCAATCTCTCGATTGATCTGGGTAAGTCGTTGCCGAGCTTGGCCACTCAGCCGAAACGACCGTGAGGCTGCTCGATAGATAGCGTGTTGTTCCGCGTTCAATCGCGCAATTCGTTGAAGCGCAGTTCGTGCTCGTTCTTGGTTTGTCCGTGCCATTGTTCACCCTCCTACTACAAATGGTAGTAAACTAAGAATACATAAGGTTGAGGAAAAAATACTGCCCCTTTGCTGCCACGAGGAATCACCGCGTAACGTCGGTTCCCCATCACGGGGAACCGACGTGCTTTAGCGGTCGGGGCAGCCGCTTCCTCTCATAAGAGGCCAGAGATACACAGGAGACGAAAAACAGAAAGAGAAAATTGTCCAAAAAGAGAGGGTCGAATGGCGTGAGGCAGAGGAGAGAAATCTGCCCGT
>CAZGLO010000094.1:0-11715 GCA_964526735.1 uncultured Chloroflexaceae bacterium | reverse complement strand
TCCCACCGCTGAAAGCGGGTGGGTTTCCCGCCCTGAAGGGTAAACATCTATGAAGAGATTGAGGAGGCATGTGGGTGGGTGAAAGAAAAGAGAAGAGTATGCAATTCGCAGCCAAAACAATTTTATGGTATGATGTGGGACATTGCGATCTGCGCCGGAGTGGCGGAATGGCAGACGCTACGGTCTTAAAAACCGTTGGAGGTAACTCCGTGCGGGTTCGAATCCCGCCTCCGGCACCACATTCACCCCCACTGTTTTTCTCCCACCTTACGGATAGCCCGTAAAGCCCAGGTGCTTTAGCCCTGGGATATAAGGGCTTTCTTTGCTTCAGCCGCTTTCGATGTTGACTTTTGCACATTTTTCAGCCATAAAAAAAATGGGGCACGTCATTGTACCCCATTTCGCCCTCCAACGTCTACAAACGGTCTCAGATTCCCTTGCATAGAGGGGGGGTCATCACGCGACCGTTCTGACCATCCGCCGTTTGGTCGAGTAGGCCAACGCGATGAGATTGTAGACCATATGGAAGAGATAGGTAAAGGGGAAGAGTGTTAGCATCACTGTCGCAAGAAAGGCGTGGAAGAAGACGATCCCCTCAACCGCTTCCAGCCGAGCAAGCAATTCTGTCCAGATAATCGTGAAGATGAGAATACGCACCACCACGCGATCCCACTTCAGGGTGCCCTTGGCGCGCACGCCCTTGGCGGCCGGGTCGATGTCGCCCAAGATGCTTGAGGCGCTGCGCTTGCGGATGATGGTATAGACCATATGCAGGTTGCCAAGCACCGCAAACCCAACCGCCACCCACGTAATATTGATAAAGAGGGTGCCAAAGTTGCCGAAGAGGAAATCCGCCTGAATATGCTCTCCATTGCCGAAGATAATCGCCAGGATGTTGGCGGGAGAGTAGTTGAGGCCAAGGGCAACTTCTCCTCCGTGAGAGGCAGCAACATCAGGAATTCGGTTCCCCACCAGAATATGGAAGAAGACGATGACCGCCGCAATGCTATAGCCAATGACTTCCGTCACGATGGCGATGTGGTAGAACATATAGCCGCGGTTCCACGACTTGTTGGCCTTGGCGTAGAAGTGCTTGATTGGGTCAATAAGCACTTCCTTCATCCCCTGGATAATCCCAACGTGCTCCGGCCCGCCCTCAAACTCCTTGGTCACCCCGCGGAAGCGGCGCTTGAAGGCTGCCGCCTTGAACCAACGGCCTAGGTTGAGGGTGATACCAATAAGGAAGATCACCGTCGCAATTGGTGCAAAGACATTCAAAACAGTTTCCATATCAACACGCTCCTAGGTCATTTCTAGTTGTTTTGCTTCTCAACAAACAGTACGAAACAGTACTCGCACACACGACATCGTTCAAATCGTTGGCTCGTCGACTAGACCCGTCGACTAGACCGTCGACTAGACCCTGAGCGGCTTAAGCAGCGGCTTTTGGCGCGGCATGCACAGCTCAAGCACGTCGGATTCGAGGATCTCGCGGAACTTGTTGAGTTGGTCTTGCACCGCGGGGTTGACCTTCTTATAGCGCTTGACCACATCGTCGTTTTCAAGCCAATTGAGCACGCCCTCAGCAACCTCTCTGTTGTGCAGGAGCTGGCTCATCTTGCCCGCCACACTGTGTTCGCGCAGATAGTCATCATCCTTGCCATCGAAGATCGCCGGGAAGCGCATGCGATCCAGCTCGCCCCGCTTGTCAAGCGCCTTGACCATCGCATCATACACCACCTCAAAGAGCATAATCGCCATCCGCTCATTGCCTTCGGGGTGGAGCTTGTAGTGCTGGCAGGTATCTTCTAGGGTAAGCACGCAGACCACACAGGGCGACACCACATACTCCGCTTCTGTCTGCTCAATCTGGTTGGCCTTGAGCGAGGAAATCTGACGGCGGGTATCGGCGTTGCTGGGTAGACGCAATCCACCCGCGCCCCCGTTGCAGCAGTAGTTGTGCTCACGGTTGGGCGTCATCTCAATAAAGTTATCATTCACATCGTTGAGGAGATCGCGCATGGCGTCGGCCATACCAGAGAGGCGCGTCGCGTGGCAGGGGTCGTGGAGCGTGACCTTCATATCGGTCTTCTCAACCGGCAAACTGCCATCGCTGATGAGGTCGCTGATGAGCGGGTCGAACATGATGACCGGGAACTTGAATGGGCGGCCAAGAATTTCGGAAGCGTCGCCGTAGAGCGTGCGCGTATCGCAGCCACACTCAACCACGAGGATCTTCTTGGAGTTGAGCCGCTCGGCTTCGTTCTCCCAATCTTCGAGGATTTGCTTGGTCAGTTCGTGGTGAACCACAATGTGGTCGGCTTCGGTGCCGGTCTCAACCAACCGCGAGGAGACGGTATAGCTCACGTTGGCGGCGTTGAGAATTTTCATCACTTTGGTAGCGTAGTCGGGGATTTTGGTGTTTGCCGCAGATGGGCAGACGAAGAGAATTTCAGCATCTTGCACATCGACGGGCATATCGATGCCTTCGGAGCAGAGGAACAAGGCGTAGCGCCCCATCACCTTCTCTGGCTCAAGGCCAAAGCTATGCTTTACATTGGTTAAATTGTCAACAATTGATTTCAGAGTGGGGTTTTCGTCGCTCAAACCGCTGTCGCTGTAGGCCGACCGTGCCATCCGCACAATGCGCCGCGTGCTGAGACTCACCGGGCAGGAGAGCGTACAACGGCCGCACGATGTGCACATCCAGAAGTATTGCATATGCTCGCGGAGGTCTTCAACCGTCGGCGTGGGGATGAGACCAAGCGGGCCAGCAATTTTGCCTTCCAACGTCATATAGCGGCGGTAGATATCACGAATGAAGTTGGTTTTGTACGTGGGCTGTAGCTTCTCGTCGTTGGTACCAAGATACCACGCACACGCATCGTTGCAGAGCTTGCAGTCAATGCAGGCTTCTAGATTGATGACATCCTCGTCCGTAATGCTGTGATTCAGCGAGTCGACAAACTTTTGCATCGTTTGTTCCACAATGACACCTCACAAATTTCCATTTTTGATGCTAACAAATCCCATGTGCCTGGAGACAACTTTGTCCCGGCTCCCCTTTTGAGGGTATGCGAACCCACGGGCGACGTACTGCCGCCTGCCTTCGATTTCGAGCAAATGGTGTTTTCCGTTGCTGAAAAGAAATGAGAGGCCTGTTGTTTATGCAACAGGGTTATAGTTCTTATGCCTGTGGATTATAACACCCTGGATCGGGCCTGTCAACCGTTTAGTTGACATAAAACATTGATTTTTGGTTAATGCAAAAAAGATAGTTAGATTAGTCTTTTCTTTCTTTTTCAAAAACCGCACCACAAAGCAGTCCAATTCGCCTGATTGCCATCAAATAGAACCGATCTGCCTACTTGCCGACAACTGGCGTTTGTGATAATCTGTACAAACACAACCTCAATCAGCACAGAAAAGAAACACGAGACGACATCGCGAGACAGCGGGAACCAACGCATCAGATAGCTCATAGATCATAGATCAATGAGAATAGAGAGAATAGCAGGTTCGATATGCAATCAACAACAGTCAATTCCTTTCTCACGTCCCTCACCGACCGCGGTCTTTCGCCCGCCACGCTCCGCGCAGCCCGCTCCGACCTGATGCAGTTCGTTTCGTGGTGGGAGGCAAGCTATCAACGCAGTTTTGACCTCACCCTGCTGGTTGATCGTGATATCCACGGGTGGAGGCGGCATCGCCAGGAGGAGGACGGCGTTGCGTCAACGACCATCAACCGCGCGCTCTCTACCATACGGCGGTTCTGCGATTGGGCGTGTCATAGTGACCTCATCAGCCACGACCCTACACACGGCATCCGCGATTTGCCGGTTGATAACCCGCGTCCGCGTTCGCTGCCCAATGAGGCGATTGATATCTTGCTGCGGATGGCGCGCCAAGAGCCGAACGTCACCCTGCGGCTGCGCGATGAGTCGCTGCTTGCGCTCTTGGCATACACCGGCGTGCGCGTGCAGGAAGCGTGTTCTATTCAATTACGCGATCTGGATCTTGATGCGGAGATGTTGACGGTGCGGCGGGGGAAGGGGAGAAAAGCACGGCGCATTCCGCTGCACCGCGAAGCGTGTGCCATCCTCAACCGCTACCTGCGGGAGGTTCGTTGCCCCGATGGAATGCCGGATATTGGTAGCGACAAGGAGCGGGAGCCACTCCTCGTTGGGCTGCATATCACCGAACACGGTCGCCCGACCAAACCCGGCATCACTACCGGCCTGGTGCGCCACCGTATACAGCAGCTTGGCCACAAAGCCGCCGCGCACATCCGGCTCACAATGAAGCGCGAACAAGATCTGCAACGCCTGGAACGGCTTCACGACCTTGCCCGCGCCCTCGACCATATGACGCCTCATATGCTGCGGCATAGTTTAGCGCGCCGGATGCTCAAAAGCGGCGCGTCGCTGCCAGAAGTACAGCATATCTTAGGCCACAGCCGCCTCTCCACCACGGGCATGTATCTCACCCCGACGGAGGATGATTTACGGGAGGCGATAGCGCGTACTGGTTTTACGCGGTAGCGGTGGCAAGGCGGCTTGTGACAACTATAGATAGGTATGTGTTGCTATAACCCTACTTTTGTTCGCTTATGTTCTTTGCAGCGGGTCTTGGCAAACATCCGCTGCACAAACGTCAACGGCTTGCCACACACTTCGCACTTACCCGTTGCCCGCCACACCATCCGTTGTTGCTCTTCACGTTCTTTGCGCTCGCGCTCTTCGCGGTCGAGGCGTTCGCGCTCTTCGCGGAGACGGCGGGCACGTTCTTCACGCTCTTGGCGCTCTTGGCGGGTGGTTTCATCCCACGACCGCTCCATCTGCTGCCACTCTTCCATCGGCAGCCCAATGTTCCACAGCCGCACGGTGAGGTCGAAGCTGCCCGACGCCAACATCCGCCCATCGCCGCTGAATGACACGCTCTGGGTAAAGTCGGTGTGGCCGGTGAGCTTGTGGGTCTCTTCACCGCTCTCCACATCCCACACACGCACGGTTATATCGTTGCCTGCCGATGCGAGACGGCGGCTGTCGGGGCTGAAGGTGACGCTGAGGACAAACTCCGTATGGCCCTCAAACCGGCGCACCACCTCCCACGTGCTCACATCCCACAGCGCAATCGTGTTATCGTAGCTGCCCGTGGCGAAATAACGCCCGTCGGGGCTGAATGCCACCGCTTGTACATAGGCAGAGTGGCCTTTGAGCCGTTGTATCTCCTTGGCCGTGGCGACATCCCATATTCGGGCGGTGTCGTCATACATCCCAGAGCCGACGATGTGGCCGTCGGGGTGAAATGCCACACTCGACACGAGGTTGGTATCCTCGGTCGCTTCCCATATGGAGGTACATTGGGCAACATCCCACAAGCGTACGGTCGTATCGGTGCTCCCAGAGACAATCTTGCTGCCGTCGCTGCTGAACCCAATGCTGTTGACCGACGCCGTATGCCCAATCAGCCGGTCTATCGGCTCGCCGGTTGTGAGATCCCATAGCTGTATTGATGCGTCGTCGTTCTTTGAGGCCAACACCCGGCTGTCCGGGCTGATGGCCATACTCGCCACAAGGTTGGTATGCCCGCTGAGGCGGTAGAGCAGCCGCCCACTCGCAATTTCCCACACCAGCACCGCGTCCCATACCCCCGCCGCCAACAATCGGCTGTCCGGGCTGACCGCCACCACCCGTACTCTGGAATTATCCGCTTCTTTTCGCAGGACACCGGATATCTCCACGACTTGTCCGCTCCTTTCAATGCAACAGCGTCTAACACTCGGCTGCCATCATACACCTATGTCCCGTTCTTTTCAACATTGCTATCGCTCTGGAGCATATGGTCATTTTCGTGGTGAACGAGTATACTAGCCTCAACAGACCTACTGCACAATACCTAGCGAGGAATAATTTGCACCATGATGGCTATGGGGACGCACGAACAAAAGATGCTGGACGATATTGAGGGGTGGATCAGCGATGAAGAAGCTGCCCTGCTCTACCAATTGGCGACGCGCTGCACTGGCCGCGGCGTAATAGTCGAAATTGGCTCATGGAAGGGGAAATCGACGATTTGCTTGGGGAAGGGTACGATGCAAGGGCAACATGTCCCCATCTACGCGGTAGACCCTCATCTGGGTGGGTCGTTTGAAGAGTTCCAGGCCAATATCGCCCGCGCGGGCATTGAGGAGCTTGTCACGCCTATCGTTGAGCCGTCGGAGCAGGCGGCGCACCACTTCGACCAGCCGATAGAGCTGCTCTTTGTCGATGGCTCTCACTACGAAGAGGCGGTCTACCTTGACTATGATCTGTGGGTGCCGAAGGTGATTGAAGGTGGTATCGTTGCCTTCCACGACACGATTGCGTGGGCAGAGTGGGATGGCCCGCGGAAGCTGGTTGAGGAGCGTATTTTTCCCTCAGCCCACTTCCGCCGCGCCTACTGGAAAGGTTCTATCACTGTCGCGGAGAAGGTTGCGAATGCTTCCTATACCGACCGCGCCAGGAATATGGCGATGTTTGCGGCCAAGAAGGGATATGAGGCGACCGTGCTCCACACGCCGCAATCGCTCAAAACAATGGCCAAAACAATGGCGCGAAAGCTTCTGAGTGGGCGGGGGAAGTAGCGCTATGAGCGACTATTGATGCCAGGTTAATACTCTTTGAAAGCTCTACTTGATGGCGAAGAACGTTCCCCACGTCGATTTGCGGTAGGCATCGGGAATATCGGGGAGGGTGGCGGGGACAAGGAAGACCTCCCGAAACCCCACACTTTTGAGCATCATCACGACCGCCTCCTCCGAAGGCATAAAGGCAAGCTCGTTGGAGTAGCTATCGCTGTGGTAGTAGTCCACATTTTCGTGCTCAATGCGCAAGATGGGCAAACTAAACCGCTCAAGGTGGGTATCGATGATGGCGATGCTCTCTGTCACCTCGTAGAGCCGCTCAAGCGCCGCGACGGGGTTATTCAAGTGGTAGAGAATGCCGAAGAAGAAGGTAATATCGAACGTTCCGAGCCGTTCTTTCGACACATCGTAGACGTTGATCACGTGATAGTCGAGTTGGTCTAGGTTGGCGAGGCGGGTGATGAGGTGTGCCTGGTCGATATTTTTCTCACTCGCGTCCACGCCGACCACCTCTTCCGCTCCGGCGAGCCGCGCCTGGATGGCGTAATAGCCTGCATTACACGCAATATCAAGGACGCGCTTGTGTTTGAGCGAGCCGCCGGTCTTGGCCAGCAGCGAGGAGAAAATATGGAGGTAGCGGCCATAAAATGCTTGTTTGCGTTCTTCGCGGGTGTATTGATGGTGGTTGGGGCCTACCTCGTGCGTGCCAAAAGAGAAGGGGTAGAACCAATGGAATGTCGCAAGACGCTCTTCTATCTCCTCGTCCGACATATCAAGGTTATCTGCGAGGGGGAAGGTGGTCGAAAAGGAGGTTTCTGCCTGCTTGACCATTTTCTGTGGGGGCTTGGGGAGCAGTGGCGTCCGCAAGCGGTATACCCACAAGAGTTCTACACCTATTTTCCGTAATACTTTACGAGGAAGCTGTGTAAGCATGTTAGAGTTCATTGCTTCTCACCATATTCTTCTAGGATTTTAGCGTGAAATAAGCGGGAGTTGGGTGCGGTAGATGACTTGGTACTCTAAGTGGAACCACGACCATTGTTCGTCCTGCTCGTCCTGCTCGTCCTGCTCGTCTTGTTCGTCCTGCTCATCCTCCTGCGCTCTATCCTGCCCGCCCCCGTCTTCGCCATCGAGAGTGCCAAACAGATAGATGCTGGTATTCATCATCACCGCCTGCAGATTCTCGCTTCCGGCGGGGATACGCGCATCGAACGACCGCCATGATTCATCAGTCGTGTCGTAGACTTTCAATTCGCCGGTCACAGGGTGGAAGGTATAAATGCTATCAAGCACCGTTACGGCAGTCACCTGCTCTATGGGCGATGGCAACCGCGGGAGCACTCGCCACGGTCGGCTGCCACTCCGATCCTGCTTGGGGTCATACGAGTAGTGCAGAGAGGTCACCCCATCATCATTTCGCCCGCCAATAAGGTGTACCCGATTGCCGACCAGACAACTACTCATCTGCCCGCGGGCCTCTGGCATAGGAGTGAGCGATTCGCTATCCCACTGCTTGGTATCAGGGTCAAACACCCACACCGACGACTGATATGCTTCACCATCCCACCCGCCAAACAAGTAATATTTGCCATCTATGGCGGTGGCGGCATATTGGCTGCGAGGCGCAGGGAGGTCGGGGAGCGTCTCCCACTCATCCCACTCCGGGTCGTAGACGCTCATCTGCGTGCTGACATCGCCCGAATCAAGCACTCCCCCCGCAGCATACAACAACCCGCCTAGCTCGACAAGCTGAATGTCGGCGACTGGTGTTGGCAATGAGGCAAGCCGTACCCAACTATTGCTCTGAGGATTATAACGTTCAACCGCCCCAACAATATGCTCCTCATTATTGCCGTCCATCCCTCCCATAACGTAGATACGGTTATTGTAGCTTGTCGCGCCAAACCGGATACGCGGCACACTCATCAGCGCGCGCTCTTTCCACGGTGGCGCATTCCCCGCCTCGGTCGGCGTAGCGACGGCGGTCGTGGGGGTGACGGTTGGCTGAGACGATGCAGATGAACCATCTTCCCTTGTCATTATCAGCGTCGCGAGTGCAATCACAATCACCACCGCCGAGATGATCCACCCTTTAGGCCACCCGCTGAGCGTGGCATGGCGGATATGCGGCGGGAGCGGCGAGGGGACGATTGAGACATCGGGTATGGGTGAGGTAGGTTGCTGGTGCTCTGTCCCCTCGTGTGAAATGGCTGTATTAGATGATGTATCTGGGATATCTGGGATATCTGGGATATCTGGAGCATCTAAAACGTCAGGTTGCTCATCTGATAGAGGTGTTGGCTCTTCCGGGGGAGGTGTTGGGCTTTCTGGTGCCTCTTTGCCCTTCGTCGCCTGCGACAATAGCCCTTCCCGCTCGGCATAGAGCGACGCTTCGGTGCGGCTTGAGACGCCTATCTTCCCAAAGATATTGCGTAGATGCACCTTGACCGTATGGTGGCTGATACCAAGTTTGTCTGCGATTTCGGGGTTGGTTGCGCCGGTGGCCACCTCCCGAAGTATCTCAATTTCCCGTTCGCTCAGCGATACGGGATCTGTTTCTGTCGCTGGATCTTTCATGAAACGGTGTTTCGCCTTCCTCATTCCTTGCGTCGTCTACTATACCCGAAAAATGCGTTTGTTGCCAGTAGCCAGAGAGAGCGCTTGCACAGCCCATACGATTCCCCGTTCCGTTGCACAATCATATGTTGTATGGTATCGTTAAGCCATTAATAGGAACATGAGGCGTGAGATTATACAACCCGCTAGAAAGAGCAGGTGTGCGTGAAGCTTCAGGAATATCAAGCTCGTGATTTGCTTGCTCGCCACGGTGTGCCGGTGACCGGCGGTGGCGTGGCGCAGACCCCGGAAGAAGCCCGTCGCATCGCGGAAGAGATTGGGGGGCGTGTCGTTATCAAGGCCCAAGTGCTGGTTGGCGGGCGGGGGAAGGCTGGCGGCGTGAAGCTTGCCGACACTCCCGAAGAAACCGAATCCATTGCGCAGGAGATTCTTGGTTCCGACATCAAAGGGCTGACGGTTGAAAAGGTATTGGTCGCAGAGGCCATCACCTATGAGAAAGAACTCTACCTTGCTGCCATCCTCGACCGCGCCTCCAAGCAGATCGTGATGATTGCCTCGGCGGAGGGCGGGGTGGAGATTGAAGATGTGGCCGCCACTCACCCGCAAGCCATCATCAAAGTACCCGCTCATCCCCAACTTGGCCTCCTCGAATTTCAGGCCCGCGAATTGGCCTTTTCGATTGGGCTAGAGGATGCCAAGCAGGCGCGCCAATTTGCCTCTATTGCGAGTGCCGTCTACCGCACGTTCGTTGAGAGCGATGCCGCGCTTGTTGAGATCAACCCCCTCGTCATCCGTTCAGACGGCACTCTGCAAGCCCTCGACTCCAAGATTTTGCTTGATGAGAGCGGTCTTTCTCGCCACCCCGACCTAGAGGCGATGCGTGACCTCTCCAGCGAGCCAGAGGCCGAACGCCGTGCCCGCGAAGCTGGTATCACCTTTATCAAGCTGGAGGGCAATATCGGTTGTATGGTCAATGGGGCAGGCTTGGCGATGGCAACCATGGACGTGATTAAGCTCTATGGCGGCGAGCCTGCCAACTTCCTGGATATTGGCGGCGGGGCCGGAAGCGATAAGGTCAAGGCCGCGCTGGAAATCATCTTAGATGATCCCAGTGTGCGGGCGGTGCTGTTCAACATCTTTGGTGGCATCACCCGCGTTGATGAGGTGGCACGCGGTATTATAGCCGCCCTTGAGCAGGTACAGACCGACGTTCCGATGATCGCCCGCCTTGTCGGCACCAACGAAGAAGCAGGCCGCACTATCCTCGCCAACTCGCAACTCATCCCTGCCGCGACGCTTGCAGAAGGCGCGCAAAAGGCGGTTGCTTCTGCGCAGGCCTACCGACGGCGCAGCCGAGACTACTAATATTAACGCGTATCAACGCGATGGCTTGATTTGGTGCTATCTTGAACGCTCTGTGAGAAGTCCGTGTAGAGAAACTTATGGCAAAACGCGCATTTATTACTGGTATCACCGGCCAAGATGGCAGTTATCTGGCCGAATTTCTGCTTAAGCAGGGCTACGAAGTCGTTGGGATGGTGCGCCGCTCAAGCACCGTCAACTTTGAGCGTATCGACCACATCCAGGACAAGATAACCATCGTCAGTGGCGACCTGCTTGACGAGGTATCGCTTATCAGCGTCCTCCGCGACACGCAGCCCAACGAAATTTACAACCTCGCCGCCCAATCGTTCGTCCAGACCTCGTGGGGGCAACCTGTCTTCACCGGCGAAGTGACCGCCCTTGGCGTGACCCGTATCCTTGACGCCATCCGTATCGTCAACCCAGATATTCGCTTCTACCAAGCATCAAGTAGCGAGATGTTTGGGAAGGTGCAAGAGGTGCCGCAATCGGAAAATACCCCGCTCTACCCGCGGAGTCCCTACGGCGTCGCCAAGGTGTATGGCCACTGGATCACCATCAACTACCGCGAAAGCTACAATATGCACGCGACGAGTGGTATTCTCTTCAACCACGAAAGCCCTCGCCGCGGCTTGGAGTTTGTGACGCGGAAAATCACCTATCACGTCGCCCAAATTAAGCTGGGGTTGGCGAATGAGCTGCGCTTGGGCAATCTTGATGCCCGCCGCGATTGGGGCTATGCACCTGATTATGTCCGCGCGATGTGGCTGATGCTGCAGCAAGATACGCCTGACGACTACGTGGTCGCGACGGGAGAAACGCATTCGGTGCGCGAGTTTGTGGAATGCGCTTTTGGCCACGTCGGGCTGAATTATCAGGACTATGTGGTGCAGGATGAGCGGTTTATGCGGCCAGCGGAGGTCGATTTGCTCGTCGGTGACCCGTCCAAAGCCAAAAAACACCTTGGCTGGGAGCCTGAAGTCACCTTTGAGCAGCTTGTCCAGACGATGGTCGATGCAGATATGGCCCTCTTGAAAGAGTACCATCGGCTGTAAGCAACTGTGTAATCGTTTTTCGCAGCACAATCGCAACATATCACTCATAGATGTTTACCCTTCAGGGCGGGAAACCCACCCGCTTTCAGCGGTGGG
>CAZGLO010000093.1:11085-12015 GCA_964526735.1 uncultured Chloroflexaceae bacterium | reverse complement strand
CCTCACCAACTTCGCTCTCAGCGGGACAACGTCGAATTGGGTGGATGGGGCATCGGTAGCGAAGTTGAACAATTCGCTCTCCTTCGACGGGACGGATGACTACGTTGCGCTGGGTACCATCGCCAGCGCGCCGACGGGGAATGCTGCCCGTACGGTTGAGTTTTGGGTCAAGACCACCGATACGGCGATTGGCAGCGTTAAGAAGGTTTTCGCCTATGGCGGCACTGGGCTGTATGAACGGTTCAGTGTGGGCATAGAGAATGGGGCTATCGGCGTTGATAGCTATGACAGCGAAGTGGTGTGGGATACAGCTGTCAATGACGGCTCGTGGCACCACGTTGCAGTCTCCTACCCGGGCAGCGGTGGTATTGAAGTATCAAGCGTCTATGTGGACGGGACGAAAATCACCACCGAAAAGAGCAATTGGCAGGGGAGCCAAGCCCTCGCCACCGTCAACAGTGATGGTTATATCGGGAGCCTTGAAGGCTCAACCCTCTTCCTAATCGGCACGGTGGATGAGCTGCGGGTGTGGGATACCGCCCGCACTCAAACCGACATCCAGAATAATAAAGATACAGAGCTGGCGGGCACAGAAACGGGGTTAATCGCCTACTACCGCCTCAACCAAGGCACGGCAGGGGGTACGAACACCGGCGTGACAACCGCACCCGACAATGCAGGGAGCAATGATGGCACCCTCACCAACTTCGCTCTCAGCGGGACAACGTCGAATTGGGTGGATGGGGCATCGATAACCACGGTAGCAAGCCCGCCTACCAGCGCAAACAGCAGCGTATCGACAGAGAAGAATACTGACTATACCTTCCAGACGGCTGATTTTCCCTTCACAGACACGGATACGGGTGATACGTTTGCGGGTATTCAAGTGGTCACCCTGCCCGCGGCAGGTACCTTAACCTGCAACAGCAC
>CAZGLO010000093.1:0-10985 GCA_964526735.1 uncultured Chloroflexaceae bacterium | reverse complement strand
CGCGGTAACGGCTGGTGACGATTGTGCCGACGTGACAACATTGGTCTTCACCCCCGCGGCGGATGCGATGGGCGACCCCTATACCACGTTCACATTCAAGGTGAAGGACTCGAGCGGGTCGTACAGTAGCAGTAGCTACGATATGAGCATTACCGTGACGGAGGTAAATGACCCGCCCACCAGCGCCAATAGCAATGTAACGACCAACGAGGATACCGATTACACCTTCCAGACGACTGATTTCACCTTCACAGACACGGATACGGGTGATACGTTTGCGGGTATCCAAGTGGCCTCCCTGCCCGCGGCAGGTACCTTAACCTGCAACAGCACCGCGGTAACGGCTGGTGACGATTGTGCCGACGTGACAACATTGGTCTTCACCCCCAATGCGGATGAGGCAGGCGACCCCTATACCACATTCACGTTTGAGGTGAAGGATTCGGGCGGGGCATACAGCAGCGGCAGCTACCAGATGAGCATCGCCGTGACGGAGGTAAATGACCCTCCTACCAGCGCAAACAGCACTATTACGGCCACTGTCAACACCTCTCTCTCCTTCGCAGCAAGCGATTTTCCCTTCACAGACGCGGATAGCGATACGTTTGCGGGTGTTCAAGTGATCACTCTGCCCACCACAGGCACCCTAACCTGCAACGGCACCGCGGTGATAGCCGGTTCCGATTGCGCTGATGTGACGACGTTGGTCTTCACCCCCTATGCGGATGAGGCAGGCGACCCCTATACCTCGTTCATGTTTGAGGTGAAGGACTCGGCTGGAACATATAGCCTGGGTAGCTATGTGATGACGATTGTCGTCGGGAAGCAGCCGCAGACGACCACCTTTGACAAACCCGCTGACGTTGGGCTAGGGCGGGGGAGCATAGAGGTCACCGCGACGGCAACCTCCGGTCTGACTATCACCTTCCAGAGCGATACGCCAAGCGTGTGTAGCGTTGTGACAGGTACCAACACCGTCACCCTGGCGACGACGGGGACGTGTACCATCCGCGCGCAGCAGCCCGGCAACGATGCGTGGCACCCCGCGCCCGATGTCACCCAATCGTTCACGGTTGTTGATGGCAAGCAAGACCAGACAATCACCTTCTCCGTGCTGCAGAACGTGACGCTTGGCGATGGGAGTGTCAACCTCTTCGCGACGGCAAGCTCCGGCTTACCTGTCACCTTCCAAAGCGATACATCTTCTGTATGCACTGTGTCGGGGAATGTTGCGACGCTCTTGACTGTAGGGACGTGTACCATCCGCGCCCAGCAGCCGGGTGACAAAGCGTGGAACCCTGCGCCTGACGTGGTGCGGTCATTCTTTGTCAGCGATATCGAGGTGAGTGATTTCACCAAGCGGGGCAAGGAAGACACTCCCCTTGCGTTCACACAGACCGATTTCAGCGATGCGACAGATAGCGACCAAATAAACGGTATCAAGATCGTCTCGCTACCAGAGCACGGCACGCTGAAGAGCAATACGACGGCGGTGGTGGTGGATCAGGAGATTGCATTGGCGGATATCGGCACGTTGGCATTCACCCCCGACCCCGATTGGAATGGCACGACGAGTATTGGCTGGGCGGCCACCAACGACCAAGGCAACGTTTCCCCCACCGCAAAGGCCACTCTGGTGATTGCACCCGTCAACGACGCGCCTACTATCACAAATACGAACATTCGCGGGGTGACCAACAGCTCGCTGACCCTCCAAGCAACCGATTTCCTTAGCCATTACCACGATATTGAGAACGACCCCCTCACCGTCGTGAAGATCCAATCGCTGCCGATGAGCGGGAAGCTGCAACTGAACGGCAGAGACATGAGCCGCTACCAAGAGGTGAGCGCGTCGGCACTGGATACTATCACCTTTGTTCCGCCGGAAGACTGGAAAGGAACAACGTCGTTTGACTGGAGTGCGAGTGATGGGCAGACATTTGCGCACACAGAAGCCCGCGCCATCATCGAAATCACTGCTCAAAACGCTGCGCCGACCGATATCCTGTTGAGCAAAAGCATTGTTTCGGGGCGACAATCATCAGGGAGCACGATTGGTGAGTTGTCGGTGGTGGATGATGACGATTATGAGGGAAGCCCGTCCTTTGCGCTGGTTGGGGGCGTCAAGAGCGATGACAATGCGAAATTTGCCATTGAGGGAGCGACGCTCAAAGCCGCCACCACCCTCGACCCCGCCACCTACTACGTCCGCGTTCAGGCGACGGATAGCGGCGGGCTGACGTTTGAGAAGTCATTTACCATCGTCGTTAGCAGTGAGCCGCTCGCGACGGTTTTTGGGACGGTGCTCCTCGATGACGACGACCAGTCGGAGGCGGTAGGCGTCGGTGCCACGATTGAGGGGCTGCGGAGTGATGGAAAGCTTGATGTTGGTGGGATCTCCCAAGATGTTATCACCGATGACAAAGGCGAATTCCAAACCACCCTGCCCGTCAACAAGACATATCGAGTGACGGTGCACACGCTCCCTGACGCTATATCATCCGACTACATCCTCCCTGACCCAACCACCTTCACGCTAAGATCTTCCGACAGGACAAAGACCTTAGATACCATTGTGCTGCCCAAAGCCAAGAAACTTATTTACGGGACGGTTACATACAGTGGCACAAATATTGATGTCGTTGCGCCGGTCATCACCGCCATCAATAGGGATACTCAGGTAAAGAAGAAAACGACCAATGCATACGGCTCTTACGGTATAGGGGCGAGCGGGGGGACGTGGGATGTGTTTCTCTCTCCTCCCATTGGCGAGGTAGACTGGGTTGCCCCCGAGAAGCCGAAGACCGTGGAATTCACGAAAGGGCCGAAAGAATTTGAATTCCTAGAAACTAACTTTGCCGTCTCAAAGGCCACCTACTCGATAAAAGGGCGAGTGGTTGACCACGAAGGCAAGCCAACCACCTTCGATTCGGGGCAGAAGTACACGGCAATGATCCTGACAGATATGGAAGACCAGCGTACTCAAACGATGTACCTTAACACAGATGGTCGTTTCTCCTTCCCCGTCGAAAATGGCGGAGCCTACCGATTACAGGGCTTCATCGACCCGCTTTACAATTTGTTCGCCATTATCTTTGGGAGCATTATCTTTGATAACTTCTACGGGTACGGGTATCCCTACATCGCCCCGCAAGAGATCAATGGTCAGAGCATCGATTTGGGCGATATCCCATTTGTCAGGCTCCAAAGCAAGATCAATGGGCGGGTGACGGGCCGCGATGGCAGTGGGGTGGCCGGGGTAAGAGTGGTTGCCTGGGATAAAGATAAGCAATTTAGTGGCGAGTCGGATGATGAGGGCTTCTATGAGATGTATCTCCCGCAAGGAGCCTGGTCGGTTAGCCCCGAGTCGGGCGACCCTGCCACGGCAGAGTTCCTCTTTGACGGCACCGCCAGCAAGGTTACCCTCTCTAAAGATCAAACAGAGGTGACAGAAGACTTTGTCGTGAGCCGCGCAGGCCAACATATCCGCGGCGAGATGATTGATGAAAGTGGGCAGTTGGTCGATGCACAGTTCTTTGTGGAGATAATACGCCCCAACCGTGTCAGGCCAGCGGTGTCTGTGCCGGTTGAGGAAGGGAAATTTGCGCTGCGGATGCCGGAAGGATGTGCAAATTGTACCTTCCGCGCAACCCCGCGGGAAAATACCTCCTATAGCGTCATAGAAGGCGATGATAACCCGCAGCGTGAAGAGCAGGCTGATGGCTCTTTGCGGGTTTCCTACCGCGTGCGGCTGGAAAATGGGACGCTCTCTGGCACATTCCTCGACTCGCAAACCGGCCAACCAGTGACGGGGGTGCGGGGGGATGTGACATTGAGTAATGCGAAGAACAGCTATAACGTGCGTATCGGCACCGATGCGAGTTACCTCTTTGAGAACGTCAGCGATGGGACATACACCTTGGCCTACGAGCTAGAGCGGGAAACGGGGGAGGTACTCGCGAACAAGGTCTATATGCCTGTCCCCACGGAAAAAGAGACGGTCGTGATGGAGAATGGGGCCGTGGTGCCAGTCGCGGGGACGGCTGGAGCACGTGTACAATTCAAGGACATCATCGATCTCATTACCAAACGCGGCAAGAGCTTCTCCGTCAGCACGAACACGACATGCCCCACAGTGCCTACGCTCCAAGATGACACCGAAACCCAGACGAAGCGGCTCTATCCGGCGGTGGTTGTCTGCCGACACTCCGACGGCAAGGTGGTGAAGACGCCGTGCGAGGCACAGGAAGATGACACGGTGCAATGCTACACGCCTGTTGTTGAGGGGGAACAGCCTGTGTGTACGGTCGAATTTGGCGATTCGGCTATCAACCAAACCTCAAGCGCAAGCGATGCGAGTAGTATTACGGTTGCTGGTAGCAGCGCGGATAGCTTGGCAGAGGTGTTTGCCGCAATTGACCATATCATTGAGGAGAATGGCGATCCGGCGCAGGTCAAGCAGTTGTTGCAGGGCAAGGCAGTGAAATTGGCATCGCTTGAAGAGCCAATCTTGATTGCCCGCCGTCCGCAGGGCCAAACCAACCCACGGCGGGTGAAGGTCGGCGGAGAAACCCAGCGCAACGGTGAGCCTATTGAGACAAGCGACCGCCCACGTGATACCTATGTCTTTGGGATGCTGCTTGATGAGAGTGGCAAGGCGATCCAGAACCAAGTGATAGATATCACGGCGGTGGCGGGCGGCAACGATGGCCAAGTGCGTACGTTTGAGGCCAAAAACGGCTATTACCTCTTTGAGGTGGCAGAGAGCCAGGATGATTGGACGATCACGGCCTCAACGGAGCAGGGCGGCTCTTCCTACCAGGCCACGACCATCATCAACGTGGCAGAGCTGGCCGAAAACGGCATTGTGATGGTTCCTGACCTCACCCTGCAGCCGCAAGGCAGTGGGTCATCTTCTGTGAGCCAAACATTTGACGGCGAGAGCGGCACGCAGATAACCGTCGCTTCGTCTGGCGGCACACAAACCCAAGGTATCGCCGCAGAAGAACAGGAAGAGGTGGGGGTGACGATTGAGGTGCCGCCTGGTGCCATCCCCGAAGATGCTGGCTCGCAATTCCGGGTGACGGTGGATGAGGTTTCGCTGCCCTCAACCGGCTTTGACCTGGTGATAGGCAACGGGTATCGGGTGGCGTTTGTAGATAGAGAGACTGGCCTCCCGCTGATGGCTGCATTGGAAAGCCCACTAGAGATCACCCTCCCCTACGAGAGCGCAACGTTGGCGACCCAGGGCATCGCTGCTGACCAACTCCAAGCCGCCACCTTCTCGGAGGACACGAAGTCGTGGACACCTCTCTCGCAATCGAAGGTCGATACTGCTTCTGAGGTGGTGCGGGCGCGTCTTGATGAAGTGGGCGACGCGGTAGCTCTCATCGCGCCGAAGCCAGAGCCATCCAACATCGCCACGATACCGGAGGCGGGTGAGCCAATCACCCTCTCCTTCCAACTGCGCGAGGATAGTACTCTGATGAGTGTGGTGGAGATACCCGCCGGTCTGACTGTCCAACCGGGGGTTGGGCTTGCCGCCGAAGTGACGCCTATTGCCGTCGCGGAAGCACGTATTACGTCGCCTGTTCAGCCTTCGCAAGACCTCAACAAGGGGGGAGCGCTGATCGGTGGCTTCACCATCGACCTATTCGACCAGCAAGGCGCACCTATTCCGCAAGGGCAACTCTCTTCCCCTATGCAGATGACCCTGCGCTTTGACCCTACTTCTCTTCCCACTTCGGCGCTGCTGCAGACAACCGGAGTAGAGTATCGCAATACGACGGCGTCAATGTGGTACCCGCTCAATGCGACATTGGCGACAGGCAGCAGTACCATTGCAGGCGGCACGGCGGCAGAGGAAGCAACTACAATCGTAGAAATAACTGCCACGACCTCCTTCGCCGGAACCTTTGCCGCTACTGCGTATGATTATTTGAGCCTCTACCTGCCGCTGATAGCGCAGCAGTGAGACGGTTGGGAGACGGTTGGGAGACGGTTAGAAGACGGTTAGAAGACGGTTAGGACGGTTAGGACGGTTGGGAGACCCTCAGCTCCTGGGTTGAGGGTCTTGCAAAAACAAGCCCGTACAACTTATGGTTTATCTGGTGTCGGGAGCGGCGTCGGAGTGCCTATCAGACAGATGGCGGTTTGAACCACCCACGGTTTCCCCCGTTCCCGCACCTCAACCGAATATGAGCGTACCTCTGTATCTTTTTCTTTGACCAACGTCCGTTCTTCGCCCATCTCCATATAGAGCAAATAATGCCCGTCGTGGTCGCTCATCCCGCCGCCGACAGGACGCCCTTCAAAGAAGATGACCAGCGAGGTCATAGGGGGAGCATTTTCTCCTTTGAGCAGCACCGTGTTGCCCGGCGAACAATCGCGTTCTAGCGGCAATTCTGTGGTGGTTGGGGTTGGGGTAGTTGTAGGTTTATCCTCTTCTTTTTTCTCTTCTTCGGGTGTCGCAGTTGGTTTTGGCGTGTCAGTGGGCTTGGGAGCGGTGGTGACGGTTGGGGTTTCGGTCGGATCTTCCTCCTCTTCTTCCTCATCATCCTGAGTAGTGGCAAGCTGTGTCTTCGTAGCGGTTGGTGTGTCGGTTGGGGTGGGGGTATCGGTAGACTCGGCTGTATCCGTCGGTTCCGACGTGTTTGTAGGGGTCTTCGTTGCTGGGGGGATGTAGGTTGTGTTCGTCGGGGTGGGATACTCCTCTGACAGCGGGGCGGCATGGGGGATGGTTGATGGCGAGAGAAAGAACAAAGCCACCAAAACGACCCCCATCACAGCGACACTGACAGGCCAATACATCGATTGGAGGGGAGATTCTTTATTCATGAAACTAGCTTCTTCATCCGTCCTCAGGGTTGTCCTCAGAGCTATCCACAGGGTTGGTTCTGGCAAGTTGCGAAGAATGTCTACCTATGCTATAGTCATCATAGCATATATCTGTCAATAAGGGGGGGATTGTACCCTGCCTTTCGCTATTGATTCCACACCAACCACTCGTTCCTATGGCTTCACAAACACTTTATCGCAAATGGCGATCACAAACCTTCAGTCAGTTTGTCGGGCAAGGTCATATTGTCCGCACCCTGCGAAACGCAATTGTTGAAGAACGGGTGGCACACGCCTACCTCTTCACCGGCCCTCGTGGTGTGGGAAAAACCAGTATGGCCCGCCTGATGGCCAAGGCAGTCAACTGTACCGCCACTGCCGCCGAGCGTCCCTGCGATGCGTGCGAGATGTGCCGTGCGATTGCCGACGGGCGCATGATCGACATCATTGAGATGGACGCCGCCTCGCACACCAGCGTTGAGGATGCCCGTGAATTGATCGAGCGGGTGCAATTTCGGCCAACCATGGGCCAGTACAAGGTCTATGTCATTGACGAAGTGCACATGCTCTCCACCGCCGCCTTCAACGCGCTCCTCAAGACCCTCGAAGAACCACCCGATCACGCTATCTTTATCCTGGCAACCACCGAAATCCACAAGGTTCCAGCGACGATTTTGTCGCGCTGCCAGCGGTTTACCTTTGCCCGCCACACCGTCACCGATGTCTCCAACCATATCGCCTATGTCGCAGGCGAGGAAGGTATTCGCCTTGAGGACGGTGTCGCCGATGCGATTGCACGCTATGCGACCGGCAGTCTGCGCGATGCCCTCGGCATTTTGGAGCAGCTTAGCTCCTTTGCAGGCGAAGGCGTGACGCTTGAACAGATGCATTCTCTGCTTGGGGTCAGCAGCGCAAGCGAAATCAATGCACTCATCAGCGCGATGCTGGCGAATGATGTGGGCGAGGCCATTCGTACAATCAACGCGGTGGCAAACCAAGGGCTTGATATGCGCCAATATGCCCGCAACCTCATTGAGCAACTGCGTGCATTGATGCTGTACGTCGCAACCCAAGACACCCGTCTCATCGACCTCCACGACGACGATAAAGAGATGGTACAGCAGTGGGCCGCGCAGGCAGATATTAGCCTCCTCACGCAGTGGATCAAGTGTTTGAGCACGATAGACCACCAATTGCGCATCAGCCCCTATGGCCATCTGCCGCTTGAGTTGGCGATTATCGAATCGCTCACCCTCTGCATGCCTGGCAATGCAGCACCACCAACTGGGGGATCAGCCAAACAACCAACGAGGCAGCCATCATCCCAAACGTCTCCAAAGCCAAAGAGACCCACTCCTCCTTCCTCACCAAAGCCTGCCGCAACACCACGCTCACCACAGGCCGAGGTACCGCAACCTCCGCAATCTCTGCCACAACAGCCGTCTCAGCCTTCTCAGCCTTCTCAGCCATCGGCTGAAAAACTACCAGAGAAGCCTACGGGAGAGTCATCGCAAGGACTACTCCGATATGTACCGCATGAGAACAATGAGACGATGTCCTCCTCTACATCCGACTCCACACCTCTACCATTTTTCGTGGCAAGCGGGGAGGAAAAAGAGCCGGAAAAGGGCAAGAAACCCACAGAGCAGGCCAAAGAATACGCCAATGAGTTCCCATATGGCGATTCGGGGGAGAGAAAAAGGAGCAGGGAGAGCAGGCAAGAGGATGACCAAGAGAGTGGGCGAAGGGGCATTCAAGAGCCATCGCACTCCATTGAGCAGGTGAAGGCGGCATGGGAGCAGGTGATCATCGATGTGAAAGTACACGACCGGCGGCTGCAAGCAATCTTGCGCGGTATTCACCCAGAGGATGTTCAAGATGCCACGGTTTTTTTGCGTGCCGAATCGAGTTTTCACAGCAAAACGCTGCTCCACACAGGCCGCAACCGCGAAATCGTGGAGACTATTCTCTCCAAACATTTGGGGAAGGAATATCATATTGAGTGCGATACAGCAAGCCGCGCCAGTGGAACGCCAAAGCCGTGGGAAAACCAAAATCTCGCACAGATTGCCTGCGAAGATGAGTATGTCAAGCGGGCGATGAATGTGTTTGATGCGGCGTTTGTTGTTGTGTTAGAAACATAGTATGCGCAAGAATATGCTTGTACACATAGAAGAGCAAGAGAGCGAGTGTATACCCTTTATCAGACTATTGTGTGAGACCATTCTATAGACCATTCTATAGACCATCCTGTAGACCATCCTGTAGACCATTCTGACCATCCGAGCGTGTTGGCCGTCCGAAGACTCTGTGCCTCGTACGGTAGCGGCATGCGAAAACGTCAAAGTACTATCGTTTGTATTAGCGTAGAAAGGGAGAGGCGCAAAACCGCGTCTAGACACAATGAATCCACAACAGCTTCAGAAGATGGCGATGAAGATGCAAAATGAGATGCAGCGCATCCAGCAGGAGTTGGGCGAGACCTATGTGACGGGGTCTGCGGGGGGGGAGATGGTCAAAGTGACCATGAACTGCCACCGCGAGATTAGTGCGATAGAGATCAACCCTGAGGTGGTTGACCCAGACCCCTCTGAAGTCGAAGCGTTGCAAGAGATGCTCCTTGCCGCCATCAACGACGCAAGTCGGCAGGCGCAAGAGACCGCCGAACAACGGATGAAACCGATCACCGGCGGCATGCCGATACCTGGGTTGTTCTAGTACGCAGCAGCCACACGATAGGGAATAATGGCGAATTATGGCTCCAGCAAATCCCATGCAGAGCCTGGTCGTTGAGCCAGTTGCCCAACTGATAGACGCATTTGCACAACTACCGGGCATTGGCCCCAAAACGGCATCACGACTGACCTTCTATCTGTTACGCGCCGACGAAGGGCAGGTACGGGCGTTGTCCCAAGCGATACTCAACGTGAAGGAACACGTTTCCCTCTGCCCGCGTTGCTTTCATATCACCGTTGGTGATGGGCTGTGTCCCCTTTGCACCAATCCCTCCCGCGACCACCAGACGATCTGTGTCGTTGAAGAGCCGCTTGATCTCATCGCGATTGAGCGCACAGGTGTCTATCGTGGCGTATACCATGTGCTTCATGGGCACATTTCTCCGCTAGAGGGCATCTACCGTGAACAGCTCAAGATAGACGCCCTAATCGAGCGGGTACGAGAGACTCCCGTTGATGAAGTGGTGTTGGCAACCAACCCCAACACCGAAGGCGAAGCAACCGCGTTTGTATTGCTCAATGACCTCGCCTCATTTGGGGTGCGGGTGACGAGGCTAGCACGTGGGCTTCCGACGGGCGGCGATCTCGAATGGGCTGATACAGAGACGCTCGGTTCCGCTATGGAGGGGCGGCATGAACTATAGAAGGAATAGTCATCCTATGGGTATCTTGGACATCTTGGGTGAAGCCGTCGGACATGTGAGCGGCCTGATGCTCGCTGGGGTGGTCGGAACGGATGGGATCGGGGTCGAGATAATCATGGACAACGACGCGCTCCCCCATGACTATCAGGTCGCCGAGCTTGAAATTGCTAGCCTCATCTCGCATGTCTCCGGCTCTGCCCACCGTCTTGGCGTTGGGATGGTCTATGATTTGGTGCTCGAGACAGAAATGATTACCTACATTCTCTCGGTCATTACTCCTGAATATTATGCTGTGGTGGGGGTGCACCCCGATAGCAACATCACCCGCGCCCGGCACGCCGTTTGGCAGATTGTCAAGCGGTGCCAGACAGAGTTGTAGGCTCTTCACGATTGTAGATAACGATTGTAGATACGTCTGCTCTGGTGCGGATCGTGTTTCTACCTCCGCACCGCCACTCCCCTTATCTCCTTACGCTCCATATATTACCCACTTTGCGTGCTCCCATTCCCTGATGGCGTCATTGGTGGTTGATCTGTGTATTGTTCTCCCTGATCGGCTGTTGGGGGCGCTGTGCGGGGAACGACATTGACGGGCTGTCTGGGCGGGACAGGTGGAGCGGGCGGGTTCGGTTGGATAGTGGCAGTAGGCTCTTCATTGGCCTCTTGCGTTTGAGCCTCTTGGCTGGCAGCGGCGGCAGCTGCGGCTTCTTCTTCCTGCTGCGCCTTCTCTCGCTCTTCCATGTCGCGCTGAGCTTTTTCGCGTGCGGCT
>CAZGLO010000092.1:0-12206 GCA_964526735.1 uncultured Chloroflexaceae bacterium | reverse complement strand
ATAGGCGGAGCGTGTCCTGAGAAGCTGTCTGCTTTAGCTGACAGAGTGATCACCGTAACGATACCTCCGACAATGAGCGTGTGCGACGGGAAAAACGCGAAAATACTGAAAATCGCAAGTGCGTATGGGAAAAAAGCGCGTGCTCCTCTCAAAACAGGAGCGCGGCCAGTCAAGCCCCTAGCGTCCAAAGCTGGCTTCGGTGAGCAGCCGTTCAATCCGCGCCATATGCACCAATGTTTGTGCTTGCCACTGCGACAACTTGGCGATGATCATCTCCGCCAACTCGCTATTGCGGTGCAATTTTTCCTGCGCCACCTCGATCTGCTCCAAAATCTTCTCGATCAACAGCACGGCTGCTTTGGCGGCCTGGTCGGAGTCTTCCCGTTTGGCCGCCGCCCCAACCCCCCATCGCCCTTTCAGGGGGGTTGCGCGGGCAACGGACAAATACATCTGAATCTGCTCCAAACAGATCTGCGAATCGGCATTGAGCCGGGCGGCGTCTGCCAGCAGCATCCCCGCCACCACCTGATTGCTATGCACCCGGTCGCGGGCGCGGTCAACTTTCATCTGGGCTTCGCGTAGAATATTCATCGCTTCCATTGATGCTTCTAGCGCCTCCTTCCGCTGGCTCTCCACTTCGGTGGGCCACTTGAGTTGCGGTGTTGGCATCAGATCCGCTCCTTCTGTCGTCGGCTGGTGTGAGATATTTCATCAGTTCCCATTTACGCGCAATCGATTCTCCGATCTGCCAGAATATCACCGGCGTGCCCGACGCCAAAAACGAACGCCAGATAGCGCCCTCATACGTCTTCCACCCCAACCGATCACATCCATTCTCTGTGGCGTGCGTGGTGCGTTCTTGCTCTATCGAATGCGCTTCCATCGCCACCGGCACCAGCGTCAGCCCCACCCCCACCGCCACTTCTAGCCATTCGTGGTCGGGCTTGAGCCGAAACTTTCGCTCGATCAGCGCCAATGCTGCCGCATAGCCCGCCGATGTCGCCATCACACGCAACGGCACTTTCACCAACATTCGTGCATCTGCATCCATCATTCCGATAACCTCCTAACCTGCGGTTTGGTCTCGTTCAGAGCGATACACTCGTCGTATCGCCAACTCGTTGTCCCCAGTATACACCCACTTTTTTTTATTCCGCGGGGGGTTGCAAGGGGCTTCCTGGGAGGATAAAAGGCCCATCCCGTCATCGCTTTTGCCCTTGCAAATGCGTTTGAACTCCCTTCCCCCTGCCATATGGTATAGTGGAAACAACACACAACCAAACAACCAAAATCCAAAAAATTCCCAAAAATCGCTCTATTTTAGTTCCCGGGAAGAGGTAAAGGCAATACGTATGATCGATGAAACACACGACCAACAACCAAACAACCACCGCGATCCCACCACAACCATCGCCGCTCTCCAGCAGCACATCGCCACCCTCGAGGACACCCTCTCACACTACCAGCCGCTGGCCCTCGGCCTTGCGCGGATCGACGAGGTAGCGCACGAACTGCAGGTTCTGCTCGACCGGGACGGCTACCAGGCGTTCGTGGAGGGCAGCAGCGATATTATGGTACAGACCGACAGCGAAGGCACTATCATCTACGCCAATCCATCTGCCAAGCGCCTCCTCTGTGGCCAGCAGCAAGACTGCGTTGGCAAATCAATTCTGACCTACATCTACGGACAGGATAGAGAAAGCACCCGCCAATCGCTCGCCGAGTGGCACAAGAGCCACCCCACCACCCACTCCTTTGAAAACCGGCTGGTAAGCGTATCGGGCGAAACCCGCATTTTCTGGTGGACGGTGCGCTTCACCTATGCCGACGACGATACGATGACCGGCATCTACGGCATTGGACGCGACATTACCGACCTACACGCCACCGAACAACAACTGCGCATCTTTCAGCAGCTGGTGGAGCAAGCCCCCGAAGGCATACGCATCTCCACCCCCGATGGCACGATTACCTACGCCAACCGCGCCTACCGCGAGCAGGTTGAGGGCGGCGAGGCGATGATCGGCCACCACTTCAGCGAAACCTACTACGAAGACCCAGAAGTAGGCCAACAGCGCTGGAATGAAATGCTTGAGCACGGGTCGTGGTATGGCGTGCTGACGCTCAACGGCCCCAATAACACCACATTCCAGGGCAACGTCTCGGCATATATCGTCTACGACAAGCACCAACAGCCGCTTGCCGTCGTCAGCTCCTTCCGCAATGTCACCGAGCTGCTCCAAACCCAAGACGCCTTGCGTGCCAGTGAGGAGCGCTACCGCCGTATCGTTGAGCTGGCGGGCGATGGCATCTGGATTATCGATGCCGAGTCGAATACGAGCTTTGTCAACAAGCGGATGGCCGATATGTTGGGCTATACCGAGGAAGAGCTTGTTGGCGAGCCGATTTTCGCCTTCTTCGATGACGAGTGGGCCGTCTTAGCCGCGCGCTTTATGCAGGCCGACCCCGCCACCGATCTCCCCAACCGCTTCGACTGCAAGCTCATTGCCAAGGACGGCTCACATTTGTGGGGCTTGGTCACGGGGAGGGCATACACCGGCCCAGATGGTGCGCTTGAATTCCTCCTGATGGTCACCAACATTACCGACCGCAAACACCTAGAGCAAGATCTCGCCCAAAACCAGAAGCTCCTCTCCGCCTTCCTCGAGCATTCTCCCTCCGCCATCTTCCTCAAAGACTGCGAAGGGCGGGTGTTGCTGGCCAACCAAGGCGTGGGCGATATGGTCAATATGCGGGCGGAGGAGATGATTGGCAAGACCGTCTACGACTTACTGCCCTTTGAGTTTGCCGACCCCATCTGGAAATCCGAATACCAGGCCATCGAGAAGAATAAACCCCTCCAAGTTGAGGAGGAAACCCTCGTCAATGGCGAAGTGCACACCGTCTACAGCGTCAAATTCCCCGTTACCGACGAAGACGGCGCTCCTTATGGTGTTGGCGGTATCCTCACCGATATCACCGAACACCGCCGCCTGGAGCAGGAACGCGCCAATTTGCAAGAGCAGATTATCGAAGGCCAGCGCAATGCCCTTCGTGAACTCTCCTCGCCCCTCATCCCGATTGCCGACAAGGTCGTGATTATGCCGCTCATCGGCAGCATTGACAGCACCCGCGCTCAGCAGGTGATGGAAGCCCTGCTTGAAGGTGTGGCGCGCTATGATGCCGAAGTCTCTATTATTGACGTGACGGGCATCCCCATCGTCGATACGCAAGTCGCCAACGCCCTTATCCGCGCCGCGCGGGCGGTGAAGATCCTCGGCAGCGAGGTCGTGATGACGGGCATCAGCCCCACGATGGCACAAACAATCGTCTCATTGGGGGTCAGTTTCAACGAGTTGCGCACGTTGAGCACCTTACAGCGCGGGGTTGCCTATGCCTTGAGTATTACCAGTGAAGATGAGGACGTAGATTGGGGTGACCAATGACAACAACTATATCCACTATGCCCGCAAATATGCAAACCACCACCTTTGGCGGCCATACCCTGACCTGGCAGCCGCACAGCGAAGGCGAACACACCTTCATCGTGCTCCACGGCCACGCCAACACCCGCACGATGTGGCTGCATACGCTTGAGCCGTTCTTTCCGCTTGGCCGGTGGGTCACGCTCGACCTGCCGGGCCATTATCCGGCCTGCGCGCCGCACTCTTACCACACTTTGTCGCAAGATGAGCTGCTTGATATGGAGATGCACGCGATTGAGGAGATTGGTGGCGGGAAGCCGGTCACGCTTCTTGGCCATTCAACCGGCGGGTTGATCGCGTTGGGGGTTGCCGCCCGCCGCCCAGAGTTGGTTGAACGGGTTGTGAGTATCAACAGCGTGGTTTGGGGGCCACTCACTGGCTTCCTAAAGCTGATGATCTGGCTCTTGCAGCATAAGCTCTACCGTGTCTTTTGGGCGATTGTCCGGCTGGCACAAACCCACCCCCGCATCTTTACCCTAATGGTCTCAACGCTCTACGCCCGCCAACAACAAACCCTCTGGGATAACCCATTGACGTGGCAGGAGTATCGGGGTGGCCATCGATGGTTCCGCCACCACTCGCCTTGGAACCTCGCCGTGCTGCTGGAGACGGTCAACCAGAGTGATATCCGCCCCCTGATCACAGGGCTGCAGACGCCTGTGTTGGCGATAACAGGGGCATGTGACCCGGTCGTCTCGCCCGACCAAACCCGATGGCTTGCGCGCCACCTACCAAATGTTGAGCTGCACGTGCTGAGTGGAGTGGGGCATATTCCCAATCTTGAGGCGACAATGAAGTTTCGTGCAATCCTTGAGGAGTGGCTGCTCTGGCACCCGGTTTCTTCTCCCCCGCCGTCCGACCGCCTTCATCGTGAACACCATGATTATTCTGCCGTATTGCGGTAGAAGGTCATTCGGTCGCCGGTATCGCAGACGTAGGTTGAGGGCGGCTTTGTGAAGAGGTAGCCTACCACACCCATATCACCCGCCGCCCCCGATGCATTCAGCACGACGGCCAGGATGATGGGAACAATGGCCCACGTCGGCACCACCCACAAAAGCGCTAGCCCCACCACCGTGATCACCACCAGCGGAGCTAGCCCCACCACCGCATACGCATTGCGCCGGATGTACCAATCGGGAGCGCCCGCATAGGCATAGAGCAACGATGCGCCAAAGACAGGTTTTTCCTTCGTGAAGAGCCAGAAAAACACCCCGTGAATGGCTTCGTGCACCACTGTAATCACCACAGAGACCACCACCACCATCAATAGCTCAACAATGCCCACGGTGAGGGAAAAATTGGGCCGAATAACCGGCATTAGCCGTATCAGCAGCACAGAAAACACCACCAACAAAACCACACTCGCAATCGTCAGGGCGAGAAGCGCAGCTTTGTTCTGCGACAAATCAATGACGCCATCTTCCCGATAGCTCGTCGGCAATTGCTTGAGGGCGTGTGCCATAAAAAATCTCCTCTTCAAGGCCACCTACCTAGATAGTTGCCGCCATCTACCATCCCCGCCCGCGGCGGTCTGCGAGAAGGCATACTCAATGCCGCTCTGCAACGACCCCCGCGTCACGATGATGCTCAGGTCGGTGCCCAGATGGATGAGGGTTTGCGCCATTGTGGGGCCAATGCCCGTCAAGACGATGTTTGCGCCCAACAGCTTGACTGCCTTAGCCGCCTGCATCAAGGCATTGGCGACTTGCGTATCAAGGACTTGAATGCCGGTAATGTCCACAATCGCGATATCGGCTTGATAGGAAGCCACCCCCTCCAACAGCACCTCAACCATCTGCTGTGCGCGTTGGGTGTCCATCGCACCGATCAAGGGCATTAGCAAAATTTCGTGGGTGAGCGGGATGAGCGGGGTCGAAATCTCACGTAGGGCATCGCGTTGGGCGGCGATGACTTGCTCTTGCAGCGCGGCGCGCTCCTCTTCCGCCTGCTTCTGCTCGCGGAGGTCGCGCACAATCGTTGAAAGGAAGTCAAGCGTGCCATCCTCCTTGCGGTGCGAGATAATCACCTGCGAAACGGGGAATTCTTCGCCGGTCTGTTGGTCTAACAAGGCCATTTCGCTTTCCCATACCCCCTTCTCAATAGCCGCGGGGATACCCTCATTCACCACCTTCTCATATGCCCACTGCGGATGGCCATCGGCAACCGTAAACTCTCCCAGCTTCGTATCGGGGGGCAGCCCAACCATCTTTAGGAAGGCGGGGTTGATCAAAATCACGTTCTGGTTGGTATCAACCGACGACACGCCATCAACCGTCCGCTGGATGATATCGGCATAGCGCTGCATCTTGGCTTCTATCCGCTTGCGCTCGGTGATATCCTCAACCATCCCCTCCAACCACTGCACCTCTCCCTGCCCATTGTAGACCGTCCACAGCGTCATTCGCCCGTCGAAGGTAGTGCCATCGCGGCGGCGGAAGGGGATCTCGACCACCGCCCGCCCGTGGTTTTCCTTGAGCTGCTGCATCAACACTTCGCGTTCGTGGGGGTTGACGTAGAGTTGCGTGCTGATGTCAGAGATGCTGGTAATCATCTCTTCGGGAGAGTCATAGCCAAAAATACACGCCCCCGCCGGATTGGCATCAACAAACCGCCCACTGCCTTTGGGGTCGGTGCGGAAAATGCCCATTGTGGCGTGCTCAAAGAGGCTCCGGTAGCGCAATTCGCTGGCTTGGAGTTCGGCGGCGCGCTCCTCCACCCGCTGCTGCAGTTCCTCGTTGAGGCGCTGTAGGGCGTGCTCCATTTCGCGGTGTTGGGTGGCATCGCGGGCCGAGGCGTAAATCACCCCGTTGTCCATATCGACCGTCGCATTCCACCACAGCAAGATCGACGTTCCATCTTTGCGCAGGTAGCGGTTTTCAAACGAGATAGTTGTTCCGCCTTCCGCCAACCGCCCAACCTCTTGCATGGAAGCTTCGCGGTCGTCGGGGTGAACAAAGTCTATGAATGGACGCGAATACAGCTCTTCATTCGAGTAGCCAAGCACTTCCCATCGCGGGTTGACATACTGAAAATGGCCATCAAACCCCACGATACAGAGCATATCCAGCGACCGCTCGATAAATGGCCGACAATCGACCATCTGCCGAAATAGCTCTTGGTAGGTAGCTGCTCGGTCTTCCAACGTCGCGATTTGTCTTCGGAGCGCTTCACACTCTGCCTGCAGAGCTTGTTGAGACGAATGCTCTTGTTCCATCGTGCTATCCTCACATTCTTACAGAAGATACGACACTCCCATAGCATACCACGTCTATGCTGTTTGTGCACTATTCCCCCGAAAGCGCTCCCGAAAGCGCATAATTAATACCGCTTTGCAACGTCCCCCGCGTGACGATGCTAGAGAGGTCGGCTCCCAGATGCACCAACGTTTGCGCCATTGTGGGGCCAATGCCCGTCAACACCACCTGCGCCCCCAGCAGCTTGACCGCCTGCGCCGCCTGAATGAGCGCATTGGCGACCTGCGTATCGACCACCTGCACGCCAGTAATGTCCACAATCGCCAATTCGGCATTGTGATCTGCCACACCCTCAAGCAGGGTCTCCATCACCTGCTGGGCGCGGCGAGAGTCGATTGTCCCCACCAGCGGCAGCACCACAACCGTGTCGGAGATGGGCAAGAGCGGGGCAGATAGCTCACGGAGGGCGTCGCGCTGTGCTTGGATAATCTGCTCTTGCATCTCAATGCGTTCGGCTTCGGCTTTGGTTTGCTCGGTGATGTCCGTTGACACGCTCCCAAGCGCATAGATCTCCCCTGCTTCGTTGGTGACGGGGAAGGCAATCGAGAGGAAGATGGCCATTTCCCCATTCAGAGGGAACTCTTCCGTCTCTTCAACCACCTCGCCGGTTTGGAACACCTGGTCATTACGCGCCTTCCACTTCTCTCCCACCTCTGGCGAGAAGAGGTCGCTATCTCGCTTGCCAATAAACTCGTCGCGATCTATTCCAGCGACGTTCGCACCCGTCTTATTGACCATAATATAGCGGTGGTCAAGGTCGCGGATGGTCACCACAGAGGGGAGGTGGTCGAGCACGTGCTGGAATAATCGCTGGTTACGTTGCAGCTCTTCCTCCATCTGCTTTTGGTGAGTGATATCGCGGATGGTGCCGCTCATCCGAATGGGGGTGCCATTTTCATCCCACGCCACGGTCTTGCCGCGGCTCAAGATCCACACCCATCCGCCAGATTTATGCCGGAGGCGGTGTTCTGCCTCATAATTATCCACTTTGCCCGTGAGATAATCTTGGAAATATTGGTATGCTCGCTCTACATCGTCAGGATGAAGACGGCCTGTCCAGCCCTCCTCCATGGTCGTGAGGTCTTCCAGGTTTTCGCCAATGATCTCGGCATAGCGCTGCGAAAAATAGGCCTTGCCGGTGGTCAGGTGGGCATCCCACGCGCCATCGCTGCTGCCCTCCAGCACAAAGCTAAACCGTTCTTCGCGCTCTTGCAGCTCCAGTTCGCGTTCGCGGCGGTCGGTGATATCGTGCACGGTGCCCAAGGTCTGCCACACGTGGCCGTCGTCGGTGCGGGCAAAGACCACATCGCGCGCCAACACCCATCGCCATTCGCCGCCTTTGGTCTGCAGCCGATATTCAACGCTGTGGACTTCGTCGTCTTTTGCCTGCGCCACGCGCTCAAAGTGCTCGGCAATCACCGTCTGCATATCGTCGGGGTGGATGATGGTCGCAAGCACCGAATTGCCCATCGCTTGGATGTCTTCGGGTGAATAGCCCAGCATCGCCGCCATCTCGCGGTTGGCGAGGACGTTGCGGTGCTCTTGCGCGTCGTAAATATAGATCAGGCTGGGCAGCTTCTCAAACACCTTTTGCGATTGCATACATTTGGAATGCAAATTGCCCATTTGCACACGCATCTGCTCAATCTCCTCCCGCAATGCGTGGTTCTCCTGCCGCAGCGCTTGATTCTCCTGCCGCATCTCTTCGATATTCTGTGTCATAGCGTATGATTGTCCTTCCTATTCAAGGCATATCCGATGCCCTGCTGCAACGATCCTTTGGTCACAATACTACTCAAATCGGCCCCTAAGTGTACCAGAGTTTGCGCCATTGTAGGGCCAATACCCGTCAGCACCACCTGCGCTCCCAGCAGTTTGACCGCCTGCGCCGCCTGAATAAGCGCATTGGCGACCTGCGTATCGACCACCTGCACGCCGGTAATGTCTACAATCGCCAGTTCGGCATTATACGATGCCACGCCCTCTAGCAAGCTCTCCATCACCTGCTGGGCGCGGCGGGAGTCGATTGTCCCCACCAGCGGCAGCACCATGACGGTGTCGGAAATGGGCAAGAGCGGCGCAGATAGCTCGCGGAGCGCATCGCGCTGTGCTTGGATGACCTGCTCTTGCATCTCAATGCGCTCTTGCTCTATCTTCTTTTGCTCCGTGATATCCACCGCCACGCCGCCAATCGCATAGATCTCCCCCTCTTCGTTGGTGATGGGGAAGGCAATCGAGAGAAAGGTCATATCCCTGCCGTCAAGTAGGTATTCGTCTGTTTCTTCAACCACCTCGCCGGTTTGCAAGACGCGCTTGTTGCGCTTTGTCCATATCTGCGACATCTCCGACGGGAAAAAATCACTATCGTCCTTGCCAATCAACTCCTTGCGGTCTACCCCAAGAATGTTGGCACAGGTCTTATTAACCATCATATAGTGGTGGTCAAGGTCGCGGATGGTCACCACAGAGGGGAGATGGTCGAGCACGTGCTGCAGCAATCGCTGGCTGCGCTGGAGGTCTTCCTCCATCTGCTTTTGCTGGGTGATATCGCGGATGGTGCCGCTCATCCGGGTGGGGGTGCCCTCCTCATCCCACGCCACGACCTTGCCGCGGCTCAACATCCACACCCATTTGCCCGATTTATGCCGCAGCCGGTGCTCTATCTCAAATTCATCAGTTTTGCCCTCTAGGTAGTCTTGATAATACTGCAGCGTGCGCTCAATGTCGTCGGGGTGAATGCGGCTTGTCCACGAAGTGGTCTCATTCCCAAACTCTTCAAGCGTCAGCCCCAAGATATCGGCATATTGCTGCGAAAAATAGGCCTTGCCGGTGGTGAGGTACGAATCCCACGCGCCATCGCTACTGCCCTCCAGCATGAAGGCAAACCGTTCTTCGCGCTCTTGCAGCTCTAGTTCGCGCTGGCGGCGGTCGGTGATATCGTACACCGTGCCCAACGCCTGCTGTACGTGGCCATCGTCGGCGCGGGTGAAGACCACCCCGTGATCAAGCACCCACCGCCATTGGCCATCCTTATTCAAGAGCCGATATTCGGCGCTGGTGACCTCACCCTCCTGTGTGCTGGCCATCCGCTCGAAGTATTCAGGAATCACGCTCTCCAAATCCTCAGGGTGAATGATGGTGGCGAGCAGGTTTTCCCCCATCGCCCGGATATCCTCGGATGAATAGCCAAGCATCGTGGCCATTTCGCGGTTGGTCAAGACATTGCGGTGCTCTTGCACGTCGTAGACATACACCAAGCTGGGCAACTTCTCAAACACCTGCTGCAACTGGGAATATGTGGCTTGCAAGTCATCAACTTGTACCTGCAACCGCATATTTTCTTCCCGCAACGCCTGCTTCTCATTATCCTCGATTGGGTGTGTCATAATGGTAGATATCCTTATCTATGTAGATCTCTTCAGAGCATATCCAATACCCTGCTGCAACGACCCTTGGGTCACAATACTGCTCAAATCGGCCCCTAAGTGTACCAGAGTTTGCGCCATTGTAGGGCCAATACCCGTCAAGACCACCTTTGCGCCAAGCAGCTTGACCGCCTGCGCCGTCTGCACCAATGCATTGGCGACCTGCGTATCGACCACCTGCACGCCAGTGATGTCCACAATCGCCAAATTGGCAGTGTGGGTGGCCACGCCCTCAAGCAAGACCTCCATTATCTGCTGGGCGCGGCGGGAGTCGATAGCGCCAACCAACGGCATCAGCAGGACATCGTCGTTGAGCGGGATGAGCGGGGAGGAGAGTTCGCGGAGGGAGTCGCGTTGCGTTTCGATAATCTGCTCTTGCAGCTCAATGCGCTCGGCTTCGGCTTGTTTCTGGTCGGTAATGTCGGTCGCTATACCGCCGACCGCATACATCTCGTTTTCCTGGTCTAGAATGGGGAAGGTGGTGCATAAAAAGGTGCGGTTTTCCCCCTCGATGTGAAACTCGCACTCCTCCGTGACCAGATGGCCGTGCGTTTGGATATCTCGCTCCACTGAACGGAAGTGGTCAAGGACTTCGGGGGGGAAGAGGTCGGCGTCGCGCTGCCCAACGATCTCCTGCGGGGTCATATCGAGGACACTGGCGTATTTCTTGTTGGACAGCAGGATAACACCATCAAAATTTTTGACGAAAATGAGGGCAGACGCGTTGTCGATCACCCCTTGCAAGAGCATTTTGCTCTGCTGGACGGCCTGTTCTTGCTCTCGCAGCGCGGTGATCTCTTTCACCGTGGTGACGGCCACTTCTATCTCACCCGCCTCGTTGTAGACGAAGGAGGAGCGCAACCGCACCCACGCAATCTCGCCGTCGTGGCGGATATAGCGCTTGTCTATCTGGTAGGCATCGCGCCGCCGGTGTACCATCTCGTCAACCAGCGACATCTGCTTATCGATATCATCAGGATGGGTAAAATCGACGATGTTCATCGTGCAAAGCTCTTCGATAGAGTAGCCCAAGATATCGGCAAAGGCTTCGTTGCACTCAATCACCCGCCCCGTCCTGCTGCTGAGCACCAGGCCAATCGGCGCGCGGGCAAACAGCTCCTGCAACCAATGCAAGCGCTGCTCCTTGGCGTGGGGGTCGGGAGGCGTGTGCAATTGTATGGGGGCGGTGGGGTCAGCCGGAAGCGGAGGCGAATCAAGAGCCGATTCGGGAGCGGTGTGGATGGCAAGTTGTTCGCGGAGAGCGGCGATTTCGCGGCGGAGGGCGGCGTTTTCCTCCTCCAAAAGCGTGACTTTTTGTGTCGGTTCCATAATCCCCTACCTTATTCATTACATTGCGAGACTGTTTTTTTCTTTCCCCTATCGTACGATTATTGTAGCCCAATAAGCCAGAGAATGCTATAGAGAAAAGGATAGGAAAAGGAGAAATGTTGGAGAGGGCGGGAGCAGGGGAGAAGTTGCCCTCTTGCGACAGGGCGCAATTCGATCTATACTAAGGTATGAGCTGGAATAGAGACCCATATGGCGATAGTTTAACATCACGTGGGCTGATTATTGTTGGAGGGGCGGTATTATTTGCACATGTGCTCTTCCCCCTCCTCTGGTGGAATGTGTTCGGCGGCAGAGAGCGGTTTAACAACCCTTATTATGAGCTGACCGCCTATGCGGAGCAGTTTCCGGCACGAGTGTCAACGGCCACCGTCACTCCGACGTTGGCCATCACCCCAACGTTGACCGTCACTCCGACCATCTCGCCGACCATCTCGCCGACCGTCACTCCGACCATCTCGCCACGACGCTCTGATAGCTCTGCCCTCCCCGAACGCGAGCGCGGGTGGGAGGATGAAGGGCAGACGAGCGTGCTCACGAATCCGCGTTGGCTTTTCCCCCTCGTCGATGAGCTTCCGCCTACATCGGTGCCTACATCGGTGCCTACATCGACGCCTACATCGGTGCCTACATCGACGCCTACATCGACGCCTTCTGCATCTCGTTAGCCGACGAGCCGGTGGCAAAGGCCA
>CAZGLO010000091.1:0-12869 GCA_964526735.1 uncultured Chloroflexaceae bacterium | reverse complement strand
CCCGTAATTGACGCGGGTGGGGCCGTAGACGATGTGATGGAGCTTGTTCTTATTGATGAGCAGGGAGAGGGAACGCGGGCCAAGAATGATGAGTTTCGTTGGGTAAGTAAGAGAAAGAGATGTTAAATAGAGATGTTGTTGGAGAGGGGGGTATGTCAGATGGCATTTCTTCTCCAAAAGAAACGAGTCCGACATACCCTCTCACATGTGTATGCTATTCGCTCTGATGAGGGACACTAGACGGCGACGCTGTCACCTTGAAAAGGAATAGAGAGTTCTGCTTCTCGCGCTTCAGATGGAAGCATCGGGTTGAGCATCCGTTGCGCGGCCATGACATGAGCACACGTCCCCCACGATTGGAAGAAGGAGCAAGTGCATTGCCAATGCCCCTCGTGGAGGGTAATCTCATGGTCACGGTTGCCACCGCGGAACGTTGCTTTCAATTCATCGAATTGAACGCGATCTGGCTCTTCGGCGTAGCGTCGAGCCTTGTCAATCTTCCCGATCAAATCTGAATGCATAGGACTAACCGCTACTTTCTAGTTGTTCCATAGCGAGCATAGAGTGCTTGCTACTTACCACATATCCCTTACGTATTGTTGTCCGACGTTGCCCTGGCAAGGGAGGGTATTGTTTATATCGCGTTGATGACGCATTTGGTAGATATGCAATGAGTACACGACATGCAAGAAGGGCGGCATTAGGTGATATCACCTAACCACCGCCCCTCCCATGGCCCAGCGGGCCTACATTTTGCATGTACTTATTCATCAATATCTGCATATCCTGATAGAGCTAGCCTACTTCATAGAGACCGATAAACAAAGAAAGGGAGGCAACAACAGAACCAGAAGGATGAGATAATCAGTTGCCTTTTCCCTTTTCGTGATGCTATTATACTCCCCAAGTGTAGGTTCGTCAAGCCCTCTAGGACAATTGATAGTAGGTTTCGTATTATACATAAAATTGAAGATGGAGTCATAAAAAAATATCCCGTGATCATTGCAAAACAAGCGGCTTTGTGTGGGGGAGTCTCTCTCTTCCATTGTTCCCGCAAATCCCTTCCTATCCGAATATTCCTAAAATATGTAGCTATTCATAAGCAATGATAGTCAAACATAAACGAAACAAACGGTTTTCTGCTTGCCAATCCTTGCCAATCTTGATAGTTCTGCTATAATGTTGGTGCTGTAAGAGCCGTCTCTGGTGAGAGGCTCGTCGAACAGTGGTAGGGAAGCTGTCTACCCGGCAGGCTCTCTCTCTACCGACAACGATCAACGAATCTTCTATCAGGAAATACGACCAGCAGCGGTTGCTTTACAAAATAGCCCGTAAAGCCCACCAGCTTTCGCGGTGTGATAGAAGGGCTTCATTCGCTTCAGCCGCTTTAGACGAAGAAGGATTTGTCCGTTCGTCCCCATCAGTGTCCTGCTTGTGGTCTTGAGATCGACAGGGATCTCAACGCCGCGCTAAACATTCTGGCTGTGGGGCTACACAGCCTGGGTTTCGACCCGAGAAGCCCAACCCTTTCGGGTTGGGAGTAGTCACTCCGCGACATAAACCCCTCGTTGGAGGGTTGGGAATAGACACGAAGGGTAGCACACAGAGCCGTAGCAAGTTGCTGTGGTGTTGGTTATCGGTGTCCACCCTAGTTATTCTATTCAATCAGAGATATATGTAAGGGGGATTATGAGCCATTTCGGTGAGCGATTACGGCAGGCGAGAGAGAGCCAGGGGCTGTCGCTGGCACAAGCCGCCATCGAAACGCGCATCTTACAACCGGCGCTTGCTGCTCTCGAAGAAGGTGCGTTTGATCGATTGCCGAACGACATCGTCATCAAAGGGTTTATTACCAACTATTCCAACTTCCTCGGTCTTCCCGCAGAGGAAATGAACGAACTCTATCGCCGCGAACGCGGGAAGAGTAAGCCCATACACGTTGCCCCCACCAGCACATTGGTCGCCAAGCGGTCATACGTGCTCCCAAGTTTCTTCGGGGTCTTTTTCGTCACCATCATGTTGGTGGGGCTGACCTATGCCGTGCTCAGTGCGGTGGGACATGTCGGCAACCCTTACGTCGCGATGGAAGACCAGACGATGGGGAATGTCGTTCCTACGCCCACGGCTCTTCCGCCGATGACGGATGAGCCACCTGCGCCGCCCGTAGCCGCGGTCGATCCGGCCACTAATCCGGCCACTAATCCGGCCACTAATCCAGCCACTAATCCAGCGTACTCCGTTGCGACCGAGGCGGGCGAGATAGAGCAGTCCAATCAGCCCAATCAGCCCGCATCATCCGACGCGATCTCGCCCACATTACCGATAGTGGCCGCCGTTGAGGATGATGCTGCAACAGGTGAGGAATTTCCGTCGGTGGCGGGGTTTGCGCCTGCCCACTCAGAGCCGACCGCAAGCACACCCAACAATACACCTATCCCAAGCCTTGCGCCTGCACTCAACGGGGCAGCGGTGGAAGGGACGCCAGTTGTTCCATCTGTTCCATCTCCGACCGTCCCGCCCGCGCCAACTATGGCACCACCTGCCACCCCATCTGCGCCCATTGTCGCCGACTTGGGCATTGCGCCGGGAGATGGCGAATCGTGGTTGCGCGTGACGGTAGACGGCATGATCGTCTATGAGGGCATCATGAGCGGGGGACAGCGGGAAGTGTTTGAGGCGCAACGAAGTGTTCACATCCGCGCCGGAAACCCGCCTGTCGTCTTGGTGGGCGTGAACGGTATGCAGCCCGAACCGCTTGGAGCCGTGCCCGGGCGGCCAGTCAACTGGTCGTGGCCTCCACAATAGTCTGTACGGCCATCATGGCCATTACGGCCAGGCCACCCAGTCAATGTTCAATTATAGAAGCGAAAAGGAAGGATATGGCAGCAGAAAGTACCTTTGATATTGTTTCTGAGTTTGATAAGCAAGAGTTGGTCAATGCCGTCGATCAGACCCGCCGCGATGTCACTACGCGGTACGACTTGAAAGACAGCAAAAGCACGATAGAGATAAACGAGAATGAGCTTGTCTTGACCAGCGACAACGAAATGCACCTCTCAAGTGTGCGCGAAATCTTGCAATCAAAAGCACACCGCCGCAACCTCTCCCTCAAGATCTTTGATTTTGGGCAGGTGGAAGAGGTCAGTGGGGCGCGGGTGCGCCAAGTCGTGACACTGCAGCAAGGCATTGACAGCGATCTTGCCAAGAAAATTCAGAAGATGATACGCAGCGAGTTTCCCAAGATCCAACCGCGTATTCAAGGCGAATCGTTGCGGGTCGGCAGCAAGAGCAAAGACGACCTGCAAAAAGTCATCAACTTTCTCCGCGAACGCGAAGATGAAATCCCCGTTCCCCTGCAATTTACCAACTACCGCTAACCACAGGATGGGGGTGGGTTTGGCAAGCGCCCGGTCGGTTTGCATTCGCAGCCGACGCAAGCTTGCTACCATTTTCTCAATATGTTCGCCAAGTTGGAAAGCACACCTCTCGTGAAGTATCACATCGTCACGCTTGGATGCCCCAAAAACAGTGTTGATAGCGAAGGCATGGACGCCATCCTCCAAGCGCGCGGCCACGTCGCGGTGGAGGAGCAGGACAAGGCCGATGTCATCATCGTGAATACGTGCGGCTTTATCGCCGAAGCGCGCACAGAGGCATTGGGCGTGCTGCACGACATCGCCAAACAAAAACACCCAACACAATACCTCATTGGGGCGGGGTGTATGGCCCAAAGCCACGAACACCTGATACGTGCCATCCCCGGCGTTGATACGACGTTGAGCACGCGCCAGTGGACAACCATCGCCGAGGTGGTGGAGTCGCCATGGCGCTACGGCACATGCCAACGCCAACGCCAGCCCTCACCCGCCTCATTGCCATCTCTCTCATCCACCGCCTCCTCCGAGCAATCATCATGTGAGCGTTCCCTCTCCTACCGCGATTGGCGCACCACGCCGATACGGCGGATGGGCGGCGATGTCTCTGCCTACGTCAAAATATCTGACGGGTGCAACATCCGCTGTGCATTCTGCACCATCCCCAATATCAAGGGCAACATGCGCTCAAAGGAACCTGATGATGTGGTGCAAGAGGTGCGGGAATTGGTAGAGCGCGGGGTGGAGGAAATTGTCCTTGTCGCGCAGCATTTGACCGACTATGGGCGCGATTTGGGGATGAAAGAGGGGTTGGCGACCCTGCTTGAACGCATCAGTGCCATCTTGCCGACGACCACCTGGCTCCGGCTAATGTACGCCTACCCGATTGGTATCACGTCGCGGCTGATAGAGACCATGGCCAACACCCCGCAAATCTGCGCATACCTCGATCTGCCTCTCCAACACGCTCACCCTGACACCCTCCGGCGGATGAACCGACCGGCGGATGTTGAGCGTACCAAGGAGACGATTGCAAAGCTCCGCGATGCACTGCCGCAGATTGCGTTGCGCTCAACGTTTATTGTGGGCTTTCCGGGGGAAACTGAAGAGGAATTCGTGACCTTGCTGGATTTCCTTGACGAGATGCAGTTCGATTGGGTTGGGGCATTCCGCTACTCAAAAGAGGAAGGCACTCCCGCCGCCGACCTGCCGGGTCAGAAGAATACGCGGCTGATTAATCAGCGTTGGCACCGCGTGATGCAGCAACAGCAACCCATCTCCCTTGCCCGCAACCAACAATGGGTCGGCAAAGACCTCGACGTGCTGATTGAAGGACAAGGGATCACTGATGATGGGCAGACGTTGGTGGTGGGGCGGTCGTTCCGCGAAGCTCCCGGCATTGACGGCCAACTGCTGCTGTGGGGCGATGCTCCGATTGGCACGCGGGTGCAGGCTCATATCATCGATGCAACCCCTTATGACCTCTGGGGTGAATTGAACCAGTGTCCTGCTGTGGTAGAGTAGGGGCTATGGTAAAGTAGGGATAGACAAAAGAGCATGAAACAGGGAAGCAATGATGGCCCATTTCATGCTCTCTTGGGGGTTGAAGAGGGTACGTAGCAGCGTCCCTCTTCCTTTCTCTATCCCGATCCGCGGCGGGACTGGATGGTCTGCTGCAAGCGCCGCAGCTCATCGGGGTTGTTCTTGGCGAGGTAGTCGATCATGTAGTCGACCGCCATATCGCTATAGTCGTCCATCAAGCCGTCGAGCACCTGGTGCACCACCATGGTGACAAACTCTTCCTCGCTGATGGCGGGCGTGTAGACGTAAGCCAGCCCCTCGCGGTGGCGGTCGAGCACCCCTTTCTCAGCCAATCGGCCCATCGTTGTCATCACCGTGGTGTAGGCGATGTCGCGGTTCTGCGCCAGCTTACGGTGGACTTTCTTCACCGTGCTACGCTTCTCCTGCCAGAGAATCTGCATAATCTCTGTCTCAAGCGGGCCGAGTACCTTCACAAGACCGTCTTTGGTTGGGCTAAATCGAAGTCGCATGTTCAGTGGCATGGTGATAATATCCTCTCAATTGTCTGATGTGTTTACAAGATTCGTGTACATACGATGGAACGATGTATGATGCAACGATGTACTGATAGATAGTGTACTATTCTTCTACGAAAGCGGCAATACATAATCATTACCGAAGCATTACACTGATTTTAGAGACAAAACGCCCCCAGTATACAAAGCAAAAGAGCCATATACTTCCTGGTATTTGTTGGGGATCTTTACTTGGTGTTACTGTTTTACAAAAGATAGTATGACAATCTCTCGTATTCTGTTCTATAGAACGCAGGTTATAGCATTTTTGGGTAAGCATTCATGAATAATTTTGATGTTCGTTCGACGATTCAGGCGGAGATGCGCGCGGCGTTTCCGGTCGCAGAGGAGCGGGTGGCGCAGTATTATGGCATGCAGTCATACCACTTGGGGTGGTGCGACACCGGCTTCGCCCCCGCCGCGCACGACCCGGGCAAGCTCTTGCGCCCTCAGTTGGCGCTGTTGGCCTGCCGGACGGTGGGTGGCGCGATGCAGACGGCGCTTCCGCTTGCTGCCGGTATTCAGCTCATCCACGACTTTTCGCTCATCCACGACGATATTCAAGACCAGAGTGATACCCGCCGTGGTCGTATCACCGTCTGGAAAGAGTGGGGGCTTGCCCACGGCATCAATGCCGGGGATGGGATGTTTGTGATTGCCCATCTCGCTCTCCACCGCCTTGCGCAGGTTGAGACGCCACAGGGAGGTGTCCCCGCCGCGACGATCTTAGAGGTATTGCGCCGCTTTGATGAGACGATTTTGACCATCTGTGAAGGCCAATACCTCGATCTCAGCTTTGAGGGCGACCTCTCCATCACCGAAGATGACTATCTCGCCATGATCCGCCGCAAAACCGCCGTATTGATTGCGTGTGCGGCAGGGCTTGGGGCATTGGTTGGCGGGGGTGATAGCGAGACGGTGGAGAGTTTCTTTGCGCTGGGCGAGGCGATGGGCGTGGCCTTCCAGATTGAGGATGATATTTTGGGCATTTGGGGCGACCCGGAAGTGACTGGTAAGCCCCGCGCCGCCGATGTCTACCGCCGCAAGGTCAGCTTACCGATTGTGCATGCCTTGCGCAACACCACGAATGATGATCTCCACCACCTCTATCAGCAGGAAACCCTCTCTGATCGAGAGGTGCAACATGTCTTGCACATCTTGGAGGAAACGCAATCGCGCGCGGCGACAGAACAACTTGCTGCAACCTATCATGAGCAAACCAAACAAGCCCTTGCGCACATCCGCAGCAGTGATACCCCCGACTCGCAGGCCGCGTTGGCGGACATTCACGCGCTCATTGAGCGGCTCATTGGGAGGCAGGCATAGGGAAAAGGGAAATACGAAAATACGTTCCATGCGGGGATGTAGGATATGAGGATAGTTGATACCAATGCGGCAATATGGTACACTATGTGTTGGTAGAGAAGTAAATCTACATCAAAAAAGAAACCTTCCCCTCTTCGCATCGCGACTATATCATGACCCTATCTCTAAGAATGAGCATTAATGAGCGTTGTTGAACAGCAGAATAGCTCCTATGCGTATTGCGTTTCTCACAGGTGAATATCCCCCCGATCCCGGCGGGGTTGGGGATTATACCCGTTGTCTGGCGCTTGCCCTTGCCGAGCGTGGCCACGATGTTGGTGTTATTACTGATGACGAACACGAGTTTCCCACGTCGTCGCCTTCCGAATCCGCGGTCGATCTGCATCGGCGCATATCTTCGTGGGGGTGGCGGTGTTGGGAGCGCACAATTGAGACCATGCACGATTTGGCTCCCGACGTGCTCCATATCCAATATCAGACGGGGGCATATGGCATGCACCCGGCTGTCAACACCCTGCCCTGGCGGCTCAAGCGCCATCCCAATCGCCCAAACATCGTCGTTACCTTCCACGACCTGCTAGAGCCGTATCTCTTCCCCAAGGCTGGCCCACTCCGACGGTGGGTGACCCTCCGGCTGGCCCAAGATGCCGATGCGGTGGTGGTCACGAGTGTGGATGATGCGGTGGGCATTCTGGAGGTGGAGCCGCGTATTATCCCGATTGGCTCAAACATCGCCGTCGCCCCGCCCCGCGATTATGACCGGCAAGCGTGGCGGGAAAGCCTTGGCATCCGGCCAGATGACATGGTCATCTCCTATTTTGGTCTCCTTTCCCGCAACAAAGGCGCAGATATCCTGATTGATGCGCTGGCGTCGTTGCGAGAGTACCCCGAACGGCGGTTTATTCTGCTGCTGATTGGCGGGGAAGCTATTGCCCCACACGACCAGTCATATGCTGAGACGGTGGCCGCGCAGATAGACCGCTTGCGGCTGCACGACAGCGTGTTGCGTACTGGCCACGTGGATGAATCAACCGTATCCGCGCACTTGCTGGCATCAGATTGTATGGCAATCCCTTTCCGCAATGGGGTGTCTTTTCGCAGTGGCAGCTTGATGGCGGGGTTGGCCCATGGGCTTCCCTTCGTAACGACATATACCGGCGGGCAAGGGCTGATTGTCGGGGGAGGCAACAACGCACGGTTGGTAGATGGCGAGAATGTGAAACTCGTCCCGCCGCTCGACAGCGAAGCGTTGGCGGAGGCGATTGTTCAGCTATCGCGCGATAACGAATTGCGGTGGCGGATGTCGGAAGGCGCGCGGGGTCTGGGGGCCTACTTTACATGGGATTCGATAGCCGAAGAACACGAGCGACTCTATGAGGCTTGCAAAATCCCGCGAGCCATGCTATAATCCACTCAGTTGCGCGGGAGTAGCTCAGTTGGTAGAGCGACACCTTGCCAAGGTGTAGGTCGCGGGTTCGAGCCCCGTCTCCCGCTCCATTTTTTGCCCTCCAGCCCCAAAGCGGTTGGAAGGGCTTTTTTGTCTTTCCTCCTATGGCAACAAGATTAAGCAGTTAAGCAGTTTCGACGGGTGTTTTTGCGCTTTGGAAAGCTGGCGAGGCGGTATCTTGGCTTCGTTCAAATTGAGTTTTGTGAGGGGAAACGTATTGGTGGTATACTAATGCTTATACGACCTCATAATCCAGCTATTGAACCTATTTGAACTGTTGAAAGGATCAAAAACCTATGCCCATCCCACCAGAACGAGAGGAAGAGATTAGCCGTCTTGCCGCCTCATATGGTGAGCCGCGCCGCGTCATCGCCGATATGACATGCCAAGAACTCTTCGACCCGCTCTTCAAGACCGACCGCATTGGCGAGGTGTGTATGGTGGTGCGCCGCCCTACTGGCCGCATTATCACCGCCCGCAAGACTTTCTACCCACCGAACGGCTATCGGCTGCTGACGGGGGGGATTTCCCACGGTGAAGGGATTGAAGAGGCGTTGTTGCGGGAGACGTTTGAGGAGACCAGCCTGGATGTCGTTGTTCGGCAGTTTTTGGCCGTGATTGAGCACCGCATTCAGCCCAAGCACCCCGAAGACGCGCCGATCAAGGAGTTTTTCACCTTTGCTTTCCTGCTTGATGAGACGGGCGGGACGTTGCATCCCCACGACGACAGCGAAAAGATTGCAGGCTTCCGGGAGATCCTCCCCGGCGAACTCCCTGCGATGGCGCACACCCTCGAATCGCTCAGTTTAGAGGACGACCCCGACTCGGAGTTTGGCGAAGCACTGCACTATTGGGGCACCTTCCGCGCTATTGCCCACAAAGTCGTCTTTGATACGATGATGAGTGCACGGAGTTGTACGAGATGCTCTCTCTAGAGATCCAAAAACGGGCGGAAGAGCTGTTGCGGAAGCTGGATCAGGCCGTCACCGACGACCTTGATCTGCAAAGTACCTTGCGTGAGTATGGTCGTTCCTTCCGCGACTACCTCTACCAATCGTTTGAGTTTATCCACAACAAAAGTCTGCCGCTCAACGAGATCGATGTAAAGATCCAACGCATCGATTCGTACCAATTTACCATTGAACCAAGCAAAGGCCCTTCGTTCCGCATCTTCCTGGACGAAGAACTCGCCTACGACAGCAAGCCCGCAACACAGCAGGAAGGCGGCGAGTCGGCGGAGAAGCAAGAAAAACAACGATGGATGCTCGATCTGGCGGTTCGTATCTTTGTCATCTTCGAATCACCTCAACAAGGGTTGCTACGCTATTACACCATCTTCCCCGATGGCTTGTGGAAACGTACGGTCTTTACCTTGGGGGCGAATGGCGTGACCACGCAAAGTGTCATCGTGCCGCAATTCAGCCACGACGTGGTGGCGATGGAGACGCTTGACCTGCTCAAGAGCGTCTATCTCTTGCGTCCAAGCTGGGCAAATGTTGCTCCGATTGCAGAGACGTGCACGCTCAACCAGCTCAAAGATCGCACTGTCGTCAAGCACCATCTGACGGGGCTTGGCGCGCCGCGGCTCACGACCTAAACCGGCACGTGTGACCTATGGGATGTGCCCGCGTTGGTGCATCTCATCAAGTAGTTGCTCTGCGAAGAGGCGCGAGTCGGGGTGCAAAAGCATTTGGTTTTTGTGAGTGTCGTACCACGAGCGGATATCGGGAGTTTCTTGTGCAAACCCTGCCCCCACCCAATCGGCGACCATCTCCCGCACAAACCGCTCGGGAATGGGGAGCAGGATGGGTTCGGGCGGCACTCTATCGTCGCTGAGGAGCACCCAATAGTGCCAATGATGCGGATTGCGCTTGTAGTGGCGGTTTTTTGCCGCCATAAATTGCTCTTTCCCGCCCGGCGACCACGTGAACGGTGGCCCGCCTTGGTCACCATAGCGGATGTGCAGCCAGTTTTGGAAGCCTTCCAGGTAAGGGAAATATTCCGATGGCCGGAATTTCGTCCAATCGTGGATAATCGCTTGCCAAAGCGGGACATTGAGCGCACGACATGCCCAAAAGACATATCGTTTATGCTGGAACAGGTAGCGGAGAAAGCGTAGCTGAAGGAGTAGCGAAGCGTAGTACCGTTGCAGATGGTGCAATTGCCTGGCGACGGCCATAGCGGCGCGCGAAACCATGAAATGTGCTCCTCCACGGGCGACAACAACTGAACTCATTGACCTTTTTGATCAGCCCATCACCACCATCACCACCATCACCACCAATGATCCTGACGATCTCCACGATCTCCACGATCTCCACACTAATCTGGCAGATATTCGTGATGTCAATCGGTGGTTGGGGGGCACTCAGAGCGTGATACGAGCAATTGACACGCTCTGCAGTACCATGCGCAATAACCCGCATACCCGCCCTTCCCCCTCTTCTGATCATCATGGGCATCATACCATGACCCTTCTTGATGTGGCAACGGGGTCGGCAGATATCCCGCTTGCCGTGCAGACGTGGGCGGCCCGTCGGCACATCTCGCTGCAGGCCGTTGCCTCTGATATCGTGCCCGCAATTGTGTATGAGGCGCGGCGGGTGACCAAAGGGCATATCCCGCTGCTCTGCCACGATGCGCTTGCGATGCCTTTTGCCGACAACAGCTTCGATATCGTGACGTGTGCGCAGACATTGCACCACCTTGATCCGCCCGCCGCTGCGGCTCTCCTCCAAGAGCTTGCACGAGTAGCGCGCTTTGGCGTGGTCGTGAGCGATCTTCGGCGGTCGTGGGGGGCGTATTGGGGTGCACTGCTGCTTCGCGCTGTCCAGCGCAGCCCCATGAGCCGCCACGATGGGCCTCTCTCTGTATTGCGGGCATACACGCTCTCAGAGGCGCAACAGGTTGTGCAGCAGGCGGGGGTGTCGGGGCGGGTGCAGCGCGATGGCCCCTTCCGCCTGACTATTGTATGCGCTCCAAATCGGGATTATCGCCCACCAAACGCCCCTCTTTCGCCATCGGGTACCACGTCCCATTGATCTCTACCCGCACGACATCCGCCGTAAAATCGTTCTTTGTCCGCTCGACGCCGCTGTTGGAGAAGAGCGCCGACCCAACGCCATACATCGTCGCAGGGACACCAAGCTCCTCAAACTGGCGTATCTTCTCTGGATCGAACCCACCCGTCACCAAAATCCCCACATCGCGGCACCATTGCTTGGCACGTTCTTGCCACTCTGGCGACAAATTCCATCGCTGCCACGCATGGTCTATGGCGTTGCGTAGGTTGAAGACAAGGCGTGGCGTTACGCCCAAATCGAGGTCTTTCTTGCCGAGCGGCGGCACAGAGACATCTCGCAAAGCATTACTCGTGTCGGGGCGGACGGCGAAGAGCTTATAGCGTTGGGCGACCTCTTCCCGTCCGGCGTCCATCAGTTCGCGGTAGCGGTGGAACATCGCGTCCATGACAGAGAGGGTGGTGCCAACGCAATCGTTGTCGAAATCAACCAGCGCCACGCGGGGAATTTCAACCGGCCGTGTGCGGGCAAATGCCAGCATAACCTCGGTCGTATCGCCCAGGAAGGCGGCAATCGCCGCGTGAGCAATCGTCCCGCCGCCAAGCCCTCCCCACCAATCGCCTTGTGCATCGGTAGAGATAAGGCTCGCCAATGTGTGGCGGTAGTCCATATTGAAGCGCTGCACGGCAATGCGGTAGGCATATCCATCGGCGGCTTGTACTTCATGGGCATCAAAGCGGGCGGGGAAGAATAATACCGGCTTTCCACGTGCCGCCCGCAACACATTGTAGACGTTGGTGGCGATGCGCGTGCCGCGGGTGAGCGCCCCAAGCGTTGGCGTCTCCAAAAGGGCAAAGTCGCGATACCTCCCGCGCACCTTCAATACCGGTCGGATGCCCTTGGGGTTGGAGTCATATTCGACTTTGGTACCATCCTGCACCGCCTCAACCTCCATCTCGTGGTAGGTGTTGACAAAAGTGCCATTCTCATCAACATAGCCCGTACATCCCTCTAGAATGGCGAGAGCCTTATCCACCCCCGCAACGATAGAGAAGGGCGTGCGGCGGGTGAACCATTGCATCTCCACCCGGATATTGCCGATATCAATGCCGTTTGGGTCAATGCCAAGCGCGCGGAGGCGGGGAGAAGAGCCAAGAAACGTGTAACTCGATTCGGAAAGGTCGCGTAGCATCCCAACAATGTTGTCGAAATACTTGTCGGAATACCACCCCATGCGCATCCGCTCTAAATCAAGTTTGAAGGTCTCATTGGTTAGTCGGTTGTTGTCGAAGATGCTCACGTGGGAAGCCCCTTTGCTAGGTATCCTGAATTAGTGTAATTGTAACACTATTTATACTACAGGAATACTCCGCTGTCAAGGGAGAATGTGGGCGGTGAGAGGAATGGAGGAGTGGCGGGGGGAGGCAAAAATTTGTCCAGAGTATCGGTAATCATGATACTGGTCACGGTGGTGAAATCGCTCTGTGCGCTTGACAAACCTCAATAATTCGGCTACAATTCGTCGTGTGCCAACGTAGCTCAGCTGGTAGAGCAGCTGTTTCGTAAACAGCAGGCCCGGGGTTCAAGTCCCCGCGTTGGCTCCACT
>CAZGLO010000090.1:0-12933 GCA_964526735.1 uncultured Chloroflexaceae bacterium | reverse complement strand
ATCCGTGGATCCTCCACGGTGGCAAAATACTGGCTCACGGCCAGATCGCGTAGGATGGGCATCACAATCCTCCAGCATCAGAAAAACGGTTATCACGCTCATGATGCCCGCTCGTTGACACACACGCAACTGCTAAGATGCGATTGCCCTAAAGAGGGCAAAAAAACCACTTGACATATGAAACATTTCGTGGTACTATTACTCTTTGTAGCCGTTTAGCGCTTCTCTACGCGAAACGCCAAGCGAGACATTATTGCTTGAATTATATCATCTGTCTTGGGTAGAGACACAAAACTACGCAATCAATCCACTCGATGTGCCACCCGGCGCATGCTTCACGAACAGGTTTCGGAACACCCAACGCCCGTTTCAGCCGACGTTGTGCCCGTAGGGCCCGTCCCTCGAAGCAGGCTTCTTTGTGTTTTTCTTGCTTTTGTAATCCCGTAGCCAACATCCCACGACACTCAGCCCGTCCGTACCCCACCTTGGTGTGAGGATTATATGCGTGCCGCCAGTGTGATTCGTGATGATTGGCTCTCAGTACCAGCGAGGTGAGTATGCCACCCTTGATTGAGACTGTCGTGCTACAGCCCCTTATCTCACCGATTGACTATGGAACCAATGGTCTCTACCGGAAGCAGGTCGAGCGCACGTCTTTTGCAAATATTTACGATGCAATCAGTGTTCCACGGTTGATCGACACGCAACTGAGCAGCTTTCGATGGTTTCAAGAAGAAGGCTTGCAAGAGTTGTTTGAAGAGATCTCTCCGATTACTGACTTCACTGGCAAAAACCTAGAGCTACGATTCCTCGACTATACCTTTGGCAAGCCGCGTTACGACGAGTTTCAGTGCCGCGAACGAGATTTGACCTACGCGGCCCCGCTGCGCGCCAACGTATGGCTCGACATTATTGTAGCTCGCGCCGATTTCGATATCCACCCCTCTTCCTCAGCCGACTCCTCCAGCGGTGAAGGTGTCTATACCTATTCGTTCAAAGCGCCGCGTGATTGCCAGTTAACCATCAACATCACCTCTCCCGCTCCGGCTGAGATACCCATCCAGCTCAAGGTCAAGGATGAAAAGGCATCGTGCCGCGTGATGACCGAGGTCAAGACCACCGCGGTGCGCAACACCTCCTACCATGAACTCTCGTGGCATGCCGTTGCTGGTCAAACCTACGAGGTTGAGCTTTCAGCCCACCGCCGCACCATCGGCACCGTTTCGGTGGTTGAGCGCAAGCCGAGTGAGCTGTTCTTGGGCGATTTCCCCATTATGACCGAAAACGGTACCTTCATTTACAATGGGGCCGAGCGCGTGGTCGTGTCACAGCTTATCCGCTCACCAGGCGTCTACTTCAAAGAAGAAAAAGACCCCGCCAGCGGACGGTCGTTGTTCTCCACCAAGCTCATCCCCAATCGTGGAGCCTGGCTTGAATTTGAGACCAACAAACGCGATGTTGTTTCAGTCAAGGTCGACCGCAAACGCAAGCTTCCCGTCACTATCTTGCTGCGGGCGATTATGGCCTGGCGGCAAGACCAGGAAACCGGCGAGTGGAGATGGGTTTCTGATGATGAGCTTGACCGATGTGGCCACGATGATGAGATCCTCGAACTCTTCCAACACATCGACGCCGACCGCGACCATACCTTTATCAAGTCAACGCTCGACAAAGACCCATCGCACCACTCACGCGATGCGCTGATGGAGCTTTACAAGCGGCTGCGACCAGGCGACCCGCCCACGCTTGAAAATGCACGCTCGCTGATTGAGTCGCTCTTATTCAATGCACGCCGCTACGACTTGGCCAAAGTAGGGCGTTACAAGCTCAACAAAAACCTGTGGGAGCGCCGTGATACGACCGGCGCAAGCCGCAATGGCGGCGGTTCAACGCGATTCTCATCGCACAAGAACGGCACCCCGCCCCTCACCCGCGTCCTCATTCCAGATGATATCTTCCTGATTGTCGAGTGGATCATTCGTCTCAACAACACGCAAGGCCGTGCTGATGACATTGACCACCTTGGCAATCGGCGGGTACGCACGGTTGGCGAGCTGATCCAACAGCAATTTCGCGTTGGGCTGCTGCGCATGGAGCGTGTCATCAAAGAGCGCATGAGCTTGCAAGACCCCGAAACCGCCACCCCCAACGGCCTCATCAACATCCGGCCAGTGGTGGCATCAATGCGGGAGTTTTTTGGTGGCAGCCAGCTCTCGCAATTTATGGATCAGACCAACCCCCTTGCAGAGCTGACGAACAAACGTCGTCTTTCTGCGCTTGGGCCGGGCGGGTTGAGCCGTGACCGGGCGGGCTTTGAAGTGCGTGACGTGCACCACAGCCACTACGGGCGGATTTGCCCAGTGGAGACGCCAGAAGGCCCCAACATCGGGTTGATCGGAACGATGAGTACCTTCTCCCGCGTCAATGAAATGGGCTTTCTTGAGACGCCCTACCGCAAGGTCTACAACTTTATTGAGAATGCCCCTGTGTGGCTTGAGCGCAAGCAAGTCACTCGTCCTGTCAACGACCTTCGCAGCGGCGAGTCGATTGCCCGCATTGGTGAAGACATTGACGAAGAGAAAGCGCGATATATTGCGGTTCGCCTGATGCGCGGGCAATATCTGCGCAATGAAGTCAAAAACCCGGATACGGGCGAGGTGTTGGCCGCCGCTGGAACCGAAATCAACAGCGCATTGGCCAAGCAGATCCTCGATCTTCCCATCAAGCGGGTAGAGATCCGTCCTGTCGTCTCACAGGATGTTGTCTATCTAAGCGCGGATGAGGAAGACAAATATACGATTGTGCAAGCGAACGCCCCGATTGATGAATACGGGCGTTTTCTTACCGACACGGTCTCCTGCCGCTTTGCCGAAGTCTTCATCAAAGAGAGCATCGACCGCGTTGAGTATATGGACGTTTCTCCCAAGCAGGTGGTGAGTGTCAGTACGGCGCTTATTCCCTTCTTGGAGCACGACGATGCCAACCGTGCCTTGATGGGGTCGAACATGCAGCGCCAAGCGGTGCCGCTCCTCCGCCCCGACGCCCCGATTGTGGGCACAGGTATGGAGTATATGGCCGCGCGTGATAGCGGGCAAGTCGTGGTATCGAAATGCGGTGGCGAAGTGGCTAGCTCCACCGCCACCTGCATTGTTGTCCGCGAGGAGCACGACCTCAATACCATCTTGACCCTGTCGGAAGGCAACTTAGAGATTGATCAGGACGTCGTAGATCCTGAGCGTGGCAATGTTATTGTCACTGCGGGGACGGAACTGACCGAAACGGTCGCAATGAAGCTACACACGCTGCCATTGCGGACGCGGGAAAAGCTCAAGACCATCTGGTTGCGCCGCATCTACCGATTGCGCAAGTTTATGCGCAGCAACCAAGACACGTGTATCAACCAACGCCCCAGTGTCTTCCGCGGCGATAAGGTTGATGGGGGGCAGGTTATCGCCGACAGCAGCAGCACGGATAATGGCGAGTTGGCGCTTGGGCAAAATATTTTGGTTGCCTATATGCCGTGGGAAGGCGGCAACTTCGAGGACGCCATCCTGGTGAGCGAGCGGCTTGTACGCGAAGACATCTTCACAAGCATCCACATTGAGAAATATGAAGTAGAAGCCCGCGATACCAAGCTTGGCCCCGAAGAAATCACCCGTGACATTCCCAATGTTGGCCAAGATAGCCTGCGCAACCTGGATGACCAAGGCATTATCTACGTTGGGGCCGAAGTGCAGCCCAACGACATCCTTGTTGGCAAGATTACGCCCAAGGGCGAGACGGATCTCACTGCTGAAGAACGCCTCCTCCGTGCCATCTTTGGCGAGAAGGCCCGTGAGGTAAAGGACAGCAGCTTGCGTGTGCCAAACGGGGTGCGCGGCAAGGTGATTGATGTCAAGAAGTTTAGCCGCTCCGAGGGGGCAGAGCTTCCCGTCGGGGTCAATCAGACAGTACGGGTCTTGCTATGCCAGAAGCGCAAGATCAGCGCGGGTGACAAGATGGCCGGACGGCACGGGAATAAGGGTGTGGTCAGCCGCGTCCTCCCCATTGAAGATATGCCCTTCCTGCCTGATGGCCGACCAGTTGACATTATCCTCAACCCCATCGGTGTGCCAAGCCGTATGAACATTGGGCAGATATTGGAGACGCATTTGGGGTGGGCGGCGGCCCGACTCGGCTTCCGGGTGGCAACACCGGTCTTTGACGGCGCACGGGAGAAAGATATCAAACGGCTCTTGCAAGAGGCGGGGTTGCCTGAAGATGGCAAAGTCACCCTCTACGACGGTCGCACGGGCATCCCCTTCGATCAGCCCGTCACCGTCGGCTATGCCTACATGCTCAAGCTGGCCCACTTGGTCGAGGATAAGATCCACGCCCGGAGTACTGGCCCATACAGCTTGGTCACCCAACAGCCCCTCGGTGGGAAAGCGCAATTCGGTGGTCAGCGGTTTGGTGAGATGGAGGTGTGGGCGTTGGAGGCCTATGGCGCAGCCTATACCTTGCAAGAGATGCTCACCGTCAAGTCGGACGACGTGGTTGGTCGGGTGAAGACCTATGAAGCCATCGTGAAGGGTGAGGCGATCCAAGAGGCGGGTGTGCCAGAGAGCTTCAAGGTGCTGATTAAAGAGCTGCAATCGCTTGGGCTGAGCGTGGAAGTCCTCACCGAAGACGAAAAGCCGCTCGAACTGACCGACGATGTGGAGAGCGACATGGCCGCACTCGATGGGATTAATCTGAGCGGGATGGAACGGGGCGAATTTTAAAGTGAGTTGGTAGGGGGTAGAGAGCAATGCTCGAAATCAACGATTTTAATGCTATTCGTATCAGTCTGGCATCTCCCGAAGACGTTCTCTCATGGACGCACGGCGAGGTAACCAAGCCAGAGACGATCAATTACCGAACGCTCAAACCAGAACGCGATGGGCTGTTCTGTGAGCGTATTTTTGGCCCTACCAAAGACTGGGAGTGCTACTGCGGCAAATATAAGCGAGTGCGCTACAAAGGGGTGGTCTGCGACAAGTGTGGCGTCGAAGTGACCCGCGCCAAGGTTCGCCGCGACCGCATGGGGCATATCGCCCTGGCGTCGCCGGTGAGCCATATTTGGTTTGTGAAGGGGACGCCATCGCGGCTTGGTCTGCTCATCGACATCAGCCCCCGCAACCTCGAGCGCGTTATCTATTTTGCTGCCTACATCATCGTCCATGTCGATGACGAGCAGCGCAAGGCGTTGCGCGAGCAGGTAGAGCAAGACTACGCGCAAAAACTGCAGATGCTCCAACAGCAAGACGAGAGCAAGCGCCAAGAGCTGTCCGAACAGCGAGAGCAGGTGCTGCGCGAGATGGAGTCGAAGCAGCGCAGCCTGCGCGTGCGCATTGAGAACGAATATCGCTCAACCCTCAAGAAGCTTGACGAGGAAGTATTGCAGTTCCGCGAAGAGCTTGAGGAGATGCTTGGCCAGCGCGTGGAGGAGGATCTCCTCTTCCGCGGCGAGCTGCTGGTTGAGGAAGATGACGTGGTGACGGAGTCGGTTTTTGACCAGCTTGACAACATCGTTGACCGCGAGAAGGAAAGCTTAGAGGTCACTCACAACCGCGATCTCAGCAATGCCGAGGTGAATGCCGACGATGATCGGGAGAATGCTGAGCGCGAAGTTGCACAAAAGCACGAGAAGTTCCAAGAAGTGCAACAGCGTGAGATTGAGACGCTGCTCCAGGAAGAGAAAGAGAAACTAGAGCAGATCGACAACATCCGCGTGCGCCGCGTGCTGAGCGAGAATGAATACCGCATCTTGCGGGAGATTGCTCCGACCGTCTTCCGCGCCGATATGGGGGCGGGGGCGATCCGCGACATCGTCTCGCAGGTTGACCTTGACGAGCTGAGCAACCAGCTGCAAGAGGAAATCCAAAACACCACCGGCCAACGCCGCAAAAAAGCCACCAAGCGCATGCGCGTGATTGAGAAGTTCCGCAAGAGCGGCAACCGGCCCGAATGGATGATTTTGACGGTCTTGCCGGTTATCCCGCCCGACCTGCGCCCCATGGTGCAGCTTGACGGCGGGCGATTTGCCACCAGCGACCTCAATGACCTCTACCGCCGCGTGATTAACCGGAACAATCGTCTCAAACGGCTGATGGAACTCAGTGCGCCAGAGATTATTGTGCGGAACGAGAAGCGGATGCTGCAAGAGGCCGTTGATGCCTTGATTGATAATGGCCGCCGTGGCCGGGCGGTCAGCGGGAAGGGCAAACACCGCCTCAAGAGCTTGAGCGATATGCTCAAAGGCAAGCAAGGGCGGTTCCGCCAAAACCTGCTTGGGAAGCGTGTTGACTATAGTGGCCGTTCGGTGATTGTGGTCGGCCCCAACCTGCAGCTCCACCAATGTGGTCTGCCCAAGAAGATGGCGCTTGAGCTATTCAAGCCCTTTGTGATGCGCCGCTTGGTTGAAAAGGGGTTTGCGCACAACATCAAGAGCGCCAAGCGCATTGTTGAGCGGGTGCGCCCCGAAGTGTGGGACGTGCTGGAGGAGATCATCAAGGACTACATGGTGCTGCTCAACCGCGCGCCATCGCTCCACCGGCTCTCCATTCAGGGGTTTGAGGCCAAACTGATTGAAGGAAGCGCGATCCAGCTCCACCCGTTGGTGTGTGCGGCTTTTAATGCCGACTTCGATGGCGACCAGATGGCTGTTCACGTGCCGCTGTCGCGCAAGGCGCAGGAAGAAGCACGTACCCGGATGCTCAGCACCTACAACCTGCTGAGTCCGGCGCACGGTGAGCCTATCATCACGCCGTCGCAAGACATCGTGCTGGGGTGCTACTACCTCTCGATGATACGGGAAGGGCTGGAAGACCCCGCAGACTGGCGCGGGAAGAAATTCCGCAATGCGGATGAGGCGCTCTTGGCCTATGATAAGGGCATCGTCAAGATTCAGGAAGTCATTTCGGTTGTGATGGGCCAGGAAGATTTGGTGCGGTTCGATTATGCCGAATATAGCCAATACCACGACCAAATCAACATCAGCACGATTGAGATGATGCAGCAGTACTTCCTCGAAATTAATCAACCGGCCATTCAGGATGATGAAAAGTTCCCCATGATCTTTGCCAGCGATGGCGATCTAAAGGCCAAACTGCTGCCAGATGATGATGGCAAACGGCGGGTGTTGGTTGAGACGACCGTCGGCAGGCTCATCTTCAACAACGCGCTCTTGCCACCGCTGCGCTACCGCAACGAGCTAGTCGCCAAGAAGGGCCTCAAAGAGATTATCGCGGAGTGCTACAAATATTACACCGATCCAGACCACATTCCGCCAGACTACCTTGAGACCATTCGGGCGCGCTTTGCCAATCACAATGGCGAAGGGGTTGAGCAAGAGGAGAAGAACGAACAAGAATTGGCGCGCTTGTTTGGTTCTGAGATGACCTCGATGCAGGCCGATATGATTAAGCGGCTTGGCTTCAAATATGCGACGCTTGGTGGGATGACCATCGGGATTAACGACATCGAGGTGCCGCAATCGAAGTATGAGATGATTGAGGCCTCGGAGAAGCAGGTCGCCAACATCGAAAAGCAATTCCGCCGTGGTCTCATCACCAACGATGAGCGCTACCGTGCCGTGGTTGATACGTGGCAGCGCGTCAACAAGGAAATTACCGAAGCGGTGCGCCAAAACCTCAACCCATTTGGGCCGGTTTCGATGATGGCAATCAGTGGTGCGCGTGGTAACATCAACCAGATCACGCAGATGGCCGGTATGCGCGGCTTGATGTCCGACCCCACTGGCCGGATCATTGAGCTGCCGATTAAGGCCAACTTCCGTGAAGGGCTGTCGGTGTTGGAATACTTTGTTTCGACGCACGGTGGCCGGAAAGGGCTGGCCGACACCGCGCTCCGCACCGCCGACGCTGGGTATCTCACCCGCCGTCTGGTGGACGTGGCACAAGATGTCATTGTTACGATGGAGGTGTGTGGTACGCAAGAGGGTGTCTGGCTGCGGCAAGAGGACGATAGCGAGGTGATGGAGCCGCTAGAGAAGCGGTTGGTTGGGCGTGTCATTATGGCTCCCATCGTTGACTCCGAAACGGGCGAGATGTTGGTTGAGCCTGGCTACGAGATAGACGAGGACATGGGCCGCTATCTGGTGCACACCTTGGGCCTGACTGCGGTCAATGTACGCTCCCCCTTGACGTGCCAGGCAGAACACGGCATTTGCCGGATGTGCTATGGCCGCAACTTGGCGACCGGCAAGATCGTTGATGTGGGCGAGGCGTTGGGTATCATCGCTGCGCAGTCGATTGGCGAGCCGGGGACACAATTGACCCTCCGCACGTTCCATACTGGTGGTGTGGCAAGCGCCGACGATATCACTCAGGGGTTGCCGCGTGTGCAAGAAATTTTCGAGGCACGCTCGCCCAAAGGGAAGTCGTTGTTGGCAGAGATCGATGGCATTGCCCATATCATGCGGGATGAGGAAGGCGTACGGCGCATCCGTATCACCTCTACCGAAGTGTACAACGACGAATACCAGGTGCCAGAGGGCTATGTGGTGCTTGCTGAGGATGGAATGATGGTCAGCGAGGGAGATATCTTAGCAGAGACCAATTCTACCGAGAGCACTGAACCTCCCATCCTGTCGCGGATGAGCGGAAAAGCCATGGTGCAAGCCAATCGGATCGTCGTTACCCAGCAAGACCCCGATGAACGGGAGTTGGTGGTGCCACATACTTCGCGGATGACCGTGGACGACGGCGAGCGCGTTATTGCCGGACAGAAGCTGACCGAAGGAAGTGCAGACCCGCAAGAGTTGCTTGCCTTCCAAGGCAAAGAGGCTGTCCAGCGCTATCTGGTCAACGAAGCGCAAAAGGTCTACCGCAGCCAAGGCGTGAATATCAACGACAAGCACATTGAAGTGATTGTCCGCCAGATGTTGCGGCGGGTGCGCATTGAGGAGCCGGGTGATACGGGTCTCCTGCCCAACGAACTCATCGACATCTCGGAGTTTCGGCGGCTCAACCAAGAGGTCGTCAGCCAAGGCGGTGACCCCGCATTGGCGGCAACGGTTTTGCTTGGTATCACCAAAGCCTCTCTGAGCACCGATAGTTTCTTGTCGGCGGCGTCTTTCCAAGAGACGACCCGCGTCTTGACCGAAGCCTCGATCAACGGCAGTGTTGACTATCTGCGTGGGCTGAAAGAGAACGTCGTGATTGGGAAGCTCATTCCCGCCGGTACGGGTATCTCAAAACGCGCTACGAATGGAAAAATTGTCGGGTTGCCTGGCGAGATTTCCTCGCTGCTTGCCGCGGTACAGCAGCAGGAAGAGCAGAAACATCACGCGGCCAACGGTGAGATAAATGCTGAGGCAGTTGATGGCCATGACGGCAGCCAGGAGCAGGAGGGTGGCAAAGAGCAGGAGGGTGGCAAAGAGCAGAAGGGTGGCAAAGAGCAGGAAAGTGGCAAAGAGCAGGAAAGTGGCAAAGAGCAGGAAAGTGGCTCTGAACAAGACCAGGAACACCCCCCTCACGACCAAATCCACGATAATAATGGCAATGACTATGAGGATGAGGTAGCCCGCGCCCGCAAACTGCTTGGTATGGGCAGCAATGGCGAAGAGCGGGGAGAGTTGTCTCCTGGGTCGTCGGAAGAGGAAAGAGAAGCATTCTCGCAAGAGTCGCAAGAACAACTCTCCTCTGCCAAAATGGTGCAAGCAATCAAATCACTGCTTGACGATGCTCAACGTGATAGCCAGGACGATCAAAATGACCTCGGAGAGCGCGATGAGGACGACCTTGACAGCTCGCTTTGATGGAAAGGCCAGAGGAAAGGTCAGAACAAAGACCAGAGGATAAGAGAGCGTGTCAGATCCTTCCCCAATAGAAACTACAGTAACGGCGTGCATCGCTCACATAGATGCACGCCATGCTGTGCGTGAACAAGCGATTACTACGTCGCGCCAGTTGGTACGGCGGTGTGCGTTGGCCATCCGCGCCACCCACCGCGGCCAATACTCCCAAGCTGACCAGCTCATCACCGAGGCGGGGCAACTCGCGATAGATCTCAATCAATGCGTTTCGACGCAGCCTATGTTGATGGGTGCTGGCTATGTGCAAGATGGCCTCAAAGAGTATGTTGAGGCATCATTCGTCTATGCCTTTCTGACGGGTGGTGCCCTCCCCACCCCAAAACAGCTCAACGTCGACTGTACGACCTACCTCAACGGGTTGGCCGAAGCCGCGAGCGAATTGCGACGTGCCATCTTAGATAGGCTCCGAGGCGGGGCGGGGGGCGAGCAGGTTGAGCAAGTTAAACAGGTTGAGAGCTTGCTCACAATTATGGACGATGTTTACAGCGTCTTGATAACCGTCGATTATCCAGAGGCGCTGACAAGTGGACTGCGACGCACGACCGATGCACTGCGTGCCGTCCTTGAGCGCACCCGCGGCGATGTGACCAATGCCATCCGCCAAGAGCGGTTGAGCGCGGCGTTGGCAGAACTAGAGGGTCGTCTGAAGCGGTAGCCGAAAGCGGTAGCCGAAAGCGGTAGCCAAAAGATGTGCTATTATTGGTTGTGCGATTTCTGAAGTTCCAGGAGGTTTTATGTCTGTCACTACTGCATCAACTCATTCATCCCACGCATCTCATACATTGATACCGCACGTATTGCCGCGCCGCGGGGTATTGGCCAACCCACGGGTTGCCAACGCCGCCCTGGTGGTTGGCGGAGCACTATTTGTCGCGCTCTGTGCCCAAATTCGGATCCCTCTTCCCTTCACGCCCATCCCCTTCACGGGCCAAACATTGGGCGTGTTGCTTGCCGGAAGCCTCCTTGGCACACAGCTTGGCCTGCTCTCGCTGATCCTCTACCTCGCAATGGGTCTTGGTGGATTGCCTTTCTTTGCGGGCGGCAACGCGGGGATTGAGATATTGTATGGGGGAACGGTCGGATACCTTGTCGGATTTCCCTTTGCCGCCGCATTGGTAGGCTACCTCTCCGAGCGCGGATGGGATCGCCGCTTCGGCACGATGGCCTTCTCGATGGTGCTTGGCAATGTGGTGATTTATCTCTTTGGCGTGGCGTGGTTATCGCTGTCGCTTGGCCTCCCGACTGCCATCCTCACCGGCGTCGTGCCTTTCATCCTTGGTGATATCATCAAGATGGTGATTGCTGGTGTGGCCTTGCCAAGTGGGTGGCGGCTTCTCGGCAAACGATAGCCCCCCAACGCACCAACATTCTACTCTCTTCAGAAGAAAAGCGGCACGTTTCCCCTACCACCCTTGTGGGGACGTGCCGACTTTTTGCTTTCTCCAGATTAGCGGGGTGGGATGAGGATTTCCTGCCCTGGGTTAATGCTATCAGCCTCTTCCGGCGTCCAGCCATTATACTCAATCAGCTGCTGCACGGTTACGTTATACTGCTCTGCAATCGCTTGCACCGTATCGCCACGCTCTATCGTATACCGGATAGGCTCTGGGGGAGGAGCTTCGGTGGGGGGCGGGGGCGGGGTTGGTTCTTGTGTTGGTTCTACCACCGCCGTCGGGGTGACAACTACCGTTGGGGTGGTTGGGGTGATGGTGGCGGTTTGGGTGATGGTGGTAGCCATCGTGGCTATCATCGTGGCTGTCATCGTGGCTGTCATCGTAGCGGTGATCATGGCCGACGGGCCTGGCGACGGGGTTGACGACACAATTGTCGGGGTAAGGCCAACCGAGGCCGTTGGAGAGACCTCCACGGTGGGCGACAGCGATGTCGTTACCGGGTCGCCAATCGCGATAGCGGGGGTGACCGGCGTAGTCGTCACGATACCGCCCATAGTCGCGGTCGGGGTGAAGGCTCGTGTAGACAGACTTTCCCCCTCGCCCTGCGGCGGGGTGGGGAGAGCCACTCCGGCCCCATTCACCGTTGGGGCGGCGGTCAGGGTAGAGGCAGTGATAATTGCAGATGGGCGTTCGGGGGCGGATAAGAGCGCACTCGCGCCCCAAACCACCGCGATTAGCAGCACAACCACAGCCGTCCCTCCCCCTATCAGCATAGGGAGGCGGTTTTTCGCCACCACCGTGTCGGATGAGGCAGGCGTGATGATGCGATTTTCTTGTGTTTGCTCGCGCGGGCGGAAAAGCGGTTGATCGGGCGATGGCTTGCCAGTGGGAGTAGGCTTCTCTCCTGTTGGCGTCTGGCGCGCGGCGGGGGTGGTGGGGAGAGACCCCGTTGTCCCCGTTCGCGGTAGAGGGCCGGTGCTGCCCGAAGATGAGGGCGGGGTTGGCTGCTGTATACCTTGTGCCTGCCCTTGGCCTTGTGCCTGCCCTTGGCCCTGAGAACTCCCCTGTTCCTGGTCTTCTTCCGTCTCCCGTTGGGGATGATAGGGATGATAGGGATGATAGGGATCGTCCGCCGCTTCTCCTGATGTTGGCGGTTGGCCAGTGCGGTCGATGGTTTGGGCATATGTCTGCAACCGCTCGATCAGCCGTTGATAGTCGCCCTCTTCAAACAGATTGACGCTCTGCATCCCGCGCAGCGGCTCTGGAATATCACACATTTCCAGCTTGACAAGCATAATGAGTGGCTTGTGCGGGCCGCGCTTCTGCGCCTCGTTCAGCGCATAGACGATATCCCGATTGAGTTTCTCCGTGCGCGTGAGGACGTTGCGAGAGAGGCACACAAGCATCACATCCGCCCCGCGGACGGCTTTTGAAATTTCGCGTTCCCATTCTTCGCCGGGGAGAAGGATGGTCTCATCAAACCAAGAGCGTATTCCTTCGGCATGGCTGATTTGCTGGTGCAGATGGCGCACCGTCAACCGATCTTTCGTCGCATAGGAGAGGAAGACGCGCAGTGGTGGTTGTTCCTGCATACGGTTCCTTACGTGGTAGATGGCAAGTTACGACAAGTCAGCTACCCAGAGCTAAAGCACCTGGGCTTGTGCTCGCTCCTCCACCCGT
>CAZGLO010000089.1:0-13037 GCA_964526735.1 uncultured Chloroflexaceae bacterium | reverse complement strand
ACGGGTGGAGGAGCGAGCACAAGCCCAGGTGCTTTAGCTCTGGGTAGCTGACTATAGAACTTTGCCGCGAGCTTCACGTCATAGAATGGCTGTTCCCCCGGATTTTTGACTTCCCCCACCACAGCGCGCACATTGGTCGTTGTATAGGTGCTATGGCTAGCAATCTCCGGCGGCACGATAGGCGTGGGGCTTGGCGTGTTGGTGGGTGTATTGGTGGGCGTGTCGGTTGGTATTGGCGTGTTGGTGGGTGTGTCGGTCGGTGTCGGCGTGAAGGTCGGGCTTGGCGTGAGGGTGGGAGTTGGCGTGTTGGTTGGGCTTAGTGTGTTGCTCGGCGTCGGAGTATCGGTCGGGCTTGGTGTAAAAGTGGGCGTCGGCGTGTTGGTCGGCGTATCGGTCGGCGTCGGAGTATCGGTCGGGCTTGGCGTAAAAGTGGGCGTCGGCGTGTTGGTCGGCGTATCGGTCGGCGTCGGAGTATCGGTCGGGCTTGGCGTGAGGGTGGGAGTTGGCGTGTTGGTGGGGCTTGGTGTGTTGCTCGGCGTTGGCGATCTAGTGGCGACCGGCGTAAAGGTGGGAGCCAACGTCGGGGTTTCTTGCACGTCGTCGCTCAGCAGATAACCCTCTGCTTGCACCGTGTAAGTATACGGCACATTGATATCGTCTTTAAAGAAAAAAGTTGATATTTCGTATGGAGAGACTTGCTCAGGCGAGAGCGTATACTCAAAGGGGAACCCGAAGTCGGTTCGAATGACTATCCCCGCCTGGTTATAGAAGGTCACTGCCACCTCAACCCCCTTCAGCTCTTCCTGATAGTCGTTGCGCACCTCGCCAAACACCTCAACCCACGACGTATCTTCGCGGTGCTGCTGCGATACCACCGTGACGGGCTGATAGTTGAAGAAGCTGCTTGTAATCCACGAGAGAGTGAGCTTGTAGTGGTCATAGTCGTTTGGCGGCTCATAGAGCGAGATGGTAAAGGGATTTACCTGATCGGTGTCAGTTTTGGTGAGGTGGGTATAGTCACTCTCCACTGCAATGAGGTCATTGTTCGCATTGTAGAAGCTAGCCGCCACCTTGGCAAGGAAAATCGGTTGATCAGTCGGGTTGAACACCTCTCCCACGATATAGCGGGTATCACCATAGGAGAGCGTATAACTACTATGGCTCTTGATATAGGGTTCTGTTTGCGTAATAGGGACGGTCGGGGTCGCGGTGGGCATGGGAGTGTGGGTAGGCGTGGGAATGGGCGAAAGGGTCGCGGTAGCGCTGACGGTAGGGGTTGGCGTCCACACGTAGTAGGGTTCCACCTCAATACGGCCAAACCCCTCTTCCCTGCCCTTGAGGTAGAAGTCAAACACGCCCGTACTGGTAAAGGTGTGGCTATATGTTTGAGAGGGGGGGATATCTACCGTAAAGATGTGGTGGTCTTCACCCGATGGAGTGGGTGTGGGCGGCAGAGGAACAGGCGTTTGCGTGGCGGTAGTCGCGATAGTGTGCGAAGCCGTGGTAAGGGAGGGAGGTATGGTGGTTGGGTTGCCGTTCGGCACCACCGGCAGATGCACATAATACTTATGGAGAGGCGACTTGGCCTTGATGGGGAAACTTGTTTGTAGGGTTTGGGTTTGCTTCGTGGTGTTGCCCCACCACACGGTCGTCCCCGGTGTGATCGAGAGCTGGCGCAGGTTGAAGCCTTCGCTATCGATGATGATATAGACTTGCTCGGTTTTCGGGGGATCGGGGGGGGCATTGAAAGAGGGGGTGGTGTGTTGGAAGGCGGATGAGGAAGCAAAGCTATGTTCACCGCGAACAAGGAACCATCCAACCACCACACCCATACCAATAAACGCAAGGGTGAAGAAGAATCGAACACACACATCTTTCTGTGGTCTCATGAATTAACTCCGTCTCTAGATTGCGGCCATCATTGCTGGTGTTACTCCGCTCTTATGTGGTGACAAGAGAGGCGGGCAATGTGATCCTGGGTTTCCGGGGAGCATGTTCCGCCTCATAGACACATATTCCTTGTGGAAGTGGTGCTCCCCTCTTGAGTTTTGAGAGGTGTCACGGTACAATAGGCCATATGAACACCAGCATTGATTCTGTGCGCGGGATGCGCGACGTTTTATCTGCAGAGCACCGCCATCTGGCGCAGGTGCAGGCCGTGCTTGCCCAACACTTCGCCCACTACGGCTATCATCCCATCGATGTTCCCATCATTGAGCACCGCGATCTCTACCTCCGCAAGATGGGAGAAGAGCTGGTGGGCAAGATTTACGAGTTTTCCTTTGAGGGCCGGGAGCTTGCCCTCCGCCCCGAATGGACAGCCTCGGTATTGCGCGCCTACATTGCCCATATGCAAGATTCTCCATTGCCGGTGCGGCTGAGTTATAGTGGGCCTGCCTTCCGCTACCAACGCCCGCAGCGTTCTACCTACCGCCAATTTACCCAAACCGGCATTGAGCTGATTGGCGGTACGACGCCCCGTGGCGATGCAGAGGCGATCGCGCTTGCGTGCGATGGTCTTGCTGCCCTCAACCTGCACGACTACCAGATCCTCGTATCGCATATCGGGGTGGTGCGCCAAGCGCTTGACCAGCTTGGCCTCACAGAACGCACCAAAAGTACCCTGACATGGAATATGAGCCGCGTGCGCGCACAAGGCAAAGAAGTATTACGAGAAAAGCTTGGCGAGCAACAGAGCACCGATCTTCCCTTCGACCCAAAGGTGATAGATGGCCTCAACGACGAGGAAGCAACAACCGCTGTGCTTGCCATCGCCCAAACACTGGGGCTTGACCTCTCTTTCGGGAGCCGCACACCGGAGGATATTGTCGGGCGGTTGGTGCGCAAGCTGCGCCGCGACGACCCACAACCGCTCCTCGACCGTGCGATTGACCTCCTCTGGCAACTGAGCCAGATACGGGGAACGCCAAACGAAGCACTTTCCCAAGCGAGCGCTCTCTTTCATCATACCGGCATTACGGTTCCTGCGCTACAGGAAATTCGTACCATTTTTCAGTTAATCGAGATGCATGGGGTAGATCTCAACCGCGTCACGCTCGACTTTGGGATGGGGCGTGGCTTATACTATTATACAGGGATGATCTTTGAGATCTATGATACCAACAAGAGCCAAATCTGTGGAGGGGGGAGATATGATGACCTCATTTCCGCCCTGGGAGGACGGCAGGCAACACCCGCTATTGGCTTCTCCTACGGGCTAGAACGCCTCGTCTCCACCCTTTCAGCATCCGATGCATCCTACGAAGCAGAATCTCCCTTGCAGCGGGTTGTCTCGGTCGTGCCGATTTCCGGCGACGACTACGAATACGCCGTTCATCTTGCGCAGCAATTGCGGCAGTATGGGTTTCCGGCGATGCTAGACGTTCGCGAACGCAATGTCACCAACAATATGCGCGATGCCAACCGGCGCGGCATCCCATATGTGGCGATTGTGGGCGAGGAAGAGCGTCAGCACCGTTGCTGTGAGTGGTGTACGCTTGCTACCGGCGACAAGCAGCGTATCTTTCTTGAAGACCTCCCAAACCTGATAGACCACCTGTAGTCGCTTGACTGAACGCTTGTAGCGCCACACCTATACCGTACCTTACTGTACGCATTTACACGCCTACCTACCCTTGAGATTGCTATGAGATGGGGATATTACAGCCACCTACACCCTGATACCTTGACCGCCATTCGCCAAGAGACGCCCATCGCCTACCTGCCGTGGGGCGCGTTGGAGTGGCACGGGCCGCATCTCCCCTTTGGGACAGATGGCCTGATCGCCGAAGCGATTGCCAAGCGCGTGGCTGAGCGCGTGGGCGGGGTGGTGTTGCCAACCACGTGGTGGCCCATCACGCCGCTTCCCAATCAGGAAAGCATTGCCGTGTCGAGCGCCATCATCCGCAACCTGTGGGAAGACCTCTTTGCAGAGCTTTCCCGCGCACAATGGTCGCTAGTGGTGGCGATTACGGGGCATTGTTCGCACGGCCACGAGATTATCTTGATGGAAACGGCAAAATATGCCATCCGCGAGCACAATCTCTTGGTACTTGCTATTTCGCCCTTCTCGCTGGTGGATGAGAAGATGCTTGACCACGCCGCCCTCTGGGAGACGTCGCTGATGATGACGCTCCACCCCGACCTGGTGCGGATGGAGGCGTTGGGCAAAACCCACCTCTCGCCAGACCAGAGTGCGGTGCTTGGCTCCGACCCGCGCGGTCGCGCTTCTGCCTCTATTGGCACTCGCGCGCTGCGCATGTCGGTTGAGCATATTTCCCGCGCGACGCGGCGGTTGTTGGCCACAAAGGATGAAGATTCGCTCTTTGTGCTCTACGAAAGTTTGCTCCGTAGCCATCAGTCCTACATCAAGCACTATATGGGCGATACGTATGAGGAGGCCAATCGGGCGTGGTGGGATGATATCTGTCGGCACTATCGCAAAGAACACCCGCCAGAAGAACAGAGCGACGGCGACCCGCCCGACCCGCCCGACCCGCCCAGTCGGCCCAACAAAAATCTTTCATAATTGCCAGAACGATATGCGAAGGATACATCATCGCTATGCTACGATTTGCTATCCCCTCAAAAGAATCGGGGTATGAAAAGTCATCTGACCTTCTGAAGCGCTGTGGATTGCGCATTTCGCGCCCCAACCCGCGCCAATATTCAGGAGTGCTCCGCGGCATCCCCAACACCGAAATCCACTTTCACCGGCCAATCGAAATCTTGCAAAAAGTGGCAGATGGCAGCCTTGATGTGGGGATCACTGGCCTTGACTACGTCCTTGAGCACGCCGACGACAATGAACAGGTGCTGCTGCTGGTGGAAGACTTGGGGTTTTGGCACGTTAAGTTTGTGATTGCCGCGCCGCAGGCCTGGATCGACGTTCATACGTGGGAGGATCTGGCGGAGGTGGCGGCTGATTTCCACGCCCAAAACCGCGCCTTGCGCATCGCCACCAAGTATCCCAACATCGCCCGCCGCTTCTGCTACGAGCACGGTATCAATGCGTTTCGGTTGGTCTACTCGGCAGGCTCAACGGAAGCCGCCCCATTGCGTGGCTACTCTGATATCATCCTCGATATCACAGAGACAGGCTCTACCATCAGGGAGAACCATCTCAAGGTGGTTGGCGGGCCGATTGGGCAATCGCAAGCCTGCCTCATCGCCAATAAGGCCAATTTGCAGCGCGATGAGTCCCGGCGGGAGCGCGTTGGCCAAATCCTCGACCTACTTGAGGCAGAGCAGAATGGCCGCGACTCCTACTCGCTAGTCGCCAATCTCCCCGGCGAGTCGGTGGAGCAGATTGGCCAGCAGGTGACTGCATTACCGCACGCGGCGGGGCTGCAAGGCCCAACTATCTCGCCGGTGTGGAGCAAAGTCCCCACGCCCTCCGACGCGCCCATGCCACCATCGTGGTATGCCGTGAACGTGATTGTGTCGCAAGCCGGGGTGCGCGAAGCGGTGGCACATTTGCGTCAGCTTGGCGCGAGTACGGTTAGTGTCACGCCTGTCCAATACACGTTCTACGCAGAGAGCCAAAGTTATGCGCGCTTGATGACGATGCTTGAACCCGTGTCGGGGAAAGGGGGTGCATGATGAGCCGCGTCGGCCAAATACTCCGAGGCAGCCAAGCGGTGGTGCGGTATGTTGGCAGTAAAGTGCCGTTTTTGCTGGCCAACATCGGCGTGATGTACATTCTCCACGGAAATTCCAAGCAGTTCTGGCCCAAAATCCCCTATCTCAGCCTGCGCAACGAAAGCGTGCCAGAACATTGCCGATTGCTCTTTAATACCTTGGCGATTGTGACGTTGGGGCAAGCAGCAATGGGACGGATGCCACGGTCACGTGTCCCCGCCCGCATCGCGACGATGGGTTTTTTGCCAGCGATGCTACCCGCGATGATCGGCTTTGGGCGGTGGGGGTTGCGGCTGGAGGGGCATACCGCCGAAGTCTACAATCTCTCGCTGGTGCCGGTGCTGCCTATTCTCGCCGCGACCATGGAAGATGGGCTTGTCCTGACCATGAACAAGGCAAAGGAACAGGGGGAAGCTGATGTTTCGCAAGGATGATACTGTCTTAGACCTCTTCAACCGCGCCGTGACGCGGATGAGTACGTTTCTTTCCACCCGCCAGCAGCGGGAAGACCGCAGACCACGCCACGAGCGCTATTTTGCCTCTGCCATCGATGAGACTTCGACTCGGATGGCGCACCGGATGCGCGGGTTGAGCGCTGATTTGCTCTCGTGGGCAGAGCAATATGAATCACTCAACCGCACCCGCGTTCGCCGGATGGAGGGCACAGATGCTCGCCGCAGCAGACGACGGCGGTGGTGATTCAACACAATCGTGTTTCGGCACGCCCGAACAGTGCACTTCTCTCTTGCCATCAACGCCACAATCTTCTTCAGCATCGCAGCAGGCTTCACAGCCGTCTCCTGGTAAATCCCGTTGGCTGCGCCCCGCCGCGATAGGTGTGGGTGCTATCGGCCTCAATGGGCTAGCATACCTCTTGCTGCCGCCCCACGTGCTCAATCGCCTTGGAGCATTTGGCTATATGAGCGCGTTTGGGGTTGCGGGCATCGCCAATGCGAGTGTGGTCATCCCCGTCCCCTACTATTCAATCATCGCCCGCCTTGCGCAGACACCCGTGCTGGATGTGCGCGGCGTGGTGATTGCCGCGGCGGCTGGGTCGGCATTGGGAGAGTTGGTCGCGTTTTTGGTCGGGCGGGCGGGGAAAGAAATCGCGTCGGAGACCCGTTTTTATCGGTGGGTGCAGACCCAAATGCAGCACCCCTCCCGGACGATGCTCATCCTCTTCCTGCTGTCTGCCCCGCCCAACCCCGCCTTCGACGTGGCCGGGTTATTGGCCGGTGCGTTGGGCGTCCCGATGTGGATGTTCTTGATCCCCGTCTTCTTGGGGCGCATCGTGCGGATGGGGCTGGTGGCGCTCGTTGGTACAGGGCTTCACCCGTTTACATAGCGCTTGGCCCGCTATTTGCCCATGCGGTTGGGGGGGTTGGGGCTGTCGGGGAGGAGCATGGGGGAGGTGTGAGGGTTGGGCACACCTGGGTTGATGAGAGAAAACTCAAAGTTGCTGAAGTTGTATGCCGCTTCTTCACCATTGTCCCCGCCAATCGCCAAGCCAACGCGCTTTATCGTGTCATCCTGCTTACCAAGCTCTTTGCTGTACTTAGATATGTCATTCACGAGGATTTCATAGTGATTTCCACGTACTTTGACCGTTAAGCGGTTGCTTTCGTCATCATCAATAGCTTCGCTTCCTGTCAATTTTACCTCTTCCCTAAAACTTCCAGAACCATCATATCTATATACCGCAAACCCCTCTCGCTCTGGCGAGATCATCACCAAGCGCTGCGACGTGTCGCCATCGCTCTGTTTCACCTCAAACGCCAGCGCTGCAAATGTCTCATCATCGGCAAGCTCCTCAGCCTCTATGTCAACCGATAGCATGATCTCTTTGGCGGGGAGGTCGAAGGAACCGGATGGGAAGAACTGCACATCTGGACGCTCCTCCCCCGATGCATTGTTCCTCCATCTCATTGTCCCATTAGAGGGGTAAGAGGGAGAACCTATGGATTTTGAGGAAGCTGGCTCTAAGTCCTTCAAAGAAGGTTGGAGCATTTCCTGTACCGTGAAGCCACCTCCGCTCTGCTGATGAGGGGGATTTTGAGGGACGTGAGCGAATGGATCATGGTCGATTGGGTCGTAGGATGAGACACCCATCACGATAAGCAGGATAATCAGCCCCGCGATGATGAGGAGATACCCAAGTTTGCGCTCGCCTGACTTTCTCCCCTGCCCTCCGCCGTGAGGCGGGTGCTCAGAGAGCGGTTTGGGCGGCTTGGGGCGGTAGAAAGGACGTTCTTGGCGGTGGCTCGGACGGCCACACGCTGTCGAATCGGCCTCCGTCTCGCCCGTATTGGGATAGCGCTTGGCGGGGTGGTCGGGGGCGACCTGCGGTGCTTGAGCCACGTCCGTCATTGTTTTTGCCGAATGTTCGGTGGCATCGGCGGCATCGGGGGGTGTCCAATCGCTACGTCCCATATCCACCGCGGCCTGGAGCGCTTTCCGCATCGCAGCCGCACTGGCAAAGCGGTCTTGCGCCCCCAACGTCATCCCTTGCGCCAACCATTTGCCGACCATTGGCGGGATGGCGGGGTTGATGTGGTGCACTGGTTGAAGGGGGTCAGGCTGGCGGTTGAAGATAACAGAAGCACGTTCAAGCGCATCTGACGGGGGGGTGTTGGTCAGGAGCTGGTAGAGCGTGGCGGAGAGTGAGTAGATATCGCTGTATGCATCTGTGCCCGTGCCCTGTATCTGCTCAATGGGCGCGTAGCGGGGGGTATAGCCAATGACGCTGCTTATGGAGATGGTCGAAGCCTGTTCGCCATATTCGCTACTCACGATGCCCTTGGCAAGGCCAAAATCAAGCAGCATCACCCGCTCTTGATCACCAATCTTGATGTTGCGCGGCTTGATATCGCGGTGGAGGATGGGGGGAGATTGGCTGTGGAGGTATTCGAGCGCGTCAAGGAGCTGCTCTGCCCACGTAATCACCTGTTCGAGAGGGAAAGGCTGCCCGCGCTCCTCCAACAGCTGCCCAAGGTCTTGCCCGGCGATGTAGTCCATCACCAGAAATTGGCCCGCGGGTTCGGTAAAGTAGTCGCTGACGCGGATGAGCGACGGGTGGCGCAAATTAGCCAATATCTTGGCTTCGCGCTCAAAGGCCCGCTTGAGCTTCTCCTCTTCAAGCAGCGTCTGTTTGAGCGCCACGGTGCTGTTGAGACGGTGGTCACGCGCTTCGTAGACCGCGCCCATGCCGCCCTTTCCTATGAGGCGGACGACCTCATACCGCTCTTGAATGTGCATTCCTGGCTCAAGCATATACTATCCTCATTGCCTCTTGATTGCGAGTGATCAGTGCTTCCTTGGTGATGTAGGTGATTTAGCTGGTCGCGAGTTTGGCTTCACACGCCGCTTCAATCGCATGCTCTCTATCGTCTGTACCGAGTGGCGAGTGGGCGGCGCACAGGTAGATGAGAAATTCGGTATTCCCCGCTGGGCCGGTGATGGGCGACCGCGTGATGCCGTGTGTCGCCAACCCGTGCGTTGCCGCTTCTGCGACCACCATGTGTAAGACGTCGCGATGAACGGTTGTGTTCCGCACCACGCCGCCTTTGCCCACCGATTGCGGCCCGGCCTCAAATTGGGGCTTGACCAATGCGACAATCCACGCATCAGCCGTCAGCAGCGATTGCACCGCGGGGAGAACCAATCGCAATGAGATAAACGACACATCGATGGTACCGCAGTCGGCGAGAGGAGCAGGCGAGTCGGGCGGCGAGCCGGGGAGGGGCGGGAGCGATTCGAGGTGCTTGATATGGGTGCGCTCCAACGACGTGACCCGCTCATCCTGTCGCAACCGCCAATCAAGCTGTCCATAGCCAACATCAACCGCATAGACGTGGCGTGCCCCCCGTTGCAGCAGGACATCGGTAAAGCCGCCGGTTGACGCGCCGGTATCAAGTGCGATGAGGTGGCCAGGGGAAAGACCAAAGGTGTCAAGCGCGTGGACAAGCTTATACCCGCCGCGGCTGACATAGGGGAGCGTCTCCTTGACGGTAATCTCACACGCCTCGTCTACCTTGCATCCGGCTTTGGTCTGGACGTGGCCATCAACCACAATCAAGCCCGCCATCAACAGCGCTTGGGCGCGGGAACGGGTATCGGCAAGCCCGCGGGTGACCAGCAACTGGTCAAGGCGTGATTTGCCCACCTTATCCTTCTTGCCCTTCCAGCCGCTTGATTTCGCGTTCAAGGTCTTCGATGTAGCTCATAAGCCACCCAGGGGGGTCGCCTGATGTCTCTGCGCGGGTGCGCAACCGCCGTACTTCCGCGCGCCGACGGCGAATCTCCGTCGCCCGATCTGTGGTCTCACGAGGCTCCGTTGCGGTCTGAGCGAGGTCTTCCTGCTCGTGTTCGGGGAGATGATCGAGAAAACTGACCAGGAGTTCAGTGAGTAGATCGGGCACGGCAATATCCTGTTTGCGCACCAACGTGAGCAGCCGATTGCGCTGTTCGGTGGTGAGGTAGACACGTGTTGGGATGGTAAACAACCCCTGGGGCATAGTCGTCCCCCGATAGTCGGATTATTTCATTCGCTCAAAGAGGTAGCCAGATAGCTCTGCGATGGGCACGCGCTCTTGCTCCATCGTATCGCGGTTGCGAACCGTCACGGTATCTTTGTGAGTTAGTTCTTTGCCCTCTCCCAAGCTATCGAAGTCTACCGTAATGCAGAAGGGCGTGCCGATCTCATCCTGCCGCCGGTAGAGCCGCCCAATGCTGCCGGTATCATCATAGACCGTCCGCATCGCCAATGACGATTGCAGATCTTTGCGGATCGACTTGGCCAGATCGACGATATTGGGGTTGTTGCGTTTGAGCGGCAGCACCGCCACCTTGATAGGTGCCATCGCGGGCTTGAGGTTGAGCACCGTGCGGAATGATTCATCCAACACCGGCTCTGCCTGCCCACGGACGTTCTTGCTCACTTGGATGTTCTTTGCGCCGGGCATATCAAGCAATGCCTGCACTTGCGGCAGGGTTGCGGGCAAACCATCTCGCACCGTCTGGGCGCGGTCGATCAGCGCATCGCGTTGTTCGGGTGAGAGCTTGTCGTTGCGGTTGACGCTCTTCAGGAAGCTCTCCAAGCTGCTGACGATGGCCTCTTGGCGATCAGGCGCAATCTCTTTCACTTGTTGTTCGTTGTAGGCCTCTGTCAATATCGCCAACACCCCGCGGTCAACCCCCGCGGAAGGCTCTATGACGAAGGGCACGACGTGTTGCTTGGTTGCCTGGTCGTAGTAGGTGAGGCGTTCTGTGCTGTGGGTGTTTTCCTGCACCGACGCCGTGATATTGAGGCGGTCTTGCTCTTTCGAGTGGGCACCAAGGTCATAATCGCTGCGGCTGGCGATACCTTCAAGCTCCTCAAACCCGATGGGGTAGCGGTACATCACGTCGTAGGTCGCCTTGGAGTAGTGGGCGAGGTCTTCCCGCGGGACGTTGTAGACGTGCAGGTTGTCATCGCTCAGCCCAACCCGCCGCCACCATGCCAACCGCTCTTGCAGCCACCGCTCGTGCCAGCCATCTTCCTCACCCGGCATCACAAAGTACTCTATCTCCATCTGCTCAAACTCGCGGACACGGAAGATAAAGTTGCGCGGGGTGATTTCGTTGCGGAAGGCCTTGCCGATTTGCGCTATCCCAAAGGGAAGTTTGCGGCTGGTGCTGGCAAGCACATTCGCAAAGTTGACAAAGATGCCTTGTGCGGTTTCTGGGCGCAGGTAGGCAAACGAATCATCATCGGCGACCGGCCCAACTTGCGTCTTGAACATCAGGTTGAAGGGGCGTGGCTCGGTCAGGTTTGTAGAGCCACAGTTGGGGCAGGAGCCTTGCACATGGTCGGCGCGCAAGCGGCTTTTGCAGTCGCGGCAGTCAACCAGCGGGTCAATGAAGGTCTGCTCGTGACCGGAATACTTCCAGATCAGGCGGTTCATCAGGATGGAGGCGTCAATCCCCTCCATATCGTCGCGCTCATACACATTGGCACGCCACCAGGCCGCCTTCAGATTATTCTTCAGCTCCACTCCCAAAGGCCCATAGTCGTAGGTACCTTGGAGTCCGCCGTAGATATCGCTTCCAGGAAAGAGAAACCCGCGGCGTTTACACAATGAGACAACTTGATCGAGGGTAACAGCAGGCAAAACGTGCTACTTTCTAGGCGTTTGCGCGTGCGTTTTGGGAGAGGGTTCCGCTTCCGGCTCGGAGGCTGCGATATGTTTTGCTTCATCTTGCTCCGGCGGGTGATGGCCGTTGGTGGAGGGAGGAATAACTCCGCTTATCTCCTCCCCCACGTCGCCAAGCTCCATCATCTCGCGCAGCGACAGATCGTGATCGTGGTGGCCATTGCCATTGTGGCTTTGAGCATGCTCATGATCATGCTCATGATCGTGGTCATTGTACGACACGTGGGTGTAGATTTGGGTGGTAGCAAGCGATGCATGGCCGAGAAGCTCTTGCACCTTGCGCAGTTCGGCCCCGTTGTTGAGCATATGAGAGGCGAATGAATGGCGCAGCATATGGGGCGTCAATTCGGGTACCCCAAGCTGCCTGGCGTAGTTTTTGAGGATGAGCCAAAACCCTTGGCGGGTCAATCGCTTGCCGCGGTGGTTGAGAAAGAGCGCATCTGTTGCCTGGTGGTCACGTACCATATGCGGGCGTCCGAGGTCAAGATATTCTTCGAGTGAATTGAAGGCGTTTGGGCTGATGGGCAACACCCGCTGACGGCCACCTTTTCCGGCACACCGCAGCACACGCTGCTCAAGTGAGATATCTGAGGTATCGAACGCGACCAATTCACTTACCCGCACCCCCGTTGCATAGAGTAGCTCAAGCATCGCCTTGTCGCGCAGCCCCTCTGGCGTAGACGACCGCAAAGGGATTTCAAGCAGTTCATCGACCTGGTCGGAGGAGATCGCCGCTGGCGGACATCGGTTGACCTTGGGAGGTTTGATGGCAGCAGCTGGGTTGTTCGTCGCGATGTGGATAGATACCAGGTAGGAGTAGAAGGTCTTCACCGCCGCCGTACGGCGTGCGACCGTTGAGATGGCATATTGGCGTTCGTGGAGAAAGAGCAAGAACGCAGAGATATCATCGTGGGACGCATCGCGCCACGACGTAATGCCACGCTCAATGAGAAAGGCTCCAAACTGCTCTAGATCGGTGCGATAGGCAGCAACCGTGTTCTTTGTGAGGCCACGATGGCCTATCATATGCTCCAAAAAGTGTTCTACATACTCTTGCATTAGGGAGACCTCTATGTCTCAAGGAACGTTGCGCACACGCCCACTCCAAGCTTCCATATTCTTTCGTATGTCTGTTGCGCGGCAGAAGTGCGTTTGTGACTACTCCCAACCCGAAAGGGTTGGGCTTCTCGGGTCGAAACCCAGGCT
>CAZGLO010000088.1:0-13141 GCA_964526735.1 uncultured Chloroflexaceae bacterium | reverse complement strand
CCATACGTTTGCTGTATAAAGCGGATTATACCCGATGGACTTTGACATGGCCCTGTCTAGTGGTAGCAGAGTGTCACAGTTGGCAGAAATCTGGTAAAATAGTGCCGTATGAGCACACATCTCAACCTGCCAAACCGCATCCTATCGCATCTTCGCCCGCTTGTCGGCTGGCAACAGATGATGCTTGCGGTGATACCATTCCTGCTGTTCATCGTTGTTGCGCAATTTCCCTTTGCCTACCGATTTACCGTTGGCAAGCAACGAGGCTACCATAGCGACGCGCCATTCCTCCAAAACGTCCACAAAGGCGAGAGCCAAGGCCAACCCGAACGGTGGCGATGGACACGCTCAACGTTTGGCCTCAATATGCCCGGTGTTGGGGAGCGGGGCGTGGTGGTGCAGATGGACGTCGTCTCCCACCGCGCACAATGGCAACCAGACGCGCCTCCGACAACCCTTACCATCCGTCCGCTGGCGACAGAGAAGGAATTTTCCTTCCAACTGCGCAAGCCACGGTCAACCTATCGGTTCTACCTGCCGCAGGAAGCCCTTCCCAATGGGGAATTGCACATCGAGGTAAAGACCGACACGTGGCAAAATGCGGGCGATAGGCGAGAAGATTTGGGCGTGGCGTTGGGGGGAGAGGTGGTTGTCACCAGCATTGAGCCAAAGGGCGGGGTATTTACGTTCCCCACGCTCCCCGACCTCGCTATGCTGCTCTACTGGCCGGTGGGGATGGCGGTACTCTGGTCAGCGGCGCGCATTATTGGCTTTTCCCCCAATCAATCGCTCTTCTTAGTTGCGCCACTATCGGCTATTATTCCCCTCACCACGGCCATACAAGCACCACGGGTGGGGTTTGGCAGCGAGTGGTTTGGGCAGATGGCCGTGCTTAGCATAGTGACGGCAGTTATTGTGGCGTGGGCAGTACCACCTCTCCTCCGCAAACTGCATGTCGCCCCCCCTCCCGCCATCCTTCGATGGCTCCTGCTACTTATTGCGCTTAGCTTTGTGCTGAAGTATGGCGGACGGCTCTACCCCGAGTCGATGCCGGGCGACCTCCAGCTGCACGTCAATCGGTCTATCCAGACGATGCAGGGGCGGGTGTACATTGAGGCGCAACATCGCGGCCTTCCTTTCCCCTTCCCCAATGGCCCATATCTCCTCGTATGGCCACTGACCCTGCTCCCCATTGTTGATCTGCGTTCGCTCTTGCAGATCACCTTGGGTATCTATGAGGCGGTGGCTGTTCTCGCACTCTACGTGCTTGTTGCTAATGCGACGCAGCGGGCACGGCTTGGGCTGATCGCCGCGGCGGTCTACGGGCTGACCGCGGGCGGCTTTATGAATACGTGGTTTTGCTTTCATACGCAGGTGGCGGCACAAGCCTTCTCAATCATCCTTTTGGCAGTATTAGTTGTCCGCTGGCCGCGGTATGACCACCCGCCGACATGGTGGAGCCTCACGACGTTGTTCTTTTTGGTCTATTTGGGGCATATTGGGCTGCTGCTGAATACCTCATTGGTTGGGTTATTGCTCATTCCCGTCTTGTGGCTCTTCCACGACCCGCAAACCCCCGAACGCCGTAGCACATGGGCGTTGGTGGCGATTGGAGGGGCGGTGGCAGCAGGCGTATGGCTCTTCTACTTGAGCGCGTTTTGGGATCTCATCGTTGAGCAAGTCACCGGCGTGGTGGCAGGAGGCGCAGGGGGGCTGAACGAAGTCACCGAACGTCCCCCCATCCCCCGCGAAGAGACATTGCATGTCCTCTGGGAAGGCGGGTTTATTACCCACTTTGGATTTTTCCCGGTCTTGCTGGCTCTCCCCGGGGTATTGCTTCTAACCCGCCGATTTGGCCAACATGTTTCTGCGCTGACGACCAAGCCGGTGGTAAAGCCGCTCATCTTGCTGACATTTGTCGTCAGTGTATCGCAAGCCATTCTGCCGCTCATCACGCTCAACTCAATCACCACCCGCTGGCTGATGTTTTCGGCATGGGCAGTCGCCTTCACCGCGGCAATCGCATGGGATCGATTATGGGATCGAGGGCGGGCGGCGCGGGTTGTTTCTCTGGCGATGGGAGCGTATGTCTGTTGGGTCACCTTGGTTGTCTACCTCGAAGCCCTGGCCCTACGTGAACCACCAATTGAGCCATTCTAGCGCTATTCACGCATCATCTTCAGCCGGTTTGGGGCTGCGGGCACGGTGTTCCATTGGCAGCAGGCTGTGGTAGATAAACTCATGGACGGGGGTATCAACCCCTACCTCGCGGCCAAGCCGCACCACCGCCCCATTTTGCGAGTCGAGTTCGGAAGGCCGTCCGCTCATAATGTCGCGCTGCATAGAGAGCGTACTGTGGCTGGGCATGTTGTCGATAAACCCCATTGTGCGCTCAAAAATGTCGTCGGAGATGGCAATATCCCAAGCATGCGCCACCGCAATGCTTTCCTTCACCGCACGCTCAATCATCTGGCGGGTTTCGGGGTGTTGACGCATCTCACCCACCGTGACACGAGTAACCGCCCCAATACCGCTAATCGAAGCGATAAAGATAAATTTTTCCCACATTGCCGCCCGAATGTTGTTGGAGAGCGTGACTTTGATGCCAGCGCGTTGGAATGCCTTGTAGAGCCACTCTGCCCGTTCTGTCAGTTGGCCATCAAGCTCGCCAAAGGTGATGTGTGGCTCAACGCCGGTGTGCTGAATCACCCCCGGCTCAGCAATGAAGCTCACGATCCAGCACAGCCCGCCCAAGATACGAGTGGGGTCAATCTCTGAAGCAAGCTGATCAGGGGCTTCCACGCCGTTGAGGAGGGGGATAACCATCGTTCGCGGGCTGATCATCGAACGGATCTCCTGCGCTGCCTCTGCCACCTGCCACCCCTTTACCGTAACAATGATGATGTCGGCGCTGGAAAGGCGCGCCGGATTGTCTGTCACGTGGGCGGGGTGGATGGTAAAATCGCCCTGGACACTGCGAACCCGTAGTCCATGTTCGCGGATGGCCTCAAGATGCTTTCCCCGCGCCACAAAGGTGATATGCTCGCCTGCCTGGGCAAGGCGGCCACCAAAATATCCCCCAACGCCGCCTGTCCCAAACATCACAATATGCATCTGCTTCCCTTTCCTTCGATCATTCAAAAGTTGAATACTCCTAGCATAGCATACTTCTTCATTGCGAGAGTAGCCCTGCTTGCAAGAGGGTAGCAGAGCCGTCTCAACTTGCACGAAAACACGTCTTGTGGTACAGTCAGGAAGAATGGAAGCGCAGCGTTGTGTGGGGGTTTTCCGACATGCCGCCGTGTTTCAACAACTATGAGGCTACGCCTAGGGGGAACCCAAGAGAATCTCCTGATTGAGTGGGGGGAACGTAGCCACCTTCGTTTTCTCGTATGGGTTCTATTGATTGGCAATCGAGATGATGGGCAGATGATGGACATGGATAGCGTACGCGACCAACAGAATCGAAGGACGGGTTGATGGAGCAATCCATAGAAGTGCCTGCGGAATGGGGGAGTATTCCCCGGTTGATTGATTTTGCAGATGCCATCGTTGGGACAATGTCGTTGTCGGAGGATCAGGACTATGTACTGCGGCTGGTGATAGAAGAGATCGCAACCAACATTATCAAGTATGGTTATGATGAAGACTCTTCGGGCATTATCCAGCTACTATGCACCACCAACGACTCCGTCTTACATGTCACGATTCGCGATCATGGTCGTCCATTTGATCCACGAGAATGTCCACTTCCCGACCTCTGCGATGATGTGAATAACCGTGCAGTTGGTGGGTTGGGGCTGTTCCTCGTTCTCGAATTTTCCGACTACTTGTCCTATCATCACGATGCTGCCAGTGGGTGGAATGAACTCCTTGTCGTCAAGGGATAACAACACAACGATTTTGGAGCGCCTCCGCGCTGTCCCGCTCTTCGACGGGTTTTCTGACGGAGATCTCAAGCATCTAGCAGGAAACGTCAAAGAGCGCATGCTTGCCGAAGGAGAGGTGCTTTTTTGGAAGGATGAAGAAGGAAGTGAGACCTACGTCATCCTTGATGGGGCTTTAGAAGTCATCACCTATGTTGATGGCACCGAGATCCAGCTGGAGGTGCGCCTGACGGGCGAAATCATCGGCGAAATGGCTCTCATCGATAATAGCCCTCGCTCCGCAACGGTTCGAGCCGTACGAGAGAGTGTCGTAGCTGTTCTCAACCTCCAAAGTTTCTACACGCTGTTGCTCAGCGATGCCGTCCTCGCTGTCGAAATGCTCAAGCGCGGAACCTCCCGCCTCCGCAGCACCAGTCAACAGATGATCGAAGGGCTGGAAAAGAAGAACGCCGAGCTTTCCAAAGCCTACGAAGACCTCAAAGCAGCCCAAGCCGAACTCATCCACTTCAACCGTATTCAAGAAGAACTGTCCGTTGCGCGGCGTATCCAAAAATTCTTTCTCCCCCGAAAGATCCCCCAACCCGAAGGCTGGCAAGTCGCGGCCTTCAACCGTGGAGCGCAGGCAATCGGCGGCGATTTCTTTGACTGCATCGAATTGCCGGGTGGTCGGCTGGCTCTTGTTGTGGCCGATGCATGCGGGAAAGGGGTTCCTGCTGCACTATTCGTTGCCCTCTCACGCAGCCTCCTCCGAGCCGCGTCGCAGGCCCCCTGGGCATTGCATGGACAAGATTGGCTCAACCTCGATGCTATCGCGACAAGTGCGCTCTGGTTTACCAACGACTATACTTCTCGTGAGCACGGCGAGAGCAATATGTTCGTGACTGTCTTTTATGGCCTCCTTGATCCAACAAGCGGCAGCATGTTCTTCATCAATGCGGGGCACAACCCTCCCTTTATCTTCGACAACGTGGGTGAACAGTTTCGAGAGCTTGATACGACCAGTCTGCCGGTTGGTATCATCGAAGCGCAAACCTACGAAGCCAAAGAAGCGGTGATCGAAGTCGGGGAAACCCTCGTTGCCTTTAGCGATGGCGTCACCGAGGCGATGAACCCCGCGGGAGAACCGTTTGGTGATGAGCGGTTTATTGAGATATTGCGTACGAATGCCGACAAGAGTGCCAATGATATGGTATCATTGATTGTTGAGGAGATTGACCACTACGCAAATGGCGCTCCTCAAGCAGACGATATCACACTGCTTATTGCCAAGCGGGTCGCACCGTAGGGCATTTGCAGGCTATGTCGGCAAACCAACACTGTTAGCTCAGCAATTGTTCGCTATCACAGCGAGAGACATGCTATAATAACGCCAGGTTTGATTAGATCGGAATTTTAGGAAAGGGGTTCACAGCGTGAACATAGAGCAGGTCGGCGATATCCAAGTCATAGTACTTCCCAGCCGTCTTGATGCAGTTGGTGTCGCTGCTATTGAGAACAAACTCGCAGAGGCCGTTCGCAGCCACAAAGGCAAATCTCTCGTCAATATGAGCGAGGTGGAGTTTGTGGCCAGCCTTGCCTTGCGGATGCTCCTCACCAACCTCAAGGAAGTGCAAAAGGCAGGAGGGGATTTGCGCCTGTGTGGGCTTCAGGAGCAAATCGGGGAAGTGTTCCGAAAAAGTCGGTTCGACACTCTGTTTACCATCTACCCTGACTGCCAAGAAGCGCTCAACGCATACGCCGCTGAGTGATCCTCCCGGCTCCAAAGGCAAAGGGAATGTGTCAAGCAAACACCCCGTGTTTTTATTGCCTTGTCGAAACATTCATCCCCGCCTAGGCGGAGTAGGTTTGCTGGTTTCTCCTGCCGAATGGCGAAAAACCAGCATCATTACCTCTCTCTCCTTCCTGCCCACTCCTCACCGATGGCGTGTCACGCCCACTTGCCCGCACCACTTCAGCAACGGACATTGGCTGCAGCGCGGCGAGGTTGGGTGACACACATGCTGCCCCCATGTCACCAGCCACCCGTTGATCGGGATCCAATACTCCTCTGGCAACCGCTCTCGCAACGCAAATTCCGTTTTTTCTGGTGTCTTCGTTTCAAGATAGCCCCACCGATTGCAAATGCGGTGAACATGCGTATCCACACAGATGCCAAGCTTCCCAAAGCCCCGTGTCAGGACGAGATTGGCCGTTTTGCGCCCCACGCCCGGTAGGGCAAGCAGCGCGTCAAGCGTATCGGGGACAGCACCCCCATATTCCTCCCGCAGGATGGTACAAACCTGGATGAGGGTGCGGGCCTTATTGCGGTAGAAGCCGACCGGATAAATCACCTCACTCAGCCGCGTTTCACCCATTGCTATCACCCCATTGGGCGTATCTGCCTCTGCGAAGAGCCGTTCTGCCACGACGGTCGTCATGGTATCTTTGGTGCGCAGGCTCAGAATCGTCGCGACAAGAACGCGGAATGGGGAGGAGTGTTCCTCCGCCATTCCATCGACCAACGGCTTTTGATAGGGTTCGACCGCCTGCCGCAAGACGGCCATCACCTCATGAATGGGGAAGGAGAACGACATCGTGTTGCTTTCTGTGGCAGGCACGAGCACTCGTAGGGCAATTATGGCTCATTGCGCACACATTTCGCGGGCGGTCGCCACAATATCGCCCAACACCCCCGCCGCCGTCACATCGGTGCCAGCGCCTGCTCCCCGCACGACTAGCGGCGGCAGTGGGTCGCTGTAGCGGGCCGTGTGGAAGACGACCATATTATCTGTCCCCTGGAGGCCTGCGAGCGGGTGGGTTATGGGAAGTGTCCGCAAGCCTACTTGCACCTGATCCGGCTCTATCGTCGCGATGTAGCGCAGGACGGTCTGATTTTCTTTGGCCTTCTGCACGCGCTGTGCAAAGCGCTCATCAAGCTCCTTGGTGCGCTCCACAAATGTCGGGATATCAACGTCGGAGAGCGTATCTGGATACCACGGCTCACTTGGCACATCCTTCATCTCCCAAGAAAAGCCGCACGTGCGCCCCAAAATCAGCGCCTTACGCGCCACATCTGCCCCGCTTAGGTCGTCGCGGGGATCGGGTTCTGTCCACCCGTTCTCCTTCGCCACCCAGACGGCGTTTGAGAGCAATGTGCCCTGCTCAAGCGCACTGCACAGGTAACCAAGTGTGCCGCTCATCGCCGCCTCAATGCGCAATATCGTGTCGCCGCTATCGAGGAGGCGTTGCAGCGTGTCTATGACGGGGACACCCGCCCCCACCGTCGCCTCATAGCGCGTCTTGCCGTGCCCCGTGAGCGTCTGGAAGAAGTCGAGCGAGGTGGTGAAGGGGCGTTTGTTGGCGAAAATAAGCCGATGGCCTGCTTGGAGGGCGGTGGTGAATTGCTGCTCCATGCCATCAGCCGCGGTCACATCTACGATGATGGCGGGGGTATCTGGCAGCAGCGAGAGCCAATCGGTCGTTGGTGGGTTGCCGCCGGGGATGGTCGCGAGACTGTGGCCCTCGCGTTTGGCGGCAAGCGTCTCCTGAACCATGTCGTAGCTGAGAAGCTCCCCCGTGTGGACAATGCCATCCCGCGCAATGAGCGCCCGATATCCAAGCTTGAAGCCGTAGCGTTGGTGGAGGGCGGCTTGTTGGTTCATTACCTCTTGCGCCAAGGCCCTGCCAACACCGCCAATCCCAAGCTGGATGATGGAAATCTCGTGTGTATTATGTGTCATGATGATCTTCCCTCTATGCATTTCATTCTTGGTTTACTATAGCCGCGACAGTTACGAGCAATGAGGAGCAATCTTCCCTCACCCATAGTTTTTCCCTCCCCCCTTTTCATGCGCCACTATAGCATATGTTGCAGAATAAGCTGTTTTTGGTACAATCAGCAGCGATGCCGCTCTTATAGCCGATGTAGGACAGTAATCACTTGAACACCGTGAAGCATGTACAACCGTCCATCTCAACATCCAGCCCGCCGCCCGCCCCACCAACATCATCCATCTCGCACATCCTGCATACCCTACCCACCATGCGCATATTCCCACTTCTGCTGCTTTTCGCCGCCACATTCTTCGCCCTAACCTTTTGTTTCTCCCACCCCCCGCGGTGGAAACTCGACATGGGCAACCCCGCCAATACGTGGGATGAGCGGTTTAGTGGGCGGTTTTCGGTGGCGGAGACGGTGGGCAGCGGGGCGGAGGAAACCACATTCCGCTGGAGTGTAGACTCTTCACGGCTCATCCTGCACGGCTCAACCTTGCAGCCTCATATTTTGTCGTTGCGGCTGTTTGGCGATGAGCGCGCACAGTGGGCAGATATGGCGTCAGGGATACCGGACAGGCGAGGGAGGGCGATGGCGAGGGCGGTGCAATCTCTCCTCATCAGCCCCATAGAGCCGTGGCAGATAACGGTGTTGCGGCAGGGCCACGCGAATAACGACCCACAGCTCCCCATCGCGACATATGCGATTGCTCCACGGTGGCGCACCTATCATCTGGTTGTCCCGCCAGAGCCGCGGGCAGAGCCATCGAAGCTCTTCCTTGAGAGCAATGTCACCAGAGAACTGCCAGATGACCATCGCCAATTGGGCGTGCCGGTCGATTGGGTGGAGATCGCGCCACTTTCAGGGGTTCCGACGCCGTGGTGGCCGCCTCTGCGACGTGCCTTCCTCCTCACCTGGCTGATAGCTGTGGTGACATGGGGCTACAGCCTCCTTGACCGCGGCCACAATGCATCTCGTTGGCGGGTCTTTGGGCTGACGGCGATCATGGCGGCGGGGGTGATATGGTCGGCCTGGCACAACCCCTATACGCTTGCATGGGTGTTGCCCTCCCTCCCCTGGACGCTCGCAGGCATTACCCTGCTGCTGTTCGTCCTGACGCCAAATTTCCCCCGTCCCGCATGGCAGCGTGCGCACGGTGGGGCGATGACGTGGCTTGGGCTGATTATGGTCGTGGTGGGGCATGGAGTGCTCTTTTCGCAGACGTCTGCTGTTGTGGGGGCCATCCTGGCGCTGAGTGGGATAGCCGTGCTAAGTATCACCCCCCCACCATCGCCATCTTCCTCCTTTCCATCCTCTTCCCCGCCACAATCGTTTGTATCTGGTACAGTAGGCCGCTGGCAAACAGTCGGGTGGATAGCGCTTATTGTTGCGGCTGCATTGGGGATGCGGCTGTATCAGATAGAGACGCTTCCGTATGGGCTGTGGCGCGATGAAGCCCGCCACGGCTTGATAGCCCTACGCATCTTGGAAGACGCTTCCTACCGCCCAATTTACGTGGCGGCGGGCGGGGTGAATATGCCTGCGTTGGGCTTTTACCCCTTTGCGCTTGCCCTGAAGTGGTGGGGGATACATACGTGGTCACTGCGCATGATGACGGCTGTGGTAGGAGCCTTGACGGTCTTGCCCTTCATTGGCTTCGCAGAGCGGCTGCAAGGCCAACGGGCGGTTGCATTGCTGGGGGCGGGGTTTCTTGCCGTCTCAAGCTGGCACATCACGATGAGCCGCTTCTCCTTCCCGAGCGTCTTTGAGCCGTTTCTGGCATTACTTGGGCTATGGCTCCTCATCATAGGGCTGTATGGTCTGTTCCGGCGACGCTTCTCACTGCTCCATATCGGGGCGTGTGCGGGGGCGGGATTGAGCCTTGGCGTAGCCCTCCAGAACTACCACACTGGCCGCGTGGTGCCGCTAATTGCGGGTATCGCGGCGCTCTTGCTTCTGCTGCAGCACCGTGCGCTCTGGCGGCGGTGGCTGATTGGCGTGGCGGCGGGGGCGATTGGGTTTACGGTGGCGGTTGGCCCGCTTGTCCACTATGCGCTTACCCATCCCGATGCGTTCAATAGCCGTGTTGGCGGGGTATTCCTGCTAAGCGAAGACGCATTGCGAGGCCGTGCCCCGCTTGCGGCGCTTGACGACTCGATTGGCAACCATATGCTGATGTTCAATATGCAGGGTGATAGCAATGGCCGTCATCATGCCCCCAACCACCCCATGCTCGATGCGGTGGCGGGTTTGGGGTTCCTCGTTGGGGTAGCGGTGGTGCTGCGGCGGAGGCGCGAATGGTGGGCGCTCCTCGTGATGGCCGCCATCGCCATCAGCCTCTTGCCAAGTTTATTGGCGGTGCAAGGGCCACATGCGATGCGGAGTATCGGCGCTATCCCCTATGTGTACCTTGTTGTGGCGCTTGGGTGGGTGGAGATATGGCGTGTCGTTGGTGTCAACGCTCTTGCATACACCCGATTACGGTCATTACCAAGGGTAATACCGCCACTCACGGCCACCTTGATTGTCGTTGCAGCGTCATTACTGAACGCGCAGACCTACTTCGTTGACATGGCACGGGATCGGGCGGTGTGGCTCTCCTCCTACCCCATTCACACGCAGGTCGGGGCGTATATGCGGGAGCAGATGGATGAGCACGGTGCTGAAGCACTCCAACACCTCTACCTGCAGCCCAATCTCGTTGATAATTCGGTGCTTGACTACCTTACCCACGGCTTACCAGTGCGCTCGTTTGATGAGACAGAAGAGGCAGATGAGGCAGGGCAGGGAGAAGGCAATAAGCACGATACGCTCCCCAAGCGGTTTCTCTTTTCGGGGTATGTTGAGCCAGCCGATGTGCCTACGCTTGTGCCTGGCCTCGCGCCGGAGCCGGTTGTGCGCGGGAGGCCGCTCCCCGGCAGTCAAACACCGTCATTCCTTGTGTATCAGAAAGAGGGCAATGAGCGCTAAACAAAGCCTTACCCAGCATATGAAACAAGCCATCCACGCGATACAGCACTATCTACAGCATACGGTGTCACCCTTCCTCCAAACGCTGTTGGCCTTACGGGAGCGTTCGGGGATACGTGCGCCATTGGTTCGCCCTATCCTACTGATTATCGCTATCGTCGCGGTGCTGATTGTGGTCTATGCCAGGCGAACCGACATCGCAGTGGATGTGGGCACGTACGAAGACTCTATCTATCTGAACGACTTCCACGACCGCGAGGTGGATGCGGCAGGGCCGGGCGAAACATGGCAGTGGGAGGAGGATGAGCAATCGCTCACCATCTCCGGCCACCCGCCAACGCGGCTGATGGTGACGGTCTACGCGGCAGATGAGCAGCCTGATGGTGCGCTTGATGGGCTTGCGCTATCGGCGAACGACACCCGCCTGACCATCGCCCGCACCGGCGAACGCTTTATGGTGGGGGTTATCCCGCCAGAGATCGCCAGCAAAGAGGAGGTGGTATTGCGGTTGGAGCCGGGCCTCCGCGAAGGGCCAACACCGCCTGCCGGTCTGGCGGGGGAAGCCGTAGTAGAAGCGGCGCGTACCTACCGCTGGTCGCAAGGAACGGCATCGATTTCCTTCCCCGCCATCGGCAGAGGGGCGTGGATGGTGCATATGGATATGGTGTCATCGCACCCGGGCGACCGCCCCGTAGAGGCGAGTCTCTTTGCGAACGGGGTGAAACTTGCCGACGTGCCCGATACGCCTGAGCTTCGGCGTGTTCACCTCTTGGTACCGCCTTCCGTGACGGGCGGTGGCGATTTGACCCTCGGCATACAGGCCAATGTCTACCGCGACCCGCGGCCATTAGGCGTATTGGTGGCGGATGTGTCAGTTGACCCCGCCCAATCGCCGACGTGGGGGCAGAGTTTGTGGCAGATGTTTCCGCCAACGCGCACATTCTTCGCCACGCTCATCATTGTTTTTGGCATATTTGCGTGCTTGACGATGTTGTTTGATCGGTTTGACACGCTCGGCTACCGGCGCAATGGAAATATCCGCGAAGCTATCTACATCCCCATCGCGATATTTGCCGTGGTGTTGGGCGTGCTTGGCCTTGAGGCGTGGGCATTGTTCTTCCACCGCTATCCGGTCAGTTTTATGTTGGTCAGCCTGGCGACGACGGTGCTTTGGAGCCTGATTCTGCTCCACCTGCTGCTGCCATTGTTGCCAAGCCTCTTCAATGAGCCGACTCCCAAGAAAGACCCTGCGGCAAGCCCCATCCCCACGCGCTTTATCGGCCTATTGCTGCTGATTTTCTTTGTCAGCTATTGGGTCAAGATGACGGGTATTCTCTACCCCTACTTTGTGGGTATTGATGTGCATTGGCATATGGATCGGGTACGGTGGATTTTGGAGGGGGGGCTTCCGCTACTCTACGGCACGAGCAGCCCGCTCAACGAATCGACCATGCCGCTGGCGGAGTGGGGGCCAAATCGCCCGGTCATCCCCTATTCGCCCTTCTACCATATGTTTGCGGCAAGTTTTTCACTCTTACCGTGGTCGCTTGAGATGAGCGCCAATTTGGTGAGCGTCTTCCTCGACAGCATGAAGGTGTTACTGATCGGGTTTTTGGCGCGCGGGGGCGGGTTGAGCAAGCGGATGGCGCTCTTTGCTGCCCTGCTTTACGCCATTTTGCCGGTGACCTACCTTCTGCACTCGTGGGGCAATGTTCCAACGACGTTTGGGTTATGGTGGGCATTCCTCGTGACCATCTTCCTCGTCGTGGCGTGGAATTCGCTGCAACGGTGGGGGATGTTCTTAGTGCTCACCTTCCTTTTCCTCTGCGCCTTCCTCTACTACACCGTAGCAGGCGTGTTCACCACAATGTTTCTCATCCTGTTCACGCTGGCGGTGTTGTGGATATCGCGGGCGCAACAGTTACCATTTGTGCGCGAGATGCGGTCGATGTGGCTCGCGGCATTGGCGGCGGCTGGTATTGCTACATTGGTCTATTATGGGCAGTATATTGGCCCAATTGTGAGCCAAACTCTCCCCTATTTCGCCGATTCGCTGACCAGTAGCGCAGAGAGTATGGGCAAGCAAGGTACGCCGGTGTGGGAGTATATCACCCGCCACCTGCGGTTATGGGATTATGGGTTGCTTATTCCGCTTCTTGTGTCGCTCTACTGGATTGGGGAGCAGGCCTGGCATATGCGGCGACCGCTCCTGCCACAGCTCACCAACGACCCCTTCCCCATCCTGTGGGCGGCGGTGGTCGGGTGGATGGGGGTGACGCTCCTCTTCATCCCGCTGGCCTACAAAGTCTCTATGGTCGATAAGCATTTCTTTGTTACCATCCCCTTGATGGTCATCGCAACCGCGGCGGTAGTCGATAGGCTGTGGGAGAAGAGTGTGCGGTGGCGGTGGGCGGTGGGGCTTTGGTATGGCTACCTTGCCCTCTCTGCCGTCGTGTGGTGGGTTGAGCGCGTGCTGACGGTGAAACAGTAAAAGGAGAGCGGGGTGGGGCGGTGCGCGGGGGGGCTTCGC
>CAZGLO010000087.1:0-13905 GCA_964526735.1 uncultured Chloroflexaceae bacterium | reverse complement strand
CAGCCTGGGTTTCGACCCGAGAAGCCCAACCCTTTCGGGTTGGGAGTAGTCACTGATGCTCGATCTATAAACTATCTTTGCACGATCTTTGAGCGGATAAGACACAAGATAAGGTGAGAAGAGGAACCCGTTTTCACAGGAAAACGGGTTTTTGCACCACCGTCTGTATACGATAATGTGGAGTAGAAAGTGGATTTCCATGATGAGTCCTGCTATTCAATTAGAGACACTCCTAAGCCGCTCTATGTTGCCGAGCATTGATGAGTCGCAGTTAATCTATATACTCATTTCCCCAACGACGAACGAATTATCTGAAGCATCCCCCACTCGATCACGTCTCCCGGTCAATTTGGGGCTTGTTATCGACCAAAGCTCTTCTATGCGCGGCGAGCGGCTTTCGCAGGTAAAAGAAGCAGCTCACCTGATTGTCGATCAGATGCAAGAGGGCGACTACCTCTCGGTGGTGACCTTCCACGACCGTGCGACTGTTGTTATTCCTGCACAGCGCATCCACGAAACTGACCACAGCCAACTCAAATGGTTGATCAATGATATCGAGGCTACGGGCGGTACCGAGATGGCACGGGGGGTCGAGGTCTCGCTCAAAGAGCTTGCACATCCCTCATTCCAAGGGCTAAAGCACATGCTGCTGCTCACCGATGGGCGTACCTACGGCGATGATGATCGGTGTGTACAGTTGGCGCGGTTGGCCCAAGAGCGCAGCGTTGGCATTACCGCGCTTGGCATTGGGGACGAGTGGAACGAGGACTTGTTGGAGGAAATGACGGCGCAAGAAAACAGTTATACGCACTATGTCACCGCCGCCTCCGAAATCCCTACCATGTTTACAGAAGAGATCCACCGTATCCATGCGACATTTGCACGGGGAGTGCAGCTATTGATCGAGGGGCGGTGTGATTGCACTGTGCGCTCATTCGACCGTGTGCAGCCATACATCACCCCGATAACGCTCCGGGGAGAGCGGAATATTCGGTGGCTCGTCAACTTGGGAAACTGGTCGGCAGACGAGAAACAAGCCTTTTTGATGGAGGTTGTCGTGCCTCCGCTCTCCGTAGGCGACCACCACCTACTACAACTAACCCTGCGCTACGACATTACCGGGGCGAAGAAATCCAAGGAGGAGTACTTTGAGAGTAGGCTGGATATCTCTGTGCGGCCAGAGCAATTTGTAGATAGCCTTATCGACGAGAAGGTCAAGCAGTGGGTTGCGCGGCTCGTGGCCTACCGGCTGCAATTGCAAGCATGGCAAAATATTAAGGATGGCGACTCTGATCAGGCGGCCAAGCAACTACAAATGGCCGGGACTCGTCTTCTTCATGTGGGCGAGGTGGATCTAGCTCGTATGATGCAGCAAGAAGCGTCTCAGGTCGCTCGTTCGGGGAATGTTTCGGCGTTGGGGCGCAAGTATATCAAGTTTGGCACGCGCGGCCTGGTACGTAGCTCGTCATCGGATATGCTCACCATCAAGCCATGATGACAGGCCGTGACAAGGCTATGACAAGGCTATGACAAGCCCATGACAAGCCGTGACAGGCTGTATAACCATCTTATCCTAGGATATCATATGGCCAAACAGTACCGGCGTACAATTGCCACAACGTTTGGTTTGTGATATGCTATACATAGATATTGATACCCAACGTGCGGTCAGCGCGGTGTGGGCCAATATCGTGATAGCTGAGCTTAAAGGCCATACGCAAATGCGCTATTATACGCAATATCATACGCGATATATGGCCTCGCAGAACCTATTCGATGGAGAACTTCCCATATCCCTTGGGAAGGGAATATAATCGCAATGGCTCTCGGTCTTAAGCGCACAGACAAATTCCTAGATTTGGAGGCAATGTATGCGAGGAGCAGGAAACGTATCTGAACCAACGGAAGCACCCACCTTGTAGAGAGGAAGCGGTGCCACCGAACGACGGGTTTGTACGCTCTGTCTTCAGCCGGTGAGCCTTGCGACACAGAAAGCGTAAGGAGAGAAGCTATGACGGTACTGTATACAAACCATGCAGTTCACCGGCAGGCGCAACGCAACCTCTCTGACCAGGACGTTCAGTTCGTTCTCGAACACGGACGCCATGTTCGCTGTGCCGGTGCGCTCCATGTCTTTCTTGGTCGGAAGGACATCCCAAAAAGCAAGGAACTTCGTAGTCGTTTCGCGCGGCTGGAGGGCACGACGTTGGTGATGGATGATACGCGTGAGGAGCCCGTGCTCATCACGGTTTACCGCAACCGCCGGGCGCTCAAGCAGATCCGGCTCAAGGCCAAGTACGACCGGATCCATACCGACAAAGGCTCTATCTACGTGAAACGAGTGGCAAAGATGTTGGAAATTCCACGACAGGAGGCTGCTAGCGATTCTTAAAACGAACGAAATGTCGACACGACATATCCCCGCTCCTGGCAGGCGGCAACAAATTGATGATAGTACGCTGTGTACATGTCGGTTGTTCCGTCGGGGTCGATGCGATCTTCGATGTGAACCATGGATTGAGTCGCTTGAATAAGATGAGGATAAACCATGAAACTCGCAGCAAGCACTGCTGCACCAAAGGCCACATCAGTTTGTTTGGGCACAATCAGTGAACGGTTGAGAATATTCGCCCGAATCTGAAGCCATGGACGACTCTTCGCGCCACCGCCTGCCACTCGGATTTCTCCCTCAACCGGCGCGCCCAGCCCTTGCAAGACATCATACGCCAACCGCTCCACATACCCTACCCCTTCCAGACAAGCCGCATAGTACTGCTCAGTTGTTTCTGGCTTGCCCACAAAGAATGTTCGCGCCTTCGGGTGCATAAATGGAAACCGCTCCCCCACCCGCTCCAACGGATAGCACAATAACCCCGTCGGCACGACCGAAGCGACCATACGGTCAAGTTCGGCAAGGTCTGCATCGGCAAACCGCCGCGTCAAGACTTCTCCGCCGGTATTGCTTGCCCCACCCGGCAGCCACATCCCCGATGGATGACGATGCGAGTAGATGCGTCCCATTGGGTCGCGGAGAAGATGAGGTGTCACCCCCTTGATAACCAAAGTCGTGCCAAGCACACTCAGCCATTGCCCCGCCTCAATCGCCCCGCCCGCAATCTGTGCCGTACAACCGTCGGTCATCCCCGCAACCACCTTCAGGCCAACGGGTAAGCCTGTCTCTGCCGCAGCGTAGCGCGTGACCTCACCAATCAACTCGCCCGGCGCAATGACACGCGGGAATTTGTCGTGAGGCAGATCGAGCGTGTCAAAGAAGGACGGTGGCCATTCTCCCTCTATCAAGTCGTAGCCACTTTTGAGTGCTTGGCTCCAATCAGTCGTGTCGTATATGCCCGTCAACCGGCCAGTGATGACATCGCCCGCGTGGGCAATAAACCGCGTTTGCTCAAAGAGCATCGGCTCATGGGTGCGCACCCACAGCAGTTTGGGCAAGAGGAATGACGAATTGAACTGATAGCCGTGGCGAAGGGCGATACTCCCCACCACGCGGTTGAGATACTCCGCCTCTTCCACTGCCCGCCGGTCGCTGTACATGATGGCGGGCCGGACAGGCATTCCGGCGTCGTCAAGCAAGCAGAGTGTCCCCGATGTTGATGTGACTGCGATGGCGTGGAGGGCGTCAGCGCGGGGGCCAAGCGTCTGCACTACCTCTTTGAGGCATACCGTCGCTGCATGCCACCATTCGCGCGGGTCTTGCTCAAAGAGCGGCGGCTCTGCGATGTTCATGGGGAGGGATTGGCTGGCTTGGGCGACAATCGTTCCGTTGCTGTCGGCGACGATGGCGCGTACCCCTTGTGTTCCAACATCAAGGCCAATGAGAAGCTCAGTTGCTGTGCTCAAGAGATGGTCTCCAAAAATCGGCGCTACAATGACTTTCCGTTACTGTTCTCGCTTTGTCTTTGTTGTATATTGGCGCACATGGTGCCTATGTTGGCGCATGTTGGCACAAGGTGCGCAGCATATCTATTTGCGCTCTATTTGCGCTCTTGTATGATGACCGGGTCGAACCCAACTTCATATGTTGTTTCGTCTGTTGTTTCGTCTTCGATATCGATTTCCTCCCCCACATCATCATAGAGGGTAAACTCTCCATCGGGAAGGTCTATATCAAAGGTCGAATCGTCATTTGCCCAATAGAAGGAGTAGGTATATTCGTCGTCCTCAAAGATGTGCCCTTCCCGCCTGGTGGTTGCGTCTTCCCACTCTTCCTTGTAGGTGGCCTCGTCAAGCAGCTCCGTGAGAAACTCAATCGTGTAATAGGCAGGCCGCGGCTCATTCCCCGTCGTGAGCAATCCCGCCTCATTCCAGCCGGAGTGGTTGAAGGTATACCAGATGGCGGCGTAGAGGTCGTTTACCCACGCGCGGACGTAGGTACGGACGGCATAGTTGGCCTGTGCCTCCAAAAAGCCGTTGTCGATGCAATATTTCGATGAGTCGGAGTTGGAGATCCAGCAGAGCAGGCCGATCTCGTTGGCCATCAGCGGCTTTTCCAGGTTGTAGTCTTCAAGCACTTCCTTGATGAACTCGCGTTTGCCCAACAACGCGCCGCCGCGGTGCTTCCAACTCCTGTGCTCCAAGTCCCAATCGTTTGTTCCCGGCTCCCAGAAGGCATAGCCGTGGTAGGCCAGGATATCGAAGGCAGAGCCACCGCCGTTTCTGAGGATGCCCTCCAGGAAGCGCGAGGGTTTACAGCTTTCGCGGGTCTTGTCTTCGGGCGGGTCGTTGGGGTCGCAGTCGAGGAGTAGCCCGCCAAGCACCACCTTCGCATTGGGGTCGGCGTCCTTGATCACCGGATAAACCCTACGCAGCATCTCTGCAAAATACTCGCCGCCGTAATATTCATCCGATTGATCACCCCAACAGCCGTAGGGCATAGGCTGGTTGAGCAGCGACGGGTCAACGTCTGGCTCATTGCCTATCTCCCAATATTCAACAGAGTAGGGAGACTGGCTATACCGCTCAACCGCCCACTTGACAAACTCTGCAAAGTCATCCAGGTGGTCTTTGTGGATGGGGCCACACTTAGAGACATCCTTATCAACATCATCGCTCTTGGCCCACTCTGGCGTCCCGCGGATGATGACAAGCGGCTCAAAGCCGTGCTCCTGGATGATCCGTAGGTCTTTCTCCACGTCCTCCGGCCACTCATACTCACCATCCTCCTCATCCTGGATCTCATGCCAGATAAGCCCGTTGTAGCGAACCCACGTAATCCCCGAATCTTCTGCCTTTTCGACCACCCCCTCCACTCGCCCATCGTTGATTTCCGCACCAAAGATCGCCATATCTTCGGGGGTAGGGAAGGGCGTTGGGATGGCTGTCTCGCCTTCCGGGGTGTGGGTCGGGGTAGGCGTATCGCTTGGTTTGGTCGTATTTGTGGGTCGTATAGTATCAGTCGGTGGCGGTGTGTGAGTTGGCGTGGCACTCGGTTCTGGCGTACCGGTTGGCTCAGCCGACTCAGTGGGCGTATTGGTTGGCCTAGGTGTATCGGTTGGCGGGGTGTCGGTATCATCCATACCAGTGGCACTACTCTCCGTAGGCGTGGCAGTTGGAGTTGGTTCCGCCGTCTCCCCCGCATCCGCGACGGTGAGGGTTGGCGTAAGTTGAATTGTCGCGGTTGGTTCTGCTTCGGGGGTGTGGGTAGCAGTAGGGAGTTCCTGCGGCGGCCCAAAGGGGTTGACCGGCAGTTGTTGCGAGGTCGTTGGCGAGATGGTGGGGGATTCTGACATGCCGGGCAGCGTGGTTGTGGTTGTTATGGTATTTTCGTTTGGTGGTGGATAGCTTGCGGTGGTGGGCGAAGGCGGCGGCGGAGTTGGCGTGAATGTGAGCGTAGGCGTTGGTGTAGGAAGGAGCGCGGTTTGTGACGCTGTGGGGGAAGAGAGCGATATAGTGGTGGTGATTTCGGTCGTGGCGGAAGGAAGTGCCGCGACTTGATCTACCGACCGCCGTTGCTGCACGGCCCCCACAACGGTTGTTCCCAGTAGCACGAATGCGACCGCGGAAATGGCACCTGCAAAGAACCGCTTCCAGTTGAATTGATCACTCTGCGGGTGATCAGCCACCAAAATGAAGCGAATTCTCCGCATAGCAACACCTTTTGACCACCTATGGATTATTCTTCAAACCGCTTCAGCGCCAAACACGCATTGTGCCCTCCCAACCCGATGGAGTTTGACAACGCCACCTCTACCGCCATCTCGCGGGCGTGGTTGGGGACGTAGTCAAGATCGCAGTCGGGGTCAGGCGTGGCATAGTTGATGGTTGGTGGGATACGGCCGTGCTTCAGGACGAGGGTAGAGATAACTGCTTCGATTGCCCCCGCCCCGCCCATCATATGACCAAGCATCGACTTGGTTGAGCTGATGGCGAGTTGGGAGGCGTGTTCGCCGAAAATCTGCTTGACGGCGTAGGTCTCTACCTTGTCGTTGAGCATTGTCCCTGTCCCGTGCGCATTGATATAGCCAACGTCGGTGGGTTGGATGCCCGCCTTGCGCAGCGCCATCCGCACGGCGTTGGTGATGCCGACGCCTTGCTCATCGGGCGCGGCCATATGCACCGCGTCGCTGGCGTTGCCTTGACCAACCACCTCTGCCAAAATGGGCGCACCGCGTTGGCGGGCGTGGTTGAGGTCTTCCAACACCAACGCCCCTGCCCCTTCGGAGAGGATAAACCCGCTCCGGCGGGCGTCGAAAGGCTTACAGACTTCCATTGGCGGCTCGCCCTCGGCAGGGACAGCCAACCCCTTCATATTGGTGAAGGCGGCCAACACCAATGGGTTGATAGGCGACTCACTCCCGCCCGTAATGATGACGGATGCATCGCCACGGCGGATAATCTCAAATGCTTCGCCGATGTTCTGCCCGCCCGTGGAGCACGCAGAAACGACCGCCATATTTGGCCCACGCGCGCCGAGTAGGATAGAAAGATGCCCACTTGCCGCATCATCGATCATGTTGGCGATGAGCAGGGGAGAAACACGACGCGGCCCTTTGCTATCGAGCGTCTTTTGGTTCTCGATGATGAGGTCTATCCCCCCTGCCCCCGTGCCGTAAATCACCCCGACTTTGGTGGGGTCTTCCTGCTGCATGTCAAGCTCTGCCATCGCCACCGCCTCGAGGACGGCGTTGATCGCATATTGCACATGAAGCGACATTCGCCGCGCTTCCCTTGGGTCGATCGAGGGGGCGAGGCAAAACTCTTTCACTTCGCCAGCGATACGGATACTGTGGTCGCTGGCATCAAAGCGGCTAATCTCGGTCACACCCGACTGGCCTGCAAGCAGGTTGTTCCACGTCGTGGGGATATCGTTCCCAACCGGTGTGACGGCTCCAAGGCCTGTGATAACAACTCTATTCATAAAACGTATTTTTCATTGCTCAAACCGTACCGTCCAAGTGCTTGCTTACGCGGGGGACTGGTTGTTGTTTGGCATCATCCCGCTGACCAATTTCACGATTTCAACGTCGCTGAGGCTCACACTCTGAGCGTTTTTGGCGATACGCCGTATCAACCCAGAGAGCACTTGGTTCGGCCCCAACTCAATAAAGGTGTCGACGCCTTGGCTCATCGCATTTTGGATGGAATTCGTCCACTGTACCGGAAGCGTCAATTGTTCAACAAGCTCCTGGCGCATTTCTTCAACATTTGTGATAGCCTGGGCGGTGATATTTGACAAAAGAGGAACTTGGGGTGGCTGAAATGAAAAGTGGTGGATCGCTTCCCCAAACCGCTGCGACGCCTGCTGCATCAGGGGCGAGTGCGAGGCGATGCTGATCGCCAAACGCTTCACGATTTTGGCCCCTCTGGCGCGGGAGAGTTCCATTGCCCGCTGCAGTGCTTCTACTTCACCGCTCAACACGCTCTGACCAGGAGAGTTGTCGTTTGCCAGAGTGACAATGCCATCTGACTGCACTTCCAAGCACACTTCTGCCAATGTTTGGGGGTCAAGCCCAATCACGGCGGCCATCCCACCAGGGGTCTGCTCACCCTGCTCCTTCATCAACCGTCCACGTTCTCGTACCAGCAACAGCCCATCTTCAAAGCTGAGCGTGCCTGCTGCCACAAGCGCCGTACATTCTCCCAGACTATGGCCTGCGACCAACGTCGGGACGACCGTTTCTCCAGCGGTCATCTGGCAATACTCTTTGAAGACCTCCAAACACGCAATGCTGACGACAAAGATAGCAGGTTGGGCATTGAGGGTGTCGTCCAACTCTTCTTGTGGGCCTTCGAAACAAAGCGTTGAGAGGGAAAACCCCAAAATCTCATCGGCTTGATCGAAGATACGGCGGGCAGAGGCAAACTGGTCGTAGAGTTGCTTGCCCATGCCTACATATTGCGAACCCTGTCCTGGAAAAACGAAGGCAACTCGTGCCTTCAATGATTTTGCAATGTCCAATTGCGGATCCTATGCTACTAGCGTACCAGAGGCTTGGTACAAGCGTACTACAAAAAGCCCATTTCCCAAGGGAGAATACCCTTAGGCAAGAGGGCAATACAAAAATAGATGATAGATCGATTATAGCTGAGACCCATTCGGATTGCAAATAGCACTATCGAAAAATGGGATATTGGGTTTTGCCGTTCTTGCCTGCTTTGCCCCACAGTTGCGCCACAAAATACGTTCTGCTACAATATCGCCATGATGCGAGAAGAAACAACATACAGCATGGAACAACAACACAAAACCGAAAGCGAGCGTCTACGGCGTGTCGCCCCCGAAGTCTATACGACCGATCTCGTTCTCCCAAGCCAAACCAACTACTATCGCACAATGTTTGGTGGCGAGGCGATGGCAATGATGGACAAAACCGCCGCCATCGCGGCATTGCGGTTCTGCCGCCAACCTATCGTCACTGCCTCAACCGAGCATATCGACTTCCGCGAGCCGATCCACGAAGGAGAGATTATCGAGGTGCGGGCGCGGGTGGTCTTTGCCGGGCGTTCATCGCTGGTCGTGCGGGTAAATGTCTATGGCGAGGGGTCGCTTGATGGTGACCGCCGTTTGTGCACCACCGGCTACTTTAGTATGGTCTCTATCACGCCGGAAGGGCGCGCCAACCCATTGAATGTTGAATTGATCGTTGAGAGCGATGAGGCTCGTGAAGAGTGGAGCGTAGGAAAGAGGATTCACGATGCCATCGTGGCACGCCGGTCGACAACAACTCTCCCCTCCTAACGCACTCCCTCCTGACGTAGCTACTCCTGACCAGCGACCTCCCAACATGGCTCTCTCTGATACCCTTCCTCCCATATGGCGGGGGTGGGTGGCTTGGCTTCTCATTTTTTTGGCGGGCGCGGGCGTGATGATAGTACTCTCCGGCTGTGATCAGGCGTCGGTGCGGGTCAGCACACCGATGCCGCTCCAGCAAACCCCGTCAGCCGCACGTACTTCGGCCCTCTCCCCCCCCGAAAGCGAAGCCTCCACCCCGCAGCCGTGGGACTCCGGCTGGGTAGAGACAGAACCCGGCGTCGCTATCCGCCAAAAGCGGTGGCAGGTGTTGGGAAGCGTTGATGATTATGCGCCGGTGCATATGGTACGGCTTGACCCTACTCTCGTGTCGTTCCATGTTGCCTACAACCCCGACTCGCCCTACACCATCTCCAAGCTCTGCGACGACCCGCAGGTCATTGCAGCACTGAACGGCGGCTTTTTTGATGACACCTACCGCGCCACCGCCTTGGTGATAAGCGGCGGGCAGATGAGTGGGAGGAGCTATCAGCGGCAAGGGGGGATGTTTGCGGTCGATGTGGCGGGCAATGTCTCGTTGCGCTACCTCGGCGAAGTGCCCTACCGGCCCGAGGAGCAGTTGGTGGAAGCGCTCCAGAGCTGGCCAATGCTTATCAAGCCCGGCGGTATCGCCACCTACTTCTCGGTTTCTGACACCAAGCGTGCGCGCCGTAGTGTCCTGGCGGTAGACCGCACTGGCCATATCCTCTTTCTTGCCTTCCCAACGAGCGATCTGACGCTTGAGGAGCTAGCGCCATGGCTGGTGCAGAGCGACTTGGAGATTGACGCCGCCCTCAACCTCGACGGCGGGTCGTCAACGGGGTTGTGCGTGCAGAGTGGTGGTCAGCACGAGCAGATAGATGCATTTAGTCCTATTCCACTCGTGCTGATGGCAACAAGAAATCAGGCCCCTTGAGAAGCCACTTTTTTCTGTTCGTCCTTGCGGATGAGCCATGCCAAGATAGGTGGCGGCAAAAGGGTGCTGAAGATGACCATAATCACGATGACGGAGAACACTTCATCGCTGACCACGCCCAGCGCTTTGCCGGTGGCGGCAAAAATCAGCCCCACTTCACCACGCGGCACCATCCCCCAGCCCACAATCCAGTTGTTGGCCCCTTTTCCGGCAGCAGCACCTGCAATGACCTTCCCGATGATCGCCGCAATCGTAATCCCAATGGCAACCAGCAAGATTTGCATATCGAAGAGCGATGCGAGGCTCACATCCATCCCGACTTTCACGAAGAAAATGGGCACCAGCAGGAAACTAATCGGCTCAATGACGTGTTCTACTTGGCGGTGGGTGTGAGAAGAAGCCACTTCACGCACCCGCTGTTTAATGTTGGAACAATCATCTGTGTCGCCATCTTCATGCTCCACGATGTGGTGCAGCTCTGAGACAACCTGCGGATCGTCAAAGAAATGCTGGAAGCGACCCGGGTCAAGCACAAGACCGGCGGCAAATGCACCAACGATGGGAGCAAGCCCAATGACCTCTGCGAGGTAGGCCAAGAGCAGCCCAATGCTGATAGCCACCGTAAACTGCATCCCCGCACTCTTCTGGATGGAGGCGAAGACCTTGCCAAGCCGGGGGATAAGCGCTTGGCCAATCGCAATCGTCGCTCCAAGGAAGACAACCGCCTTGAGGATGATGAGTGCCACTGTGCCGCCGCTCACATCGCCGGTCGTGACAATAGCCGAAACCACGGCCAAGATGATGAGGGCCAACACGTCGTCAATCACTGCCGCGCCAAGAATAATCTGCGCTTCTTTGTCTTGGATACGCCCAAGGTCGCGGAAAACGCGGGCGGTGATCCCCACCGAGGTGGCACAGAGTGTCGCGCCGAGGAAGAGGTAGGCGTTGTTGTCTAGCCCGGGCATAAGCAACGGGCCAACCGTGTACGTCCCGATGGCAAACGGCAACACCACCCCGATAATAGCCACGATAAAGGCGTTCATCCCTACTTGCTTCATGTCGGAGATGTTAGTCTCAAGACCGACTTGGAAGAGGAGGATGACTACCCCAAGCTGCGCAAGGAAGCCGATAAACTCGTCATTCTTCATCGGCTCAAAGATATTGATATTGAGGAGGACGAGGTTCCCCAAAATCACCCCTATGACCAACTCTCCCAACACCGATGGCTGACCAAACCGCTCGACGATGTTTGAGAGCTTGGCCGCGATGAGGATCACTGCCATCCACAGCAGCGTGATGCCCGCCCCGTGAGATACTTCTTCTGCTCCTTCGACAGCACGAAGCACCGCTTCAAATGGCAGATCTGGTGGGATAAACGAAAGCATAGATATGCCCCTTTTCTTCAGATCTCTACAGAATATCCAGGGTACAAAGGGTCTACGTGGAAACGACCACCCATAATAATCGCAAGAGGCAGAGATTGCAACATGCAACCCCTGCCTCCGATTGATGAAAAGCGATATTTTGGTTGTCGGAGAGACGGCTAGTGTGCGGCTGCAGCGCCACCCGCCCCACGTGGGACACGCACCGACTCCACCAGCTCTTGGATCTCTGGGGGTGGCGGTGGCGTCACGCGGGAGACGGTGAAGGCGACCACGAAGTTGAGGATGGCCCCCAACGTCCCGATACCCTCAGGCGTCACCCCAAAGAACCAGTTGGGAGCATCGAAGAACTTGCTCGGGATGATGTAGGCGAGGGTGAAGCCCAAACCAACAACCATACCCGCAATCGCGCCCGCACTGTTGGTGCGCTTGTCGAAGATACCCAGCAGGATGATGGGGAAGAAGCTCGCCGCTCCAAGCCCGAAGGCAATGGCGACCACCTGCGCCACAAAGCCGGGTGGGAAGATCCCCAAGAGACCTGCAATCACCACGGCGATGAGAATCACCACCCGCCCCACAAGGAGCCGTTGTTTCTCATTCGCTTCGGGGTTGATAAGGCGATAGTAGATGTCGTGCGACACCGAACTAGAAATCACCAGCAACAACCCAGAGGCCGTTGACAAGGCTGCCGCAAGACCTCCCGCCGCCACCAAGCCGACAATTGCCGGTGGCAGACTAGCAACCTCTGGCGTCGAAATCACGATAATGTCGCGGTCGATAACGATTTCGGAGTCTTGCTTACTAAAGCTGAACACCCCATCATTGTTCAGGTCTTCAAACGTCAGGAGTCCAGTCTCTTCCCAGCTCACCGCCCACTCCAGTTGGTTGACCTGCTCGCGCGTCTTGCCATTCAACTGATCCAAGAGATTATACTTGGCGATGATGGCGTAGGCCGGAGCAGCCGTGTAGAGCAGCGCGATGAAGAAGAGCGCCCAGAAGGCAGAGTAGCGAGCCGCGCGGACGTTCGGCACCGTATAGAACCGGACAATCACGTGAGGCAAACCGGCTGTTCCGATCATCAGCGAGATGGTCATAAACAGCACGTCGATAGTCGTCTTTTGGGTGAAGGGATCGAGGTAGGAATCCAGCCCAAGTTCGGTGTGCAGCCCCTCAAGCCGTTGGCCAATGTCTCCAAACGTAATGGCCAACTGCGGGATGGGGATGCCAGTCATTTGGGCGCTCAGCACGATCACGGGGATGAGGTAGGCGATAATCAAGACGCTATATTGGGCCACCTGCGTCCAGGTGATGCCCTTCATACCGCCGATAACCGCGAAGAAGGCGACAATCACCATCCCGATGACCACTCCCCATTCCACGCTCACGCCGATGAAGCGGCTAAAGACGATACCCACGCCACGCATCTGGCCAGCCACATAGGTGAATGAGACAAACACCGCGGCGACCGCAGCCACGCTCCGGGCGGTTTTGGAGTAGTAGCGGTCTCCCACGAAGTCTGGCACGGTGTACTTGTTGAACTTCCGCAGGTAGGGTGCCAACAATAGAGCCAGCAACACGTAGCCGCCCGTCCAGCCCATCAGGTAGACGGAGCCATCATACCCCATAAAGGAGATAAGCCCCGCCATCGAGATGAACGAAGCGGCGGACATCCAGTCAGCAGCCGTCGCTGCGCCGTTTGCAATAGCTGGGACGCCTTGTCCTGCGACATAAAACCCCTTGGTATCGCGAACGCGGTTCGCGTAGCCGATGTAGATGTAGGCCCCAAAGGAGAGGACAACAAAGACGCCAGTCCAAATTTCAACAGGTGTCATTGGGATACAACCTCACTACTCATGCACATCGTATTCTTTGTCCATCTTGTCCATCAATACCGCATACACGATAATCAAAATCACGAAGACGTAGATCGCTCCTTGTTGGGCAAACCAGAACCCAAGCGGGAGCTGGCCAAACGTAATCGCGTTGAGCGGCTTGACGAGCAGAATCCCAAAGCCAATAGAGACCGTGGCCCAGACGGCGAGTAAGCTAAGAATCAGGGTGATATTTTTCTTCCAATATTCGAGCATTCGCCCTTGGGGTTGGCTACTTGCTGCCACATTGTGTTCTGGGTCATTTACGGGAGATGGAGGCATCCCAGGAGGCATCCCAGGAGGCATCCCCCCGGGGGGCATTCCACCTTGTGGTGGCTGGCCCCATTGCGGAGGTTGTTGTGGCGGTTGGCCCCACTGCGGAGGCTGCTGCCCCCACTGCGGAGGCTGCTGCCCCCATTGTGGAGGTTGCTGTTGCTGCTGCCCCCACTGCGGAGGCTGCTGCCCCCATTGTGGAGGTTGCTGTTGCTG
>CAZGLO010000086.1:0-13983 GCA_964526735.1 uncultured Chloroflexaceae bacterium | reverse complement strand
TCCCACCCGCTTTCAGCGGTGGGAGGAACGCCCTGAAGGGTAAACATCTATGAAGCGAAGAGCACCATATCAAAAACCAACACAGAAGGGTTCTCCAGTTGCTTCTCTCCCACTCCTGTGGTAGACTCATCTTCGTAGGCCCCCGTAGCTCAGTAGGATAGAGCAAAGGTTTCCTGTGCGCCACGAGGCGCGGGGGATGAATGTAGCATGTATGCTACCGGCTTTGGGGAAGCGGAGCCGTCCCGACCTCCTATGCGTGGTGCTGCCAACACAGTGCCAGGTGTAAAGCGGAGATCATCGGGAGAGTTGCCATAGGGTTAGCGCAAGCGAAGGTTTGTTGAGGCGTCGGGTTTTGCTCCTTGTCCACCTCTCCCTGCCAAACAGGCGGTTGTGGGCGAGCGAGGTGAGGTATGGCAGCGACGGGAATAGCTGCCCAAATGGGTCAGATCAAGAGATCAGATCAAAGAGATCAGGGCCTTGAAGATGATATCACTTCCCATGATATGGTCTCTCACCTCCCCCTCCCAATGCATCATACTGTGTGTGGGAGGATCGGCGTATAGAACCAACCTACGTGGCAGACAGTGACGCATCCCTCGTGAACGTGGGAACCATCGGCAGAGTGTCAAGAGATGTTGGTCTTGCTCGCTGATGGGGCGGAGCTTCCGTAGTAGTTTGAGGATGGGAAAGCCATCTACGCGGCGAAGGGAAGCAGTGAGATACGTGTCCACCCTACACATCGCTTCTTAGTCCTGTACAGAACGTGTCTCATGGAGAGCCGTGTGCGGTGAAAGTCGCATGCACGGTTCGGAGGGGGGGGAAAACCCCATCACCACATGGTGTGTGCTACCTCTCCTACCCTACAAACCTTGTGTCAGCGGTTCGAGTCCGTTCGGGGGCGCCACATCACCAATAGAGCCACCGCCGTCATCATCCGTCATTATCCGTCATCATCATACGGCATGGGTCGTGTTTGCCGTCGGTGGCTTTGTTGGCCCATTTCCCCATAACGCCTGAGAGGGCTATATCATGCCAACGCTTGAAGATGCGATTATCCTGGCAGTCAATGCCCACCGTGGCCAGCTAGATAAGGCCGGTGCTCCCTACATCTTGCACCCCCTCCACCTGATGATGCAGATGCACAGTGAAACGGCCAAAATCGTTGCGGTGCTGCACGACGTGGTCGAAGATACTCCCTACACCCTCGATGACCTCGTTGCCCAAGGGTATCCCCCCGATGTCGTTGAGGCGGTCAACTGCGTGACGCGGCGGGAGGAAGAAGCATATGACGAGTTTATCGAACGACTCGCCCCTAACCCCCTCGCCCGCGCCGTCAAGATCGCAGATCTTAAGCACAATATGGACATTCGCCGTCTCCCGCATTTCACCGAACGCACCGCTGAACTACTCCGACGCTATCACCGCGCATGGGGGCGGTTGATGCGAGAAAGTAAAGGATAACAACCTCTCTCCTCACCCCTATTTTTCCGGTTCTATTTGCCCTTCTACCACATCCTCATCTTCATGTTCGGGGTCGCCGTGGCTATAGGAATGGGGAGAAGATGTGCCCTGGGTTACATCTTGGGTACCCACCTCTTCGCGCAACAGCTCATCTACCGCGCCGAGTAACTGATTCATCCGTTCTGGCGGTATTTCTTTTGCTTGGAAGAAGAGTTCCAGCGCTCTTTGCGGCGATAATCCTTGTATAATCTCCTGTTCGGCATCGGCGAAGCGGCGTCGTGTCTCGCTATCGACCTCAACGGAAACAGAGGCAATCAAAAAAGCCCCTGCTTCTTCGAGCTGGCGACGGATATGCTCCTCATCAACCGAAACTGCCTGTTCGCCTGTTGCCTGCACCCGCACTCGAACGATTGCGTTTTCCAAAGGTTGTCTTGCGATGGCGCGCTCGAGGAGGGTTGGTAGCGCACTCACATTGCGGGAACGGAGATCGAGGGAGAGGCTGCGGAATGGCCGCGCCGCCAAAGGATAAAACATCCATTGGGCATCTCCCTTTTCCACATCGACGATGACACACCCCTTTGTCTCATCCCGCTCGCCAAAGTCGATACGCTCAATACTCCCGGCATACACAATAGGTGGTGTTTCGCCAATCGCCTGATGACGGTGAATATGCCCCATCGCCACATAGTCAACCGCAGGGTTCGCCACCACACTTTGCGGGATGATCATCTCCTGCCCAAGCGTCATCCCGCGTTCTGCCCCAATCTGCGCACCATCAACCGTCGCATGCATTGTCAGGATGGCGGGGGTTGTTGGGTCAAGCTCTTGACACTTGTGCGCAATAAACTCCTCTACCCGCTCCTGGATAGTATCATTAATCTTTTGGAAGGACGCCATGTGCATGTCATCACGGGTCAGCAGGTTATGGCGTGTCACCCACGGCATCGCAATAATCTGTATTGGCCCTTTGCGGGTGGCAATGGTGTGCAGGTAGGGGCGATCCGCCACGGTCACCCCTTTTACCCGCAACGTGTCGAAGATCTCAACCGAATGCGCTCGCCCCGCCGATGAGGAGACATCGTGATTGCCGGTGAGCAGGAATACGGCAATCCCTTCATTGCACAACTCCCCCACGCGCTTGGCAAATTCACGTTGATGGGTGGGGTTTGGTATGCGGTTTTTGTAGATATCTCCCGCAATGAGGACAAGATCAACGCCCTTGTTGCGGCCAATATCCAACGCCTCATCCAGCCGCTGTAGATAATCTAGCAAGCGAGTGTGCAACCCCGTTGTGGGGTCAATGCGGCCATATGTCTCCACCCCAATATGCAAATCAGCAAGATGTAATACCCGTATCACGGCCCCTCCCAATGATCTTATCGGTCTCTCAGAACACTTCTGCCGCATCGGTTGCCCGGTCATCGCGCACAACCCGTACCCCTTCCCACGGTGGCAAGGTACCGGCTTCTCGTGCCATCACGATGTACAGCCACCAACAGGAGTCGAGGAGCATTTGCCGTGCTTTGAGCCGATGTCGCTTGTGGGGAGGAGGAGGGATCAGCCGTTCCAACCACGACGGGCTGTGATATTTGGCCTGGTCATAGCCAATCCACGCATATTCAAGCAACAGTGCGGCATAGCGCCGCCACGCCCCGCGCACATCGCGTACATCGCCCTTCCCCGCAATAAGTACATCAAGGACGGCTTTGAGGAGGCGGATACGTCGGTGCTTCAAAAACTCACCTTCCGCGTCCATATAGTCAAGCAGCATCCGTGCCTGCTCATAGTTGAACATATCGACAGAGGCCCGCTCCTTCTGACGGTCAATCGCCAGCGCAAAGTCAAGCGCAATCGTACGGTTGAAATCAAGCGCAATCACGAGATCGAGCGCCAGTGCACGGTTAAGATCAAGGTCAAGATCGACGGTACAGTCTAGGACGCGGTCAAAATCGAGTGCAATCGACACGGCCAGCGCAAGATCGTGGTCGTGGCCATGTGTTTGTGTCGTGACGTTTTGGCCAGCATCGAGGGCAAGCACTGTCGCGATGGAATCATTGAGGTCGTAGGCCAGACCACGGTCGAGATTGAGCATGGTACTGAGGCTCAGATCAAGGTTAAATACCCGCCCCCGTGGCAACGGCACCTCAAGCTCTTGCGAAACACGAATTTCCTCCAGCCGCGAAAGGAGATCTTCCTGCTGTTTGCTTGACAACCCCGCCAGGATAAACAGCTCATTCCCGGCATCTTCCCGGCACCACGTGGCAAGAAGGGCTTCTTCTGCCTCTGCCGCCGCTACCGTTTTGGCCTCTTCCATAGTGGGGAGGCGGTAGGTAAATCCACCGCCATAACGCTTGGTCAGCCATTCGCAATAACTATTGGCATCCTGTGCCCGCAGGCCCATCACCGGTGCCCGAACCTCTTCCAATGGAAAATGGTAGTCTGGCCAATGATCCGGTTGGAGATAGTGGTTTTGTGACCGCATATCGTCCAAGAAGAGCTGATACTCAGCACAGGTGATAAAGGTGGGGTCTACACGGTTTTTCTGTTCCTCAAGGCGGCGCGTCAAACGCATATGGGCGGCCAGGCGTTGGCGCGTCAAGTCAGAGGGATGCTCCAAGTCACGCACAAGCACATCATTCACCTGCTGCTCAATAGCTGGATTAAGGGAGTGCTTGACCTCAGCACAATGCAGTGCAAGCGCGATTGAGTCTACCGTGTCTTCCTCCAAACAGGCCTGCACAATGGGTGTCGCATCACGCATCGCGGCGCAGAACGCAAGCGTTTCATACCACCACGTCTTCGTCACCATGTCCCGCCAATTGGGTTCTGTTTGCTGACTAGACAACGCTAACGCGGCAATATATTCGCGGAATGAAGAGTGCACAAAAATCCATCGGTCGCCCTCAATCGGCATGATGAGATTCGTTGACGTAGATAAATAGGAGAGAATAGCAGCCGGATCATCAGTGCGGAGGCTGTTATGAAGCTCGTCCGAACCTTGGGATTCTTGGATGTGCTGCTCAAAGAGCGTACCTGCTTCTGTTGTAGTGATATCAACACGCTTGTCATTCATCATTGCCAGTGCGATTGAGCGCAGCAGTTGGTCTTTGAGCGTAGGGTCTCCTCTTCCTTCCTCCGCCCCTGCATTTATTCCTGCCTTCTCTGCCTTATACATTGGCCGATTGAGCAACTTCTCATAAATGCTGTGGTAGAGTTCAAGGCGTGAGTGGGGAAGGTCTTGAAGGGGATTACCACTTTCTTCCGCCTGATCAAGCGCTATCATGGTCAGCAGGAACGGATTACCCGCCAATTTTCGCAGAGTGCTGCGTTTCTCTATCGCGGTAATGATGTGTTGTGCTTTTGCTTTCGATGTGTCCTGTGAAGAGCCATTGGCAGATTGGGTAGATTGGGTAGCTTGGGCAGATTGTGTTGCCTCATACCACTTCTCGAGAAAAGCTTTGCGTTGTTCTGGGGTGAACGAACAGATTTCCACTATAGAACAGGGGGTGTCATCTGCCAGCGGCGCTTCGTGATAGCTTCCTTCTCGTGAGGTCAATACGAATTGTGCGCGTGGGTAGACGGCAATCTGTCGGTCTATCCAATACGTCACTATTCGCCGTTTATCTTGCTGAATGCCCCCCAAGCCATCGAACAGCACGATACAGCGTTTTTGGCTCAACTGCTGCTCAAACCACCCATCTGGAGGATTGAGGCGACGATCTTCGGGTGCTTCGGAGCCAAAATACTCTTGCAGCAGCGTGGCGAGGGATGCGTGTGGGTTGTTGACGATGCGGTCGACATGCTCCCGCAGCGGCAGCAACATCGGGATGTAGGGCTTGACACGGTAGCGGTGGTAGACATGTGTGCAGAAGGCGAGGGCAAGGTAGTACATCAATGTCGTCTTCCCGCACCCGGTGTTCCCAATCACGACCAACGTATCGTGGGAGGTGGTTTTCCGAAGGCTCCGTTCTCGTAGGAAATGCCATATATCGGCATCCGCGACACCTGCTGTCCCATACAACCCAAGATTGCGTTGTGATCTCCCCAATGATGCAGACAAACCGCGTGCTATTCCCACATTGATAAAAATATCCCAAATGGGGATTGTCGCTTGACACTGGTTGTTTTCCGTGTTTTCCGTATGGCCATTGTGATGGTTATCGTGGTCGTCTTTGCGGTGGTAGAGACCAAAGGTGTTGATATGTCCGTAGGTGGTGAGAAGCCACGTGTAATAGCGACCGAGGAATGCATCTGTTTGGCGGTGAACCAAGGCAAGAAATGATTGTATTTGTCGATCTGCCCATTCGGTGGCGGTAGACCATGCTTCTTTCAACGTCTCAAGCGTCGCATGGCTGTCGGGAAAATGGTACCGCAAGAACGTAAACATCCCGACCGCGTCGGCAACAACAATGATCCATATCAGGAAATATTGCTGCCATAACCACAAGAACAAAATACCGATGAGGATACAGACCTGCAATATCGTGAGAGTAGGATGATTCTTAAGAAAACTGGGCATGGTACAACCTTTGCTCGTTTTTTGTAGAACGGTGAGAAGCCGTTGCCTGCTAGCAGGATAGGACTGTCGTAGAGTATACCCTATGGCATTGTAGCACAAGACACGAACTGACCGTAATAGAGACCCCCTATTTGCGGGTATTGATGATTTCCCTTTCTTCTTTCTTCCTCATATCTTTGGTAAAATGTTCAAAGGTTTTGAACACTACCACCAGGAAGGAAGAAGGATTTTCCTATGAAGAGACGGTTTGCAATCCTCACTATCTCGTACCTCATATTATTGTTCCTCTTACTCATCGGTTCTCCACTATGGGGACATTCCCCCCACTCTACCTACGCCGCCCGCACTGCCGAAACCACTGTCGGCACGGGGACGCCCGGAAGCTGCACTGAGTCTGCGCTTGACGACGCACTCTCGCAGGGCGGGACGATTACGTTCAACTGTGGCGATTCGCCTCATACGATTGATATCTCGAGTACGAAGGTGATCAACAGCGAGGTGTCGCTTGACGGCGGTGGTCGTATCACCATCAGCGGCAATAACTCCGTACGTATCTTCCGAGTGCGCGAACATGGCGTCTTGTCGTTGAGCAGCATGACCTTGACCAATGGCAAGACCGGCGGTGATGGCGGCGCGGTGTGGGTGGAAGAAGGGAGTGTGTCGCTCACCAACGTCAACGTGACCGGCAATCAGGCTGGGCGCGGGGGCGGCATTGCAGGCACGTGGAAAGGTACTATTGAGATTGTAGGCGGCAGTATCTCTGATAACGTTGCCAGTGGGGATGGCGGGGGGTTGTTGATTAACCACACGACGGCCAGCGTCCACAGCGCAACGATAGCCCGCAACTCGTCGAATGGCAATGGCGGGGCGATTTCCTTCTACCGCGAGCGCAATACTGGCGGCCCGTTGGAGATAGATGGCGTGACGATTGCCTACAACACGGCGAAGAATGTGGGAGGGGCCATCTCGGCCAGCGGCAGCGGCAAACCAGACGGGTTGCACATAGTCAACACGACGATTGTGGGCAATACGGCGAAGAATAGCGGTGCGATCTACAACTACCAATACCGCTCGACCATCACCAATGCCACGCTGGCCTACAACGAGGCGAGTGAGTTCACGACGGGTATTTTCAACAGCAATGCCGAACTCACGATGCGGAACACGATTTTGGCAAACACGCCCGGCTCTGCCCGCGACAACTGTGCCAATGAGGACGGGACATTTACTGATGCGGGGGGCAATATTGAGTTTCCCAGCACGTCCTGCGCTTCTGCCACGGGAGGAAATATCCTCTCCGCCGACCCCTTGCTGGTCGATTTGGCAGACAACGGTGGCGCGACAGAAACGATGGCCTTGGGCAGGGGAAGCCCGGCCATTGATGGTGGGTCTAGCGACAATTGTCCGGCCACTGACCAACGCGGTGTGACCCGCCCCTACGACGGCAATCAAGATGGTGTCACGGTCTGCGATAGCGGGGCGTTTGAGGTTGGGGCAGATGACACACCTCCCTCTGCAGACAACGTCGTTGGCGATGGGACACCGGAAAGCTGCACCGAAGAAGCGCTTCGCAAGGCGGTAGCACGCAGCGGTTACATTACGTTCAACTGCGGCGATGAGCACCATACAATCACCGTCGGCGACGATGTGCGCATTACGCGCAATACGACGATAGACGGCGGTGGGTCGGCCCAAGGGGGCAACATCACGATTAGTGGTGGGAATGCGACACGTGTCTTTATTACGGATAATCACACCACATTTACCCTTAGAAACATCACGATTGCGGACGGCAAAGAGGCTGGCGACGGCTCGGGAAGTGGGTTGCGCACCGGCTGGCGTACCACAACTACCATCGCCAACAGCATTTTCCGCAACAACGACGGCCGGAGTGGGGGCGATGAGCGCGGCGGCGGCGCGATTGCCACCGACAGCGAGACCGTCCTCCTGATTTACGATAGCCTGTTTGAGCAGAATACGGGTATTAACGGTGGAGCCATTAACAACCTTCTTTCTACATTAACGGTTGTTGGCACAACCTTTGTCAACAATGTGTCAGAAACCAACAACAGTGGCAATCATGGGATGGGTGGGGCAATTTATACCGATGGAGCAAGTAAAAACGATGGCACGAAAGGGGCCATCACCATCCGCGACTCGGTTTTCCGCAATAATCAAGGCGATTTCAGTGGTGGAGCGGTGCACGCATGGGTCTACCCGCCGGATGAGGTGATTGTTGAGCGGTCTATCTTCGACAGCAATACGGTTCTCGCAGAGAATGGGAGAGATGCGTATGGCGGTGGGTTCCGCCACGGCAATGGAGACTTGACCCTTAGCCACACGGTGTTCTCAAACAACCGCTCGGAGTTTCAAGGCGGGGCATTTTGGCGCGGCGGCAGTAATACAGAGAATCACCCCGCCTTGCTGACAAATGTGACCTTCTACAACAACCGCGCCGCCAAAGATGATACGAGTGAGGTGGGGCTTGGCGGGGCCATCGCCGGAGCGGGCAATCTCCTCTGCACCAACTGCACGATGATGAACAACTATGCAGGGGAATATGCTGGTGCAATCTATAACGAGCATGAGATGACGGTCAAAAATTCGCTGATTATCAGCAATACGGCGAATAATCAGTGGAAGATCGACCAACAATGCTACCAACATCTGACCGATGGCGGCGGAAATATGCAATTTCCAGATAAGCTGACCGATGCAGATGAGGATAATAATTGTCTGCAATCGGCCACCATTGCCGATCCCAAGCTTGGCTCGCTTGCCGACAACGGTGGCCCAACAGAAACACTCGCCCTCAACGACGGTAGCCCTGCGATTGATGCCGGTCAGACAGACGGCTGTCCGAAGTTCGATCAGCGCGGCGCAGAACGGCCCGTGGATGGCAATAGCGATGGCTCAACTGCGTGCGATGTTGGGGCCTATGAGTTCAACAGCCCCGCCCCCGATGCGTGGCCATTTGAGCGTATCTTTCTGCCAATCATCATGCAGCAGTAAGCAGAAAGAGTAGGCATGGGTGAGGTGTATCACGTATTTGCCACTACGTGTTCGCCGCTACATGCTCACCAAACGTCACAAGCGCTGGCTGAAGGGCTGTCCAGATAGTCATAAGGACAATCAGCCCACCTGCCGAGACAAAAAGCAAGGTCAGGTTCCACGAGCTGAGCGTGCCAGAAATGGCTTGAGAGATAGGAACAAGGCCAGCGCTTGACAAGGCGAACAAACTCATCATTCGACCGAGCATAGATTTGGGGGTGCGGGTTTGTACCCAGGTGAAGAGAATGATGGTGACATAGCCATTGCCCAACCCGAGCAGCAGCATGATGACAAAATCTATCCAGGTAACACTGACAAAACCTATTATCCCCATTGCTATGCCAAATACAGCCAATAGGCCGATAATGAGCAGACGCATGGTCTTCCCCGTTGGCCGGGGAAGTACCCCCGCCAACAAAAAGCCGCCAAGATTGCCGCCCGCAAAGCCAGACATCAACAGGCCAAACGCCACAGCCCCCTCCACCAGCCGCTGATCGGCCAAGACAGGCACGCCAACCAATATCGGCCCAACAAACAGGAAATTGACCGCCGCGATGACCAGGAATATCAAGCGCAATGCCTCATCATTCCACACATACTTTAGGCCAGACATAATCGAAGCCCAGATATCTTCGCTCTCCTCCGATGCATTGACTGCAGAAGCAAGTGTCCCTCCCCCACGCATCAGCCAGAGGGTGATGGCTGAAATGGCAAACGTGATAGTATCAACGCCGAAGGCCAGCCCAATCCCCAAAAACGACTCGGAGTACTTGCCAATCAAGATACCGGCCACCACCGGCCCCACAAACCCAACGATTTGGCCAGCACCCATCACGATAGAGTTGCCAGCCTGCAAATCGTTTTCCTCCACCAACAAGGGGACAATGCTATTCCCCGCAGGGACGGCAAACCCCGCCACAAGCCCAAAACAAAGGCTAAATGCATAGACCATCCACATCTGGACAGTGCCCATCAGAACGACAACCGTCATCAAGGCAACGAGTATCAGACGTGCGATGTCAGAGGCAAGCATCACGATGCGCGGCGAAAATCGGTCGGTGATTGCCCCTCCAAAGAGCATAAACAAGGCTCGTGGCAATCCTTCTAATGCAAGCACGATGCCCAATGCGAGCGGGTCGTTGGTGAGCTGCAGGACGAGCCAAGGGGTGGCAATGAGGGTGAATTGATCCCCCAATAACGAGGTCGAGACGCCGACAAACAAGAGTCGGAAGTCGCGGAGGGATAAGACATTGAGCATCGGGTTTTGCGTTTTGTTCTGCGCAGTCATTCGTTGGTTTCTCCCTGGCACCTGGGATAATATGGAGTGATATGGTCAATGCAATCATCCATGCGTCATCCGTGTGTCATTTTCCCAGTGAAATACCCCTTTTTGCCCGTCAGATGCTCCCTTGAGAAGAAGAGATCTTTCTCCATAAAGACAATTATCGCGACGAACGCTGTGAGGACGAATGTCTGAACGCACTTTGTTGTCTGGGTGATGTTCATCATCTCTTGCGAAATGTTGATGAGGAAGTGGAAGACAACGGCAGCGAGGATGCTCTTGCGGTTTTTGATACAAAACCAACTGACAATGATGCCCATCGGGATGATACTGACGAAGAAATTTGTCGCATACCAAATATTTTCTTGGAGTACCTCATATTGGTAGGAACCATTGACGAAGATAAGCGGAAAGTGCCAGAGTGACCACAGAATGCTGAAGATAACCGACGCTGTGAAGTAGGTATACCGCGTCTCCAAGCTCTCAAACGCATATCCACGCCAACCAAGCTCCTCGAAACAGGCCGCAAGTATAAGTAGCAGCAATACCGGCACAAATCCCGACGTAAAAGAAAATTCTTCAGCAAATTCAAACTGTGCCAACGATCCGCCGAAGGGAACGGAAAAAAGGATCGATAGCACGACAGAGAGTGGCATCAGGAGAAACAAGACTGGCAACATCTGCACCCGGATAAGCTTGGGGTTGGTGAGCCGGTTGACGAAATCCCTTTTTAGTTGGGGATTTTTGGAGGTGAATATCATCACCAGCGAGAGAAGGAAGGGCACCATCAAGCCGATCAGCATCAAGACGAAGTATATGCCGCTTCCTTCGTCTTGGAAGCTTGCGTATGCCCCCACAAACCAAAACGCAAACGTCAGAACGAAGGTGAGAGAGAAATAGGTGATTGGTTTGTACTGGTATGATTGAGAAGAATCATCCCCCGACTGTAGATTCGAGGCGGGGGAGGGGTGAATGGTCGTGTTCGCCATCGTATGGTATCCTCCTTATCATATAAATACCCATAACGCACTACACAAAGCCGATTTGCTCACAGCGTGGCTGAGCGTGAACCGGCATTATACTAAGGCTCGCACGTAATTTGGGTGTATTTATCTTCTTATACTGTGTTAGATAGTGTTGTTTTCGCTTGGGGAATAGCTACATAGATATAACTCGCCTGAGTTCCACGCTCCCCTTCCCCAAGGGAACTCATAGCCTGGCTAATCATAGCATAAGTCTCTTGCGTCGACAAATCCGTACTGCCCACCTCCCCCGCCCCGCACTCAGTGCAATGTATGACGAAGAGGAGGGTAGCTTTCTCGCTGCTGCTGACCGCCCTTTCAACCCGTCCAGCAACTTCTACCTATGTTCTGTCTGCGCATCCCCATAGCCATCATAGTGCAAAAAATCCTTGCTAGGCGCGGTACGTTGGTTGGGGTTGGTAAACTCGTTGACGGCAAAGATGATCACGCCATCCTGCTCATAGATGGGGGTATAGAGGTTGCGATTTTCAAAATAGCCCTTCCACAGCGGCCCACTCGTATTTGGTCCAATGTAGATGTGGGTAAAGCGGTGTTCGGGGATGAAGTGGTTGTGGAGGTCGCTTTCGCGCTCCGTCGTCAGCCCGCGGACATACCGCGTCACCTCTTGCACCGAGTGGACATACTCTTTATCTCCGTAAGTAAACATTGCTGGCGGGGTGCTTGCCCACCGGTCGGTATAGGGCACAATCCAATACCCGCCATCGGAGCCACGTTCGGCATCGGGATACCACCCCACCGCATTGACCAAAAAACGGACATCTTCCGACATATGCTCCTCAATCCACTCCAACGCCTCAACGTCGGCGGGGGTTGCGAGGATGGTCTCTTGGTTGATGACCTCCCGAAGCTTCCAGCCGCTCACCGCGGTATACCCAAGAAGGATGCATATCCCCACCCACCGCACAACCGTCTTCCACGGGAACGATGGCCACCGCAAATGCAGGGCGGGCTTGGTAAACCACGCATTGGCAAGGAGCAAACCACCGCCAATCATGATGCTGAGAGGGAGAAACAGGCTGATAGTAATCACGTCGTTGGTGATGAGCCATTGATACGGGATATTCACCATAAAGGGGTTGCAACCAAGAAGAAGTAGGCCGATAACCGCAAACCGCTTGCGGCGGTGGAGAAAGCTTGCGGGTAAGAATATCGCGCCAACGGCTGGCAGAACATAGGTGATAGTCCACGGGTTGGCGACCATACCCGCCACAACCAGCCACAGTACCAGGTAGATGGCGGCGGGGGAACGTCGCCATACCCCCAACCACGCTCCAAACAGCCCTATCGCCACAAGAATATGGTTATTTTTCCCCCACAACAGCCGGTCAGTCAAGGTGACGTAATCGCCGCCGGAGACTAATGTTTCTGGTTGCTCTGCCGCGGGGAGCAAAATCTCCCGTACCAAGACCATCAGCCACGGTGCGCTCAATGCCATCGCCCCGACAGCAATAAGTACTGTCTTCCCCCCCCGCCGGATGTTGACCTCCAACGACTGGCCCAGTGACCAATGCAGCGTAACGACGGCCAAAAGCAGGAGCGAGAGCACCAAGACCAGGAAATGGGTCATACTCAACCCCGCCAGCAGGAGCGCCACTGCCACTCCCCACTGCCACCGCCCGCTTCGCAGCCACATCTGCCATGCAATGGCCAGCGACGGGGTGATGAGAAGGCCGGTAAGGTGTGTATAGCGCCCCCACGACGTGAAGTACGACGGCATAAATGAGACTAGCCCAACCACCACCCCCGCCACAATGCCAGCAGTGCGGTTGCGCCACCAAAACCCGCCCAATGCAGCACATGTCACCACGTGCAGCGCATTGAGAACTTGCCCTTCCCACAGCATCACCTCGGTGATGGGGAGCGAGGTGAGACGCACCACCGTCGCCGTGAAGACGTGGTACCCCCAATGGTATGGCAAATGCTCAACCGGCAGATAGGGCTGCAGAGACAGTGGGGCAACTCCCTGCTCCGCCGCCACCCGTATCATCAGCGCATGATGCACCGAATCAACCCATAGCGGCAGGACAATCCCCTCTATCTGGATAAACCGCAGCCATAGCGAGACGAGGAAGACAAAAACCAGGATCACCCAAGGGTTATTCCAAGAATGGAGCCAACTACCAATCCGAGAGCTATCGCTGGGCTTGTGTGTCTCTTCCTCCGCATAACTGTGCAGCAAATATGAGTGATATTCCCGACGCGAGACAATCAACACCGCCAACACGCAGCTAAGCGCAATGATGTTGAGGGCGGGGAAAGGAAAAGAAAGCCCAACCGCCGTGACCCATTCATAAATCAGCGCCACGACACTGAAGCTCAACCCTATCCAGAGGGCCGGACGAAACCAATACCTATCCGACGTTTCTTCTCTCTCGTCTCTATCGGCAAAAAGCCACTGTTCGATAAGATACCCAGGCCCGAACAAGAGCAACGGCAGTATGATAACGAACCGACTTATAGGCAACAGTGCCCATGTCAGAATACCGATAAAGAACAAAATACTGGTAACAACTGCTCTCCTTGACAGCAACCGAAGAAGTTTCATTGAAAAACCCTAATATTCATGTGGCTTGAGTCAGCTACCCAGAGCTAAAGCACCTGGGCTTGTGCTCGCTCCTCCACCCGTC
>CAZGLO010000085.1:0-14103 GCA_964526735.1 uncultured Chloroflexaceae bacterium | reverse complement strand
GTTGTCCTTGGCACGGCTGCCGATAAGTCCGCCCTTGATACCGCTTGGCAGACAGTCAGCGCGGCATTCGATACCTACGACGATGTGCGCACCACCTCCCTGGCCCGCGCCCGCCCCGTCCCCGCCGACCCGTGGCATTTCGCACACGCCACCTACCGCGACCGCATTACTGTCCGCAATGAGAGCGGGAATGCGCTTGAACATATCGCCCTGCCCGTCAATATGACCAGCGAACGGGAGTATAAGGTCGCCGATATCCGCGTGGTCGAGATAGAGGGCGATAATGCCACCGAAGTGCCCTTTATGCTTGAAGGCACCAAAGAGTATGAGACGTTTGAGAATAACCCGCTTGACCGCTTTGTGACCGATAGCTGCTATGGCTCCGTCTCGCCCGATGGCTGCGATAGGCGGCTTGAAGGCAATAACGGCGTCCTCTCACTCTACTCTGCCTATAAGAAGGCAGGATTTGCCTGGTCAACCGGCCTCAAAACCGAAGCGCAAGCAATCCCCTGGATGACCGATGAAGGCTATGAGGATCGGTGGATCCCCGCCCGCTTCACCACCTTCGCGGTTGAGGCCAAAATCGGCGAATTCCCGTGGTGGAATTGGAATAAAATCGTCTTCTATATGGATCGCGATAACGATGGCGAGATAGATAAAACCCGCGGCTTCCAAGTCAATGCCGAGTCGGATATCCGCTATGAGCTGGAGGATGGCTGGATACGCTATATCTTCAATATGAATAACGTCTTCGGCCATAGATTGGTCTATCCCGACGAGGATATCGTCGGCCAGTACCGCATCGCCTTCGAGCAGCAACTGCTCCCCGACCGCAGCGAGGAGGAGGGCGAAGAGCACGCGTGGCACGTCCGCCGCGTCATCGTGATGGGGAATGAGGCGATTATTAAGCCCGCCACGCCCATCGCGGCAGATGAGAGCCGTACCTATGAGATCTACTATGATGTCAAGGAGAATAGCCGCGCGCAGCCTTCCTCGCACCTCGACCCCACCCTGCTCAACGCCGATCTGCCATCAGAAGAAGATATCGCCATCGTCAGCCATCAAACAGAGCGGGCGGGCGTGTCTGTCCAGGCAGACAACACAAGCGTTTCATTGCACACCCAATCGGAGGTCAACAAGCTCCTCGTGCAGCACCTCGGCAGGGATGGCACGATTGTGTCGGCCAACACGCTCACCTCCGACAGCAGCACGCAGGAGTTCAATGTCACCCTCACCCGCCCTCTGCTCGCCACCGAAATCCTGGCGTGTTCGCCAATCCAGCCGGGCGGAGAGGGCCATCTCTTCACCTTCAACTCCGCCGGACAGCCAATCAGCGGCAATGCGCAAACGGCGATGGTGCAGCAGGAGACGTGGAAGCATTCCCTCCCAGAGCTATTTGCCCAAGAAGATGAGCAGGGCGTCTTCCCCTTCACCGTCGATATCAGCCCCGATGGCACGCACGTGGCGGCAGGCGTGATGCGGTTGAAGGATGACCGCTCCGATACGACCGGCATCGTGCGGCTGTTCAACGCAGAGGGCGAGCAGGAGTGGGAGAAGACGTACAATGGGCGGGTCTTCTTTGTGCGCTTCACGCCCGATGGCCAATCGCTCTATGTGGCCGCCAACCGCGGCGAAGACCAAATCGACCCCAACCCGCCTGACTGGTCATTCAAGCTCTACGAAGACCTCTACATCAGCAAGTATACCTTGAGCGGTGAGGAGCAGTGGAAGCACAAGATTGGCAGTGGCGTGCCGGATTTTCCCTCCGACAAGCAAGGCCGCACCATCTACGATATGGATGTCTACCCCAATGGCGACCTGCTGTATGGCGAATGGAACACCTTTGGCGTGAAGCTCAACGGCGAAGATGGCCAGGTGGAGTGGGGGGTGAAGACGGGCGATGAAGGCATTGCCACCTATACAACCGACGTGACCGCACTGGACGATGGTGGAGCCTTACTGCACGGGTTCTATGCCAAGCACGTCAAGCCCGATGGCACGGTGCGCAATTTTGTCTTCGTCAGCTCTGAGCCACGTACGGCAATTGGCGGTTCATCGAATGCATCGGTGTGGGCATTCACGGGCAATGTCCTGCGCATTATGAAGGATATTCCCGAAGGGGTGAACTACCGTATCAGCGGCGAAGGCTCCAATATGGAGACGCTTGAGCCGGGGCTGAATGTCGGACGCTATCCGCGCGCGGTTGATGTGACAGCGGATGGCAGTAAGGTGGCGGTGGGCACATCAGACGGTCGCTTTACAATGCTCTCATCTGATGGCGATGTGCTGTGGGAGAAGCACGACGGCACGTCGTATGTCACGCAAATTGGGTTCCTGCCGAATGATGAAGGCGTCGTCTTTGCGCGGGATATCTTCGACTACCAGCACGAGCACGCGGCTGAGAACATTGGGTGGCGCTACCGTGACGTGGTGGAGGCCTACACACTTGATGGCAGCCCATTGTGGCGGCACGAAGGTGAATGGCGCGACACAGCCAACTCCGAGCCATTTATGACGCGGTTCGCGCTCAATAGCGACGCCACGCGCTTGGCGGTATTATCGGGTGATGAGGTACGGCTGGTTGATCTCACGAGCGACGCGATGGCCAACTCCTACCTCTACCCCACCGAAGACCGCATTGGGACGGGTGATATCGACGACCCATCGATCGGGACGCCCACCAACCTCCAGATAAGCGGGCCGACGTGGGGCATTGCCAACGAGACGCAGTCATTCACGGCGGATATCGCCCCAACGACCGCCTCAGTGCCAATCACCTACACCTGGCAGGTGACAGACCACGATGCTGAGACGAAGACGTTGAGAACGCGTTCGGTGGGGGTAAGCTACACCTGGGAGACCACCGGCACCAAGCAGCTTGCGGTAGAGGCTACCAACAAGTATGGCACGGTCGATACCACGCACGACATCCTCATTAGCGACCCACCCGACACCTCCCTCAACCACGACACGGGCCAAGTGGGCAGTCATTTCGTGGTGAGCGGAACGAACTTCCCGCCCAACACGGCCATTTCAATCAGCGTTGCGGGTATCCCACTGGGGAGCGTGCAAACCGATGCGCAGGGAGCATTTGTGGCACAGCTCGACACAGAAGGGCAGGCCGCGGGGAGTTATACGGTAGAGCTTGCGGCGATGGCGGGAACGGCGATGGTAGAGCGCCAACTGACCTATACGCTTGAGGAGGCGGGGACAGTCCACCCGCCCGATTCGTCAATTGACGACACATTCAAGACGGAACGTGAGCTAATCTACCTACCAATCGTCGTTCAATAGATACCACAACAGAGAAACACCACAACCTACGACAAAGGAAAACGCCACGGGGAGGCCAGAACCCCCGTGGCATTCTTATGTGTGGAGGAACCACACACCACACCTATGGCAAAAGGACAAAAGGTGCAACAGCATATCGCTGACTGCTCTCCCCGTAGGCGGCAAATGAGTAGGAGCCTGGGGGGAGTGGATCATTGGGGAGCAACGTCGCCAGAACAATATACTCTCCAAATTCTCCGGTCAAGGTCATTCCTTCGTAGAGTTGTGCCTCACTCCCATCGGGGCGCACGAGCGAGAGGGTAATCACTTCGCCCTCAACGAACCCCCGTCCAATCAACAACGTGGTATCATTCTTGCGAAACTCGGTTGGATTGACCTCCAACGTCGCCTCGCCAGTTGGTTGCGAACTATTATCGTCGCCATCATCGCCGCCATTATCGCCGCCATTATCGCCGCCGGTATCGCCCTCATTGGGGGAAGTGGTTGGTTGCGGCTCAGCCGGGGAGTCGGTGGGAGCGGGGTGCGGCTCTGGTTCCGGCTCACTCGGGGAGTCGGACGTATCTGTTGGGAAGACGGTAGAGCTATCGGCAGACTGGGCCACCGACACGCTGCCAACGGCGGTGCGTTCGCTAGTGCGGCCATAGCCCGTCACGCGGTGCTCGCCGCCCATCACGGGTGTATCGAGGGCAAATTGGTAGCTCACCTTACCTTCCTGGTCAGCCGACACAATATCGAGGTCGTGCACGGAGCCATCTGGCGCGGTCAGCCAGAAAGAGACGGGTTCATTCGCCACATAGCCCGATCCTTGGCATATGAAGTAGTGTTTGAGCTTGCCCACATTATTTTCGCGGGTGCCGCTTGAGGTGACAGACAGGGTCACGGCGGCGTCTGGCTCAACAGACGGCGCGGCCAGGGAAAATTCGACAATCGCCACTTCTCCGCTCAGATTGCCCCGCCCACTGATAGCGTGCTTTCCAATGGGCAAAGACGGTTCCATAAAGATAGTCTCCGTTGCGCTGCCATCATTGTGCACATACACATCGTGGAGCGGATGCACTGTGCCGTCAGGGAGCGTTTGCCACAGGGTGACGCTCTCACCGGGCTGATAGCCGTGCAGCGAAACAGATACATAGTCATTTTGATAGCCCATTCCGGCGGGGACTTCCAACGACACCGCGCCGGGTTGGTGTGAGGCGTGGGTCGTCCACGAGGACACGACAAACAACAATCCTCCCAAGACGGCCGTCAACCCCAGTGCAAATACTGCCATTCGTTTCTTCATCTCAACCTCCCGTTCCCGGTTGATAACAAGGTTATGTAGGTAATGTGGCGAGTGTGCGCCACTCTTGCTAGCATAGACGCAGGTCGAGGGGCGGTTTGCACGATCTTAAGATGACAGAAAGATGACAAGCCCCACACCGTGACACCCATACAAAACACCCCCCCTCTTCTGCCAAAGAATAAGCCAATTTGCCTCTCAACGATTCACCATCATCGTGTTGTTTTGTTATAATGTAGAGGCCACTCTTGCCATTCACACGTCCGCTCGGCGTGAGGTCGGGAGGAGGTTGAATACACAACCAACCGGCAATGATACACTGACACTAGAAAGAACAACCTTCTACAATGACACGGCTTCCCATCAACAATTTTCACATTCGCCTCCTGTTTCTCATCGCCCTCATTATCATTCCCGTATTGGGGCTTATCATCTATACGGGTGCAGAGCAAAAAACCTACGCTGTGGAGACCACACACGAGAATGCACTCCACACCGCCCACCACCTTGCCAATGCTCAGAACCAAGTTTTTGAGTCTGCCCACCAAACGCTTGCCACCTTAGCGCGGCTTGAGTCTATCCGCACGCTCGACAGCACAAGATGTACATTTGACCTGACCGAACTCCGGCAGCAATACCGTAGTTATCGTGAGATGTTCGTACTTGCGCCATCGGAGAATCTCATTTGCAGTGCGCCGACGCTCAGCCCGCCACTTGATCCTAATATTCACACGCTTTTCCTCGAGGCGATCCAATCTCGTTCGCTTACAATAGGCGATATTGAAGTGCATCCGATATCGGGCAAGGTGATAGTACCTATCGGGTATCCCATCATAGACGAGCAGGAGTCACTGATAGGGTTTATTGGAGCCACGGTCGATTTTTCCTGGCTCACCACCTACAGCCAAGTCAACCACATCCCCGAAGAAGCGATTATCACTATCATCAACCAAAAGGGCACGATTCTTGCCCGCACACAAGATGCTGACAAATGGATTGGGCAAAACATCCCTGAAACCGCATTGTATCAAGCTATCACCTCTTCTTCTCAAGACGATCTTATTCGTGTCAAGGGGATAGACAACACCGAACGCATTTACGCCTATGCGATTGCCGACTACGAAGCATTATCTGCCCCTTTTTACATCAGTGTTGGTATCCCTGCCGAGGCAACAATTACTCCCAGCAATCAAGCCCTCATACGCAATACGATTATTCTGATGCTCATTGCGTTGGTTGAGGTTGGTGTTGTTCTTTTTGGGGGGATGTTCTTTATTTTGCGGCCTATCCGCGAGATGGCCAATGCCACACGTCGTCTGTCGGCGGGTGATATGAATGTCCGATTTGATGACAAGCGGGGGGTTGGGGAGCTTCGCCACCTCGCGTACGCATTCAATGAGATGGCCAAAACCTTGCAAGAGCACGAGAGCAATCTCCGCGGGGCACAATCGCAGTTTCGGTTGCTGGTGGAACAACTGCCCTCTGCCGTCTACACGGCTCGCCCCACCACTCAACGCACCATCACCTACATCAGCCCGCGTATTGCAACGATCCTTGGGGTTGATGCCGAACAATGCCTCAATATCGACTGGAACAATGTCATTCACCCAGAAGACCAAGGATGGGTCAGCCAAGCAGTCGAGACGAGTATCACCTACGGCTCCCCGCTCCACATCGAATACCGAATGAAGCATTGGGATGGCCACTATACGTGGGTACGCGATGATGCGATGATCATCTACGATAGCGATCATCGTCCGATTTCGGTGCAAGGGACACTACACGATATCTCTGAGCGCAAGCGTGATGCCGAGATTATCCAAGTACAAGAAGAAACATTGCGAGAACTCTCAACACCTCTTCTCAACATCGCCGACCGCATTGTACTGATGCCAATTGTAGGCGCACTCGATTCGGGCCGGGCGCAGCAGATGATGGAAAATCTGCTCGAGGGCGTAGAATATCACCAAGCCAAGGTGGTGATCCTCGATATCACTGGCGTGAGCATTGTCGATACGCAAGTGGCCAATGCGTTTATCCAGGCGGCCCACTCGATCACCCTATTGGGGGCGCAAATTATTCTCACTGGTATTCGGCCCGAAGTGGCGCAAGCAATTGTAGGATTGGGCATTGATCTTGAAACCATCAAGACCCAAAACTCGCTCCAAAACGGCATTGCTTACGCGATGAACCAACTTCGGCGGTAAGTACACATATTCGCCTATCACACCCGATTCACACCCGATGGTCGTATAGCAGCAAAGCACACCAGATCCCTACGATATGCTTCGATATGCTTCAGACCTGAGAAAAGGACAGAACGCTTATGACTACGCAACGGATGGACACACTCCTTCATAGCTACCTCACCGACCGCCGTGACACGTGTATCACCCACGTAAGGGAACAGTTGGTCGCACTTGGTTCTCCCTTCGCCTCTTTTGCCAACGAAGAGCTTTCTCATGAGATAGATGCCGTTTTTACTGCGTTTCTCGACGAGCTTACTCATCCTGATGGTGATATCTTTGCCACCCGCCTGACTGAAAACCTCAGCACCAACTTACGCTACGGCACTTCGCTTGAAAAAGCGCTCCAAACGATTGCCATCTACCGCAAATGCCTCTTTCAGATCCTTCTTTCGGCGGGGCAAGAAGATATTGCCCCTGCCGCCAATGCATTGAACCACCTGATCGAGGTGAGTGACCGCGCCACCACACTCACCAGCTACCACTATCAAGAGGCATTGAGCGAACGACAAGCGATAATTGAGACGCTCAGAGAGGAAACCTTTCTTTTCAAGGGGCTTGCCGACTCGCTGCAGTATGGCGTAGGCATTTCGACTATGGACGGCTCACTCATTTACACCAATGCTGCCTATGAGCAGATGACCGGCACCTCCCGCGGGATGCGCATTGCCGACTCGCCAAGCGAGACCTACGCAGAGACCTTCCAAGAAATCATCCCGACCCTGATCCACAAAGGGCGATATAGTCACGTCATTACGATGTACCGTGGAGAGCAAAACTCATCCTGGACAGCCAACATCGACTCGGCGATGCTACTTGATTCCTCCTCCACTCCCACCGCGATCATCACCACAATCCAAGATATTACGCATCAGCGGGTGCAGGAGCAGAAGTGGCATACCTTTGAGACACTTGCCGACTACTATCCCGACAGTGTGTGTATCACCTCGCTTGAGGGGATGAACGTCTATATCAACCACGCATTTGAAAAGACGCTCGGCTATGAGGAACAAAGCATCGGGATGAAGATACAGTCGCTGGTGATTCCCGAAGAGCGTGAGCGGTTTCTCAATATGATTCAGCAGCTGCACAACACCAATACCTGGCAAGGCATCGTCATCTTCCAGCGCAAAGATGGTCGTACCTTTCCCGCCCACACCGAGGTGCTCCTGATCCGCGACCTCTCAAACGTCCCCAAGGGGGTGGGGTTTATCATCCACGATATGAGCAAGGAGCGCTATGATGTTGACCCGCTCCACAAGCACGACCAGCTCGTGCAAATCACCCACGAGCGGATGTTTTTCGCCTTCCAAGCAACCGAAGACGGTATCTGGGACTGGAACCTGGTAAGCAACAACATCTATTGCAGCCCACAATGGTTTACGATGCTTGGATATGATCCAGGCGATATAGAAATTACCCGCGAAACGTGGATTGAAATAATCCACCCGGGTGATCGAGAGTTTGTGCTGCGCACGCTCAGCGACCATCTCGAATCTCGGACGCCCACATACGAGACAACCTACCGCGTTCGCACCAAGAATGGGTCGTGGAAATGGATCCTAACCCGAGGAAAAGTGGTTGCCCGCAGCGAAATGGGCAAGCCACTCCGTATCATTGGCACCCACATTGATCTCAGCAACCGGCTCAATACGCTGCGAAAACGAGGATAATGAGGATAATGAGGATGACCACCGAAGAACAACACCAACGCATTCGCGAGTTGGAAAAGGCTCTTGAAGATTGCACTCGTGAGCTGGAAACCACCAAACGCCAACTACAGGATGTCTCCTTCTACCAAAAGATTTTTGACAACCTGCCTATCTCGCTCATTCTCTTCCGCCCCGACGGCCACCTGGTCACGGTCAATCGGGCACACGAAGAGATGGTCGGCGTCCCTCGTGATGAATTGGTTGGTACATACAACATCTACGAAGACCCCACTGCTGCAACATATAACGTGGTGGAATCCTTTCGGCGGGTATGCCAAGGCGAAACGGTGGTAAATCACCCCTCGCCCTACCTTGTCACCACCCCCGTGTCGGAGCAAACAGAAGAACGGTGGACAGAGACCACGTGTATGCCTATTTTCCGCGATGATACGGCGGACGATGGACAGCCAGAGGTGCAATACGTCTTCGCCGTGAGTACTGACGTGACGCGGCAATATCAGGCAGAACAAGGCTTCCACCAATCGTACGAAGCCTTCCGTATCATCCTCGATAGCCTTGATGCGTTGGTATATGTCTCCGATATGGAAACATACAAACTATTATTTATGAATAAGTTTGGGCAAGAGGCATTTGGCAACGCAGAAGGCCGTACCTGCTGGGAAGTAATGCAAGAAAAGGAAGAAGTGTGCGAGTTCTGCACCAACGACAAACTGTTGGACGAGCACGGCAACCCGACGGGCATTCATCGGTGGGAATATTTCAATCCCACCGCACAGCGGTGGTTTAACATCTCCGACCGCGCCATTACGTGGGTAGATGGGCGCACGGTTCGGATGGAAATCGCGATGGATGTGCACGAACTCAAGGAGAAAGAACATCAGCGACGTATTTTCTATACGCTGGCAGAGGGCGCACCCGATGGCATTATTGTGGTCGATTCAGATGGCCATATCCTCTATAGCAACACGGCCTATCGGCAGATGGTCGGGGTCAATGATACCAGTGGTAAGCGCGGAATGGACTTCTTGCCCCCCGAAGAGCGCCATTCTCTTTCCACCATCTTGCACGAGGTGGAAGAAAAACAACAGCAATGGCAAGGACGTGTCCTCCACCAGCGCGCTGATGGCACCTCCTTCCCAACACAGGTCTCTATCTTCTCCATCGCCAGCGAAGAACGGGATATCATTGGCCGGGCCGCCATCATTCGCGATATTTCGGCGGTTGAGGAGGCGGAGGAGGAGCGGCTCACCCTCAAAGAGCGCATCATCGAAGCACAACGCGACTCGCTGCGGGAACTGTCTACCCCGCTCATCCCCATCGCCGACAACCTGCTCGTGATGCCACTGATTGGGAGTATCGACACTGCCCGCGCGCAGCAGGTGATGGAGAGCTTGCTTGAGGGGATTGCCGCCCATCAGGCCGATTACGCGATTGTGGATATCACGGGCGTTTCGGTGGTCGATACGCAAGTGGCCAATACGATTGTCACGATTGCGCAGGCAGTGACCCTCCTCGGCGCGCAGATTATCCTGACGGGCATTCAGCCAACAATGGCGCAAACCTTGGTCTCGCTGGGCGTCGATTTGCAGAGCATCATCACCCGCAGTACGCTCCAAAGCGGCATCCGGTATGTGACAGAAACTTAAAAAGAGAGCGGAGCGGCCCCTCCCACACGTAGCAGACTGCGGGGGAGACCGCTCCTCATACCAAGAATGAGCGCGTTGCAGGGCGGGATATGAACAACATCCCCACAAGCGCCCATAGTGAGCATATTTAGAGGATGTTGGTGGGCTGCAGGAAATGACCTTCAATCGCATTGGCGCGGTCGATGGTCTCCCACGACCCTATCGCCACCACATTCCCCGAATCGCGCACCATATCGAGCACATCGGCAAATGCACGGAAATCTTCCACGGTCGTCTCTAAGATTTCCTCGCGTTTGCGTTGGCGCATTTCATCTGTATGTCCCGTCAGGTAGCGCAACATCGACGTATAGCCCTTCGCATCGGGGAATTGGTAGGTATCCATCTCGCCAATACGCCCGATAATACTTCGCACCACCTCAGATTGGTCAAGCGAAGCCCGTCGCAGGAAATCGCCCGAACGATTGAACACATCTAAGGTGGAAAGCAGGTTGGGATCGCGGTAGGATATGAAGGTGAGCACGCCAGAATAGCGCCCAAAACGGCAAAAACATCCATATGCCCCGCCCTGCACACGCACCTTGTCCCATAACCACGTATTGCGCAGGTAATTCTTAATCACCCCCACCGATCCGTGGAATTGATACCCAAGCTCATAAAGATCCGCCGCCTTGCCCACGTAGTTGACCTGCGTGGGAGCCGTCAACCCTTCGTGGCCCTGGCGGTAGGTCGGGTTCCAGGTCGACATCTCCATTGGCCGGATAGGAATCTCTTGCAGGAATGAGCTGACACACGGACGCACTCGCTCAAATTGGGAGCTGTCTATCGTGATATTGCAAATCATCGCGTGGCGGTTGAAAAGCAGTTGGCGCATCTCCTCAAGATGACCAAGCACCACCGGCCAATTATTCTCCACCTCGTGCACCAGTTGGCGCAAGAAAAAGATATAATCCGCCCCGCCCATCTTCTCATTCGCCCAATCAGCCTCGTTGAACCGCGACCGCAAACGCAAATTCACAAACCCACTGCCATTGGGCACAAACGATGATTCTTCACGTGCTTTGGCCTCAAGCACAATCTTGTGAAATCGCTCTTGGTCATCCAGCCGGACAGTGAAGAGGATATCACGCAGGATAGCAAGCAGTTCGTTGGTCTGTTCAAGGGTGGCCTTGCTGCGCAGAAACATCCACGCCGATGTCGTCTGCATTTGGCTGACATACATACTGATGCGTTGGGCATACATTCCGCCCGTCTTACAGCCAATGCGCTGCGCAAACCGCGTATAATCCTCCTGCTCCGTCCCCATCTCCCGCAGTGCACGGCCAAATAATGGCACGTAGGGCAGAAGATATTCCGGCAACACGTGCATATTAAAGCCTATATCAAGGTAGAGCACCCCGTTGGTCGGCAGGTCGTGGTAGAGAATGGCAGGCGGGTCGGAAAGATGCGCGTTGTCGGTGAAAAGCGGCGATAATTGATTGCCCTCAAGATCAAACACCGTCAGCGGAATAACACGGTTGTAGCGATCTAAGTCCTCCAGCGTCAGGCGGGGGATCTTTGCCACGGCTTCGGGCGGATCGGGCTTTTCCTGCTGCGCCTTGATTTCACGGGTCATCTCTACGACCGATTGCACCTCTTCCTCGCTCATCGCCGCACGAGCATCATCAAGCCGCTTGCGCTCACGCTCCTCCTGCTGCTTGCCTAATTTCTCATCAGGCTCAAGCGTGACCGTCGACCGGTGCTCATTTTGCAGCAGCGATTGCTCAATCAGCCGCTCAAAGAAGCGGTCGTTCTTTGCCACCTCCTGCTTCAAGCGCGTGAGTGGCTCCTCAAACGCCAATGGCACAAACGGATCGCCATCGTGAAGCCACGTCGAAAGCGAACGCACCATCAGCGATAACCCCTTGGGCAAAGAACCGGTGTTTTGCTCGCGCAAGCGGAACTCAAAGGTATTCACCGCCGCCTCAATGGTCAGCGGATCAATGCTCTGCTCAACCACATCACGCAAACTTCGTAACACCAACGCCTCAATGTCAGAAGCATTCGCCACATCAATGCCCTTGAGGCCAGTCGAGAAAAAGGCTTGGCGCATCCCCGTTGAGACGCCGCCTCCCACCAAATCCTCACCATAGCCCGACTCAATGAGCGCTTTGCGCAAGGGTGAGGCCAGCATTCCCGCCAAAATATAGCCCATCACCTGCAAAGCCAGCGTGGTGAATGGATCATTGGTCTCGTCCAGCAGCCAGTTGACCGATATCATACTGCGTGAACGCGCACGGTTACGCGGGTCGATAACGTAGGTGTGCGATGCGCGGATCGGGTCGCTGAACCGCGGCTGGAGCGCCAAGGGCGGGCCAACATCAATCGCTTGAAAATCCTTCAGGTAATCGTGAATGATGCGCAACCGCTGCTCTGGGTCGTCATCGCCATAGAAGAAGACGCGCGCATTGGAGGGATGGTAGTATTGCTGGTGGTATTCGGGAGCAGGGCGTGCTGCCACTCGCGCTCCGCCACGTTCTCCGGAGAGGAGTAGGCCCCCTTCATCTCGTTAAAAACCACCCCCTTGTAGCGCATTGGCTCATTCGGACGGTCAAGCTCGTAATGCCACCCCTCTTGCCGGAAAATCATCTCCGTCAAACGCGGGTAGAATACCGCGTCAAGATAGACATCAATGAGATTGTAAAAGTCTTGCGTGTTTTGGCTGGCAAGCGGATAGGCAGTCTTGTCGGGAAAGGTGATGGCATTGAGGAATGTCTTGAGTGACCCCTTCAGCAGCTCGACAAATGGCTCCTTTAAGGGGTATTTGCGTGAACCGCATAAAACCGAATGCTCAAGAATGTGCGCAACACCCGTCGAATCACGGGGCGGCGTGCGAAACACAATGCCAAAGGATTTGTGCTCATCGCCATTCTCAAGCGAGAGGAGTTCGGTGCCCGTCTGGCGGTAGCGGAATATCCGCGCGCGTGAGTGGAGTTCTGGTATCTCTCGTTCGTTGAGTAGTTCAAACCCATACAGATCTGACATCACTGAAGATCCCTTTCATCGCAATCGATCATCCATTGATCAATTGTCCAAAAGCGTTGGTCGCGCTCTGAGTCCTATTGTACCATCTCGTACCATCCCATTGCATCTTTGAGAAGATTGCCTAGCAGTGGTACAATTGCCCCGCAATCACGATATCGCTCGATTGGCTCGCCAACAACCGTATATGATGTGCGTCGCCACCTATCGTGTGAATCGTGTGAGATATCAGACAGAAAGAAAAACAACCAGATCGTCACTCGCAGCACCTGCATCAGAAAGGAGCACGGGCACCCCCCACTCTTATTACGGTCTTCCGACAGGGGGAGCACGCCTTGGACTACTATGAAAAACCACATAGGAATATCGTGCCTTTGTTTGTTTGTTTTCCTCGTGGTGGGGTGTGGCATCGTCCGCACGCCTACCTCCCACGCATCGCTTGGCTATCTCCCGTCTGCAAGACACGCCGCCCCTCCATTTAATCAATTCGGAGCAACTTCTACCCCGCTCACCAGCACAACGGTTACGGTTATTGAGGGCACACCTACGGTCACCACGACAATCATCGGTGGTACACCCACCATCACCGCGACCGTGACACTCACAGCAACCGCGGGGACAGGGGTGTTCACATCAACTACGCCCCTCACCTCCACCGCCCCGCTTACAGCGACGGCGGGGACAGAGGTATTTACATCAACTACGCCCCTCACCTCCACCTCACCCCTCACAACCACCGCGGAAATAGGTATCCTCACACCTACTACCCTCCCTACCCCCACCTCCTCACCCACCCCCTTCGCCACAGCAACCTCAACTAGCATCATTGAATGGGGAATTCAACGAGCACAAACCGCCGTCGCACAACAGGCCGGTGTCCCACGCTTCCCCGGAACAGAAACGAATGGGCGTATCCAGTTCGGCCAGCACCTGAAACAAACGGTTCT
>CAZGLO010000084.1:0-14219 GCA_964526735.1 uncultured Chloroflexaceae bacterium | reverse complement strand
CGACGGGTGGAGGAGCGAGCACAAGCCCAGGTGCTTTAGCCCTGGGTAGCTGACCATTGTTGGGAGACTCCGTGGGGTTCTCTCGCCGTTTATGAAATGTTATGAGGGTAGCCCATAAGACCCAAGGGCTTTTGTCGCTTTTGATGTTGCCAGGATACGACCATATCGACGTATGATGGCTATTGGGGCTACACGGAGGGAAATCCTCTCCTCATCCCGCCGCGGGGTGGGGAGCACTGATACAAACACGGTGCTTCTGTCCCACGCCCCCTATCGTACCCCAATGCATCAACAGGAAAGCGGGTGCGGGGTGGGGTGGATAAAACGGATGGTATTCCTCTGTTTGTTGTAGCTGTTTTGTGTGTGGTGTGTGCTGCAAGCACCTGGAAAGGATCGGGGAATGGCCGAAGTTTGGGAAGTCGAACTAGAGGCGAATAGTCGCAGTTCGCGTGTCAAGGGTGGCCGTACCCTCGAGGAAGTCGAAAACGACTTTCGTCAACGAGGAAACACCCTCTTTTCAGCCGTTTTTCGGGGCTATGACCCACTCGATTTTTGGATTGGCCCGTTCTACTTCGGAACCTTTGGGTTCATCGGCCTGATGGCGATCATCATTGGGGCGGCATTCTACCTCAATGACATCGTATTCAATGGCCCCTATACGCTTTTTCCCAACTTTATCGCGGGCCAAATCGAGCCCCCACCCCCTGAGAGTGGGTTGAGTTTTGTTGGGCCAGGCTCGCCCGGGTTTACCTGGCAGATGACCGTCCTCTTCGCGAGCATCGCCTTCCTCTCGTGGATGATGCGTGAAGTAGACATCTGCCGCAAGCTGAAGATGGGCTATCACGTCCCTGCCTCCTTCGGCGTGTTGATTTCTGCGTGGTTAACGCTCCAAGTGATCCGCCCCATCTTGATGGGTAGCTGGAGTGAAGGGTTTGTGCTTGGGGTGCTGCCTCACTTGGACTGGATTGTGAACTTTGGGTACCGGTATGTTAACTTCTATTACAATCCATTCCACTGTCTTGGTATCACTGGTCTGTTCACGTCAACCTTGATCTTGGGAATGCACGGGTCGGCAATTTTGAGTGCTGCCCAAATTCGTGAGGGTGACGCCATCGAACGATTGCACCACTTCTGGTACGACATCGTTGGCTACTCCATCGGAGAGCTTGGCATTCACAAGCTGGCAACGCTTGCCGCCGCCGGAGCTATCCTGGTTTCCAACCTGTGTATCCTCTTCTCTGGTTGGCCTGTGACGGATTGGGCTTCGTTCTGGAACTTCTGGAATGATCTGCCTTGGTGGAGTGGGGTCTAAGGAGGAGCACGATTTTATGGAAAGCGCACCAGTTAATCACGAAGTCTATTTAGACTACCATCCTGACAATAGCATTGGCGGGCCTGGTGGTCGGTTTAATAAGTTTATCGAGTTTGAAAATGTCCCCATTTTGGGTGCCATCTTCAGATTCTTTGGGCAAACGCAGCTCGGCCCGATTTATGTCGGGGTGTGGGGCTTGCTCGCCCTCGCCAGCGGCTTCATGTTCACGCTCATCTGGACGATGGGCATGATGTCAACGGTCGGCTACAACCCTGTCGCCTTTGTCAAGTATTTTGCGGTTCTGCAGATCGACCCGCCCAATGCCGTCAATGGCATTTGGGGCTTCCCGCCGCTGGAGCAAGGCGGATGGTGGTTGGCCGCAACCTTCTTCCTCACCGCCTCCATCATCTTCTGGTGGTTGCGTCTCTACAACCGCGCCAAGGCCAATGGCGTCAAGCCCTACCTGGCCTACGGTTTCACCGGCGCTATTGCCCTCTACCTCTCCATCTACATCATTCGTCCCTTGTGGATGGGCACGTGGTCTGAGGCTCCGGCCCACGGTATCAAAGCCTTGTTGGACTGGGGGAACAACGTCAGTGTTGCCTATGGGAATTTCTATTACAACCCCTTCCACATGGTTTGTATCTTCTTCTTGCTTGGCTCCACGCTGTTGCTCTCTATGCACGGCGCGACGATTTGGGCGACGGCCAAATACGGCGCTCACGAAGAGCTTGAGGAGATCAACGCCCCAGGTACCGGCACCGAGCGCGCGCAGCTCTTCTGGCGATGGGTGATTGGCTTCAACGCCAACGCCTACAGCATTCACTTGTGGGCCTTCTGGTTTGCTTGGTTGATGGGTATCACCGGATCAATTGGTATCTTGTTGACGGGGACACTTATTCCCGACTGGTTCCAATGGGCGAAGGATGCGGGGGTCAACTACCCAGAGATGTTGCCACCCAATGTCCACGTCCCTGACCCAATTACCAATATCTAAAGATCTTTTGCAGTGAACTAGGATATGTTCATGGGAACGAGGAACCCGTTGCACAACGCAGCGGGTTTCCTCTTGTAGAGGGGGATGTATGAGGAATGTGTTTCATAGCAAACAGAAGTTAATAACTTGCAAATTTTGAATCACCGTGTTACAATCCTCTGCCAAGTAGTACCCAATCTGCACTACACAATACAGTGCCTTCTGATACCCCAAACGCGCCTTGGCGTTCGGTTTTCGTAGCGAAAGACGATACATGGAAAACGCCAAAATTGGGCCGAACTCAATTATTCAAACCGTCGAAGCCCTAAAAGAAACGTATGGCCTCTCTGAAGCGCAAGCGGTCTTGCAGCGTGGTGGCTTACCCGACCTCATCGACCAGCTCCCGTCGGAGATGATCCCCGAACGGGACTTCCTCCACCTCGTCTCGGTGCTGCTTGCTGAGATCGGCGAGGATGCCACCGCGGCGATATTGCAGCAGTCGGGGCAACGCACCGCGCAATATCTGCTGACCCACCGTATCCCAGGGGTGTTTCAACGGCTTGTTTCCCTACTCCCTCGCACCTTCGGGTTGAAACTCTTTTTGTGGGCCATCAGCAAAAATGCGTGGACGTTTGTCGGCAGCGGCATGTTCCGCTTCCGCGTGGGAACAGACACCGCTATCGCCATCTTCAACCAGCCAACCGCGCAACATCAGGTGCCGCCGCAGGTGTGTTCTTTCTACCGAGGCACATTCGCCCATCTGTTTCAGACATTGATCGGCCCTCAACTTGATGTCATCCCGACAACGGATACGGATTTGAGCGATGGACAAGAGCACACATCCGTTCGCTGTGCCTATCGTGTTCAGTAATACCGTGTTGAGTGGCGTGTATTCAATACTCCTCAATACTCCCCGCGCAGTGGCGCTGACGGTGGCGGTGAGAACGCGCACCAATGTGGGCGACCGTGGGCGATGGGAGAATGCAAATGTCATTTGTATGGTTCAAAGGCGGCCTTGCCGTCGTGTCAGGGACAAACCCACACCCTTTTGGTCGAACACCTAGAAAGTAGCGGATAGCATTTATGCGCATCTTGATGATCCAACCGAATTATCACGCCGGCGGAGCCGAAATCGCCGGAAATTGGCCCCCCAGTTGGGTTCCCTATCTCGGCGGCTCTATCAAAAAAGCTGGCTACAATGATGTAACCTTCATTGACGCAATGACTGATGATATCCCCAATGATGTCCTCGAAAAGCTCATCGAGCGTCATCAGCCGGATGTCGTCCTCTGCACGGCCATCACGCCGATGATCTACAAAGCACAAGATACGCTTGAATTGGCCCGCCGCGCCCGTCCGCAGGCCAAACTCATCTTGGGCGGCATCCACGCCACCTTTATGTATGGCCAAGTCTTCAGCGAGGCCCCGTGGATTGACTATATCGTGCGGGGTGAAGGCGAGGAGATCATCGTCAACCTGCTGCGCTCCATTGAGGCCGGAAGCGACCTCAAAGATCGCCGTAACATCACGGGTATCGCGTTTGTCGAAGATGAGCAGGTCGTGGCGACGCCCGCCCACCCGCCTATCCGCGACCTTGATGAAACACTCACCCCCGACTGGAGCCTCCTCAACTGGGATCGGTACATCTATATCCCGCTCAATTGCCGCGTCGCGGTGCCAAACTTCGCTCGTGGTTGCCCCTTTACATGCCGCTTCTGCTCGCAGTGGAAGTTCTGGCGTGTCTACCGCGCGCGTGACCCCAAGAAGTTCGTTGACGAGCTTGAGATGCTTGCCAAGGACTATAATGTTGGCTTCTTTATTCTTGCCGACGAAGAGCCGACGATTAACCGCAAGAAGTTTGTGGCGCTGTGCCAAGAGCTTATCAACCGCCGAATGGAGATCCCGTGGGGCATCAACACCCGCGTGACCGACATTCTCCGCGACAAAGATCTGCTCTACTACTACCGCAAGGCGGGGTTGATGCACGTCTCGTTGGGGACGGAAGCCGCCAGCCAACTCAACCTCAACATCTTCCGCAAAGAGACCACCACAGAGCAAAATAAGACGGCCATCAAGCTCTTGCAAGAGAACGGCATCGTGGCCGAAGCGCAGTTTATTATGGGGCTTGACGCCGAAACCCCAGAGACGATTGAAGAGACCTACCAGCTCGCACTCGACTGGGACCCCGATATGGCCAACTGGAATATGTACACCCCCTGGCCATTTGCCGAGCTGTTCGAGGAATTGGGCGACAAGGTGGAGGTGCGCGACTACTCGAAGTACAACTTCGTGACCCCGATTATGAAGCCGGATAAGATGGAGCGCGAGGACGTGCTCAAGGGCGTGCTTCATAGCTACGCGCGCTTCTACATGCGCAAGTCATTCCTCGGCTACCCCTTCATCAAAGACCCCGCGAAACGACGCTATATGCTTGGTTGTCTCAAGGCCTTTGCCCAAACCACCCTCTCCAAGCGGTTCTACGACTTGGGCCGGGTCAAGCGCAAAGGGTTGCAGATGGAGATCGACCTCCAATTCGACCAATCTCGCATCTTGAGCCAAGAAGAGATTGCCCGCCTGAAGGAACAACGCCCCGATCTGTCGGCAGATATGGTGCAAGGAGGCAATATCGCAGACGAGATTTCTGTGTGTGGTGCCCCGCGTGACCTCCAATATGAGGAACCCGATGGCGACCAAGATTCCCAAGGCTCTATGTCGATGAAAATATAGTCGATGAAAATATAAGAGATAGCCCGCTTTCAACAGCATACTGTAACGAGGCTCTATGACTCCACAGACCCAGATTATCCGTGAAGACGGAGTATTTCATGGCTTTTGTGGGCTTGCAAGTGTCGGGTGGCTCTACCAGAAAATCAAGGACAGTTTCTTTCTGGTCTTGGGCACTCACACCTGCGCCCACTTTCTCCAAAATATGCTTGGGGTGATGGTCTTTGCGCGGCCACGGTTTGGCGTGGCGCTGCTTGAGGAGGCCGACCTATCGCGCGAACAGCCCGACTTGCACGACCTGGTGAATGAAATCCGCAGCGACTTCAACCCGTCGGTCATTTTCCTGCTGTCGTCCTGCGCGCCAGAGGTGATGAAGGTCGAATTTGAGGGGTTGGCCAAGAACTTGTCCACGCCCGAATTGCCGGTCGTCTTTGTTCCGGCGAGCGGCCTTGACTACACCTGCGCCCAAGCAGAAGACTCGGTCTTGCAAGCGCTCATCCCATTCTGCCCCACCGCGCCCGCCGAGCCTGAGGCCAGCTCTGAGAACGACCGCAATGTGGTTTTCCTTGGCTCGGTCAACGACGTGATTGCGGATGACTTCCTCTTTGAGGCGAAGGAATTGGGCATTCCGGTCGGGGGCTTTCTGCCTGCCAACCACTTCTCCGAACTCCCGCCTATCGGCCCGGGGACGATCCTCGCCCCGCTGCAGCCTTACCTCTCGCGGGTGGCGGCGACGTTGGCGCGGGAGCGCGGCGCGACCGTACTCTCATCCCTCTTCCCGATTGGGCCAGAAGGCGTACGCGCCTTTTGGGAAGACCTCGCCGCGATGTTCGGCAAGACCGTCGATTTGAGCGACCGTGAGGCGGCGGCGTGGAAACACATCCAAAGCCACACCGACCTGCTCAAAGGCAAGCGCGTCTTCTTTACCGGCGACACGCTGATGGAATTGCCTGTGGCGCGGTTTTTGCGCACGTGCGGGTGTGAAATCGTTGAGTGCGGCACGCCCTACGTCAACAAGAAGTTTCACGCACGTGAGTTGGCGCAACTAGAGGGGGTACGAATCGTCGAACAGCCCAACTTCGACCGCCAACACCAAGATATCATCGAGCAGCAACCCGACATCGTGGTGAGCACCCTCTCAACGACCAACCCCATCATTGGGCAAGGCGTCGTGGCGAAGTGGAGTACTGAGTTTACCTTTATGCCGATCCACGGGTGGGGCGGTGTGGGGTCGTTGGTTGGGATGTTTAGCAATAGCCTCAAGCGCCACTCCGACCTTGGCCCACTCGATGACCCTATCTGGATGGCGGGCGTTATGCCTTCAAGCCTACCAAGTTGAGGAAAAACCTATGCGCTTGACCTATTGGATGTATCAGGGCACCGCACAGTATGGGATAGCCCGCATCGCCAACAGCTTGCGTGGGGTAGAATCCGTCTTCCACGCGCCGTTGGGCGATGATTACGTCAATACGATCTTTACGATGTTGGAGCGTGCGCCCGCTCTGCCGCATATGAGCACGAGCGTGGTGGATGGCCGCGACTTGGCGCGTGGCACGATCCGGCTCCCCGAAACGCTGCGGAACATTCACGCCACCAAAAAGCCCGATCTGACCATTGTGGCATCAACGTGCAGTACTATTCTGCTGCAGGAAGACTTGCAACGGGTGGTCGATAGTGCCGAGGTTGATGGCGAATTCCTCGTCTACGAGGCAAACCCCTACCGTATGCAGGAGACCGACGCGGCTGAAGAGCTATTCACGACGTTGGTGCAGCGATATGCGCAGCAGCAGCCACGCAGCGATGTGCCAAGCGTCAACATTCTTGGCCCGTCGTCTATGGGCTTCCACAACCGCTCCGACCTCACCAGCCTACGGCGGATGATCACCGCGCTTGGCGTCAACATCAATGTTGTTGCGCCGTGGGGGGCGGGTTTGGATGACCTGCGAACGCTTCCGGCGGCGTGGGTCAATGTTGCGCCATACCGTGAGCTTGGGCAGGGGGCTGCCCGCCATCTTGAAGAGACGTTCGGCACGCCCGCTCTCTGCGATGCGCCGATCGGTGTAAGACCAACCCTGGCGTGGCTCAACCGCTTGGTAGAGATGCTCAACGAGGCGGGGGCACACATCGAAATGCCACCCTTGACCGCCTTTTCGCTGGATGGCATGAGCGCGCCAAGTAGCGTGCCGTGGTTCACGCGCACCGCCGATATGGAGAGCTTCAGCCGCAAGAAGGCGTTTGTCTTTGGCGATGCAACCCATACCGTCGGCGTGGCCAAATTCCTCCACGACGAGCTTGGCGTGGAGATTGCGCGCGCCGGTACCTACCTTGAGCACGAAGCGGAGTGGGTCAAAGAGCAGCTTAATGGCTATCTCTCCACCGACCTGCTGGTGACAGATGAGTTTCAGCGGGTGGCAGATGAGATTGAGGAGCTGTTGCCGGATATCGTTTGCGGGACGCAGATGGAACGCCATAGTTCGCGCAAACTTGACGTGCCGTGTATGGTCATCGCGTCGCCCACGCACATCGAAAACAACCTGCTTGGCTACTACCCGATGTTGGGCTTCGCCGGTGCGGATGTGATTGCCGACCGCGTTTATACCACGACAAAACTTGGGATGGAGAAGCACCTCATCGATATGTTTGGCGATGCGGGGTTGGGCGATGGCGAGCAGAATGGCGTAGAGCCGCCAGCTACCGCGCCTCAACCGCAGACGGCTCAAGCCGTTCAGACCGCTCCAGGAGCCGCCGAAGCACCCACACCGCCCGCGGAGCTTACCTCTCCCGACGACGTTGTGTGGACGCCAGAGGCAGAAGCGATGTTGAAGAAGATCCCCTTCTTTGTGCGGGGCAAGGTGCGCAAAAACACAACCAACTATGCCTTTCAACAAGGGCACCATACGGTAACGGCCGAAGTCTTACGAGAAGCAAAAGAATCACTTGGTGGGTAGCAAATATCATGAGTCGTATTATTGCGGTGTATGGGAAGGGTGGGATTGGCAAGAGCACCACGAGTGCAAACCTGTCGGCGGCATTCGCTCTGAGAGGCGCAAAAGTCTTGCAGATTGGGTGCGACCCAAAACACGATAGCACCTTCCCGCTCACTGGTCATCTCCAAAATACTGTTATTGATGCTCTAAATGATGTAGATTTCCACTATGAGGAGCTTGAGGTCTCCGATGTCGTCCAGACGGGGTTTGCGGGGGTCTGTGCAGTAGAAGCGGGCGGCCCTCCTGCTGGAAGTGGCTGCGGCGGCTACGTGGTGGGCGAGACGGTCAAGCTCATCAAAGAGTTTGGGCTGTACGATAAGTATGATATCATCCTCTTCGACGTGTTGGGCGATGTGGTATGTGGTGGCTTTAGCGCGCCCCTGCAGCACGCCGATTATTCGCTTATTATCGCCTGCAACGACTTTGATAGCATCTTCGCGGCCAACCGGCTGTGTATGGCGATAGAGCAGAAGAGCAAGCGCTACGATATCAAGCTGGCGGGCATTATCGCCAACAAGGTTGATTATGTCCACGGCGGTGGCACAGAGGTGTTGGAGAAGTTTGCCGACCTCGTCGGAACGCGCATCGCGGCCAAAGTCCCCTACCACGACCTCATCCGCCGGAGTCGGTTGGCGGGCAAGACGCTCTTTGATATGGATGACGACGAGCAGGCAGTCTGCACGCAGCCGTTTGAAGAGCTTGCCGATTATATGCTCAACAGCCCGCAGGGAGTTGTCCCCACGCCCATCAACGACCGCGAGATTTTCGATATCATCGGTGGGTGGCGATGAAGCAAACACACTTTGATGTGCACCAGCACAAAAGCCAACTGCATTCCTACTTCAACGGCATCGGCTTTGAGCGGTGGTCGGCCATCTATGGCGAAGATGAAGACCTCTCCCGCATCCGCCTCTCCATCCGCGAGGGCCACGCCAAGACGATGAGCCAGGCCCAGACGTGGCTTGAGGAGCGGGGGCTGGTAGCGCGGGCCGAGTCGTCGCACGTGCTCGATGCGGGCTGTGGCACTGGCTTGATGAGCATTGCGCTTGCGAGCCAAGGGTTTCGGGTTACATCGATAGATATCGCGCCGCAGATGGTCAAAGAGGCCAAGGAGCGAGCACAGCGAGCGGAGGTGAATGACCGTATTAGCTTTGTCGCTGGCGATATTGAGACAATTGGCGGCAACTACGACGTCGTAATGTGCTTTGACGTGCTGATTCACTACCCGCCGCCCGGCTTTGCCCCGATGTGCCGCCGCTTGGCGCAGTCGTGCCGCGATACGTTTATCTTTACCTATGCACCTCACCACCCACTCCTCGCGATGAAGCACTGGATTGGGGGGCATTTCCCCAAAAACCAACGCCGCACCGAAATCCAGATGATCAAGCGGCCATTTGTCGAAGAGACACTCCGCTCGGTCGGCATGAAAATCCAGCAGCACGTGCGCATCAGCCACGGGTTTTATCATGTGGCGCTGGTCGAAGCGGTGCCTATGTCGCGGTGAGGGGGAAAAACAACCAGCGAAATGAACGAGAACGCCTATTGAATTCATATTCGTCTATTGAAACATCTACGAATGTATATATGCACGGGCGGCATCCTCTCGTGCCCCTAATCGATCAATCGATACCTCAACAACACCCTATCAACGGAAAGCATGAGGGATACCTGGATGCCGAGCCGATGTAGCTCTAACCTTTGAACGAGTCTTGAACTACCAAGTAGGGGGGGCGTATGCGCTTTGTCTTCTTGACAATGGAAGTCACCAACAATGCAGCGTTGCGTGACGCAGGCAAGCATGTCAAGAGCACCTACGGCATTGATGTTGATGTCCGTATTTATAATGTTGCTCTCTTGCGAGGAGAGGAAACGTGGGATCAGCTTGAACGGGATATGCTCCAAGCTGATTTTATTTTTGGTTCTATGCTGTTTGGCGAGGATATCGTCCGCCCAATGCAGCAGATCTTAGCACATGTCACGTGTCCGGTCTGTATCATCACGAGTAATCCGGTTCTCATCCGCCACACGCGTCTTGGCAAGTTTGCCTTGCAGCAGTCGGATGATGAGGAAGAGCAAGGCGGCGGCCCACTCTCGCAGATTATGGGGCGGTTCCGGCCCAAACACGGCCAGGGCGAGAGCCAACGCCAATTGGCATTGGTGCGCGGTCTGAGCAAGGTGTTGAAGTTTATCCCCGGCAAGGCACGGGATCTGTACACCTACATTTCTGCCCACCAATATTGGCTCAACGGCTCAACCGAAAACCTCAGCCGTATGCTTTGTGCCATCATCGACCGCTATGTGGAGGGCTACAAGGGCAAGGTTCCCGTACAAGACCCAATCGTCTACCCAGATATAGCCATCTATCACCCCGACGCGGACGACCCCTTCACCAGCCTGACTGCCTACCAGCGATGGCAGCGTGGCCGCAAGCTCAAGCTCAATCAGGGGAGCGTTGGGTTGTTGGCGATGCGTTCGGCGGTGCTTGGCGGCAACACCGCCCACATTGATGCCTTGACCTATGCGCTTGAGGAGCGCGGGGTTGAGGTGCGGACTGTGTATAGCGGCGGCCTTGACTTCCGTCCCGCGATAGAAGAATTCTTTACCGTCTCATCGGGCAAAAAGCGAACGAAAGACGCATCCGGTTCAAAAGCGACGATTGATATATTGGTCAATGGAACCGGCTTCTCATTGGTAGGCGGGCCGGCGGAAAGCCGTCCTGATGACGCCCGCGTGGCGCTTGAGGCGCTTGACGTTAGCTACCTCGATATGATCCCGCTTGCCTTCCAGCGCATTGATGAGTGGCAGCGCGACGATGTTGGGCTTGCACCCATTCAGTTGGCGTTGAGCGTCGCCATCCCAGAGCTTGATGGAGCGGCAGAACCGCGGGTTTATGGCGGCCCCACGGCAGAGAACGACAAAACTACTCCCATTCAGGATCAGGTTGAGATCACGGCGAAACGTATTGCCCGCCGCGTTGCGCTCAAGCAGAAGAAAAATGCCGACAAGCACGTGGCCGTTATCCTCTTCAACTTCCCGCCGACGTTGGGGAGCGTGGGGACGGCTGCCTATCTTGATGTCTTTGCGAGCGTGCACCGGCTGCTGCAAGAGCTGAAGGATCAAGGCTATACGGTAGATGTGCCCGATAGCCCGGAAGCGTTGCGGCAGGCCGTGGTTGAGGGCAATCGCCTTGCCTACGGCACCGATGGGAATGTGGAAGACCGGCTGTTGGTTTCCGACTACATCCGGCAATTCCCCAACTACAAGGACATTGAGCCGTTTTGGGGCAAAGCGCCGGGCGAATTGCTCAATGACGGCAAGAGCTTCTACATCTTGGGCAAGCGGTTTGGGAATGTCTTCATTGGGCAGCAGCCAAGTTTCGGTTATGAGCGCGACCCCATGCGGCTGCTGATGGCCAAAGATGCCGCGCCACATCACGGCTTTGCGGCTTTCTACACGTGGCTTGAGCATACGTTCCAGGCCGACACCGTGCTGCACTTCGGAACGCACGGCGCGCTTGAATTTATGCCCGGCAAGCAGGCGGGGTTGAGCAGTTCGTGCTGGCCAACGCGCTTGCTTGGCAGCTTGCCGAACCTCTACTACTACTGCGTGAACAACCCCAGCGAAGGGACTATCGCCAAACGACGTGGATTTGCCACGTTGGTGAGCTATATGGTGCCGCCACTGAAGCACGCTGGCCTGTATAAGGGCTTGCGCTTGCTCAAGGACACCATTGATAACTATCGCCACAACCCCTCCAAGGAGATGCTGGAAGATATCCGCACGCAGGCAGAGAAATTGGAGATTGTGGTGGAGATCGATGAGGAGGGTGGCAGCACGAATGGCCATTCGCCTGATGAGACCTATGTATCGGCGCTCTCCCACGAACTCATCCAGATTGAGCAGCGGATGATTCCGATGGGCTTGCACGTGCTTGGCAAGGAGTCGTCTTCGGAGGAGTTGGCCGACATCCTCTCCCTCATCGTCAGCTTTACGCAGCCTGACAAGAAGCTCGTACCTCTCCCTCAAATGGTCGCCAACAACTTCAAATGGGACTATGAGGATCTGCGCAAGCGGCTCAAGACCGACCGCACGGCGCAAGAGCGGTGGGAAAAGATTGAGCACATCTGCCGCGATGCATTGCTGTGGTTCGTGACGATGCCGGAGGGTGTTGGAACCTCTTCAAATGGGCACGGCGTTGAGGAGCAGTGGAATTCGACGTTTGAAGCGCGTCGCAATGCTGCTGACAGCCATCTCAATAAAGAGGCCAAGATCAAGCCCGGCACGCTCAACCAACTTTGGGAATTCCTCAACGATTTGGCCATCCGCATCGTTGATGAGCAGGAGTTGCAAGGCTTGGTACATGGACTAAATGGCGGCTATATCCCGCCTTCCCCCGGCAACGACGTGGTGCGAAACCCGGGTGTGGTGCCGACTGGCCGCAACCTCCATGGCCTTGACCCCTTCCGTATGCCGACGGCGTTTGCGCAAGATGCCGGTGCGAAGCTTATCCACGAGATGGTTGAGCGGATGAAGCGGGAGCAAGGCGGTACCTACCCAGAAACCGTCGCGATGGTCTTGTGGGGGACGGACAACCTCAAGAGCGATGGCGAAGGCGTGGCGCAGGTATTGGCGCTTGTTGGTGCGCGGGCGGTGCAGGATGAACTTGGTAACATTAGCGACATCGAGCTTACCCCGCTTGAAGAGCTTGGCCGACCACGCATTGACTCGGTTGTCACGGTCAGTGGTATCTTCCGCGACCTGCTCACCCACCAAATGCGGTTGCTTGACAAGGCGATGCGTATGGCCGCAACGGCGGATGAGCCAATTGAGATGAACTTCGTCAAGAAGCACGCGCTTGCACAGGCCGAAGAGCTTGGCGTGAGCGTTGACGAGGCCGCGACTCGTATCTTCTCCAACGCCCCGGGCAGCTATGGTGCCAACGTCAACCACTTGGTAGAGAGCGGCACGTGGGATGAGGAAGAGCAGTTGAGTGAGGCCTTTATGAGCCGCAAGAGCTTTACGCTTGGCGATGATGGCCAGTGGCGCGACTCTCGTACAATTATGGAGAAATCGCTCGCCACCGTCGATGCTGCCTTCCAGAACATTGACAGCTTTGAAATCGGCATCAGCGATATCGACCACTACTATGAATACCTTGGTGGTGTCTCAAAGACGGTCGAGAAGCTGCGAGATAAGCGTCCGTCCGTGATGGTCGCCGACGCAGTGGGGACAAGTAGTAGCCGCCTTAGCTCGCTTGAGCAGATGGTACGGCTCGAATCGCGTGCAAAGCTGCTCAACCCCAAGTGGTTTGAGTCGATGCTTGACCACGGCTATGAGGGCGTGCACGAGATCGAATCGCGGGTCAACAACACCTACGGGTGGAGCGCGACCGCGTCAGCCGTTGAGGGGTGGGTGTATCAAGGCGTTGCCGAGACCTACCTACTTGACGAGCAGATGCGCGAGCGGATGTCAAAGCTCAACCCGCACGCCACCGCGGCAATCACTCGCCGCCTCCTCGAAGCCAACGCGCGCGGCTTCTGGGACGCCGATGAGGCCACGCTTGATGAACTCCGCGAAATCTATGATGACTTGGAGGATCAGCTTGAGGGCGTGGGCAGTGGAGCCGTCTCTGGCTAAGAACATATATCAGGCCGCTTGAGCCTACAAAAACATGTATTCTCTGCACCTCACGTCGTTTCGCATGGCGTGAGGTGTTTTGTTTTGGAAAAGGGAAGAGAAAATAGGCACGAAAAAACGGCTTTCCCCTCCAAACAGAAGAAAAAACCGTTCCATGCTGTTTGTGTGGTGGGCGATACTGGACTCGAACCAGTGGCCTCATCCGTGTGAAGGATGCGCTCTAACCAACTGAGCTAACCGCCCCCTGTGCTTGCACACCGTAGTATAGCATAATCTAGGCGGGAATGCAACATGGCTATTGCAAAGTTCATGGCTGTTGCAAAGTCAGCCAGCCAGGGACTGCTGAAACAACGCCCGATTGATCGTGGCATCCAGTTCGCGCCGTCCTGCTGCCATATTCTCATACTGATGCTTCAGGAACAACCCGACCACCGTGTTGTTCAGCACCGACTGCACGTGCGGCGCCTGCCCCATTCGCACCCGCGCCCGATCCTCCTGCAAGCTTCCGTCCCGCCGCCCGTGGCCCAATTCAATCGTGGTTGCCCTGCGGAAATCGGTGGTCTCTTCGCCGCCCGCAACCGCA
>CAZGLO010000083.1:0-14510 GCA_964526735.1 uncultured Chloroflexaceae bacterium | reverse complement strand
TGGTGGCCGTTGCTGGCTTGATGATAGTATAAGTATACATCCGAATTCGGTATGAGAGAGGATAAAAGAAAAACGCGCCTCATATCTATCTCTTGAGGCGCATCGTACACACGACCATCACAACAATGCATTCCAAATGCATGATGTTTCAAAGCAGCCAATCATAATTCGCAATATATCAAGAGCACACCATGTTGCTCTTGTCTCCAAGTGGTTCGTTGCTATGGTGCTGCGAGGAGAATTGACGTACAGCAACATTACAGTAATGTGCTGACTATCGAACGTCATATATATCTTGTCTATCTGAGTTACCTAGATTATAACACCGTTTCCCCCTTTCCATCCACTGTTTTGAGGCCAAAACGAGTGAAGATTTCGGGGAGGAGAGTGAAGAAATCATACACTCGCCTCTCCAGGCACCGGCGAAGCCTGATATTCGCGCAGCGCCGCCTCGACTCGTGCAAGTTCTGCTTCTGCGTGCTCGACGAGTGTGTCAGCATTGGTGAGGTTGCCCTCACGGCCTTTGGTTTCCAGCTCCTTGCAGCGGAGAGAGAGATGAGTCGCACCAAGTTGAGCGCTGCTTGATTTGAGGGTATGCGCGGCCTGTTGCAGGATATCTGGTTCGTTCCGCTCGATCCCTTCATGCATCGCGGCAAATCGGTTGGGGGCATCCTTCAGGAAGATATCGATCAGCTCATCGACCAATTTCTTCCCCGTTCGCCCTACCTGGCTCTCGATCCGCTCAATGATCGAGAAGTCGATGGGCGAGGAGTGGTTGGTTGAGCTGTGAGATTCTGCCCCCCCCTGAAGTTGACCATGGGCTTGTTCATGGGTAGGCACAAGCGTATCCTTTTTTTGTGTCTTTTTGCGGGTAATAAGCTGTTCAATGGCGGCAATGAGCGCTTCCATCTGCACCGGCTTGCTCAGGTAGTCATTCATCATCCCCGATGAGAGGCACCATTCCCGATCCCCTTCTAGGGTGTGGGCCGTCATCGCAATGATCCAGGGCTGATGATCGGCTGCCGTCGACTCGCGGATGCGGCGTGAGGTCTCGATACCATCCATCTCTGGCATCTGGACATCCATAAAGATGAGATCGTACGACCGATGTTGAAGCGCATAGAGCACTTCAAGACCATTGCAGGCAACATCGGCTTGGTAGCCAAGGTGCTCGAGCAAGAGAAGCGTCACTTTCTGGTTCACGGGGTTATCTTCGGCAAGCAAAATAGAGAGGGGCCACTCTTGTCCGAGTGGGTCTGGTGTATGGCCTGTTTTCATAGATGGCGTTTCTAGGGGGGTATGGGTGATAAGGGCCATCAGAACGTCGTACAGATCGGTCAGTTTGATGGGCCTCGGTCGAAGAACGGCATGGGATAAATGTATCGTACGCGATGCTTCGCCGTAGTGTTGCATTGCCATGTAGATAATAATAGGGTAGCGGGCAGCATTGGGATAGGTATGAATGGCAGCCGCCAGAGGCAAGCCATCCATCTCAATGTTATGCAAGTTGAGGATAATAAAGTCGAAGGTCTTTCCTTCGCGCAACCACGCCAATGCTTGCTCACACTGGCTGGTTGCATGGACGATCATCTGCCACGAGACGGCTCGCTTTGCCACCATGGAGCAGTTTGTCTGGTTGTCATCAACCACCAAGATGGTCTTGTCGGCAAATTGCGGGGCGGGTTTGCGTTTGTCGAGCGTGCTGATGTTCTCGTATTCACGATCGAGCGGGAGCACATGCAGTGGAACGGAGAATGTAAACGTCGATCCCGTTCCTACTTCACTCTGCACATCAATATCTCCCCCCATAATCGTTGCCAACCGCCGACTGATCGTAAGCCCAAGCCCTGTCCCGCCATACTTGCGGGTGGTTGATGCATCAACTTGGCTGAACGACCGAAAGATGCGGTTCATGGCACCTTGGGGGATACCAATCCCCGTATCGCGCACGGCGATATGCACCGTGTAGATGGGGCCAAGCGGGTAGGAAGATGATTGACGACCTTGGCCCGGGTGTTTTTGGTTAGAAGAGGGTGTTTCGGGGTGGGGATCAGATGATACCGACACCACGACTTCACCTTTTTCCGTAAATTTGACCGCGTTACTGAGGAGATTGACCACAATTTGGCGTATCCGTGTTGCATCGCCAAGAAACAATAGTGGGGTTTCATCATCAATAATATAGATAAGTTGGATATTCTTTTCGGTTGCCTTCGTTGCGACAAGTTCTATTGTCTCTTCAATGCAGTTGACGAGGTGTAGTGGTTCATATTCAAGCACAATTTTATCAGCTTCTATCTTTGAGAGGTCTAAGATATCGTTGATGAGCGTCAGTAGCGTATCGCTACTTGTGCGTATGGTCTTGATAAAGTCATACTGCTTGGCAGAGAGATTGGTGCTGGTGAGCAGCGTCGTCAGCCCCACAATCGCATTGAGCGGTGTGCGGATCTCGTGGCTCATGTTGGCCAAAAATTCAGACTTGGCACGGGCCGCATGTTCGGCGGCATCGCGGGCTTGGCGGAGTGCTTCCTCAAACCGCTGTCGTTGGGTCACGTCGCGGATGATCCCTTGCATCGCGACGGGCTTTTGATTGTGGTCATAGATCAGCCAATGGTGTTGTTCGAGCCATACATCGCTGCCATCCTTCCGAATGGCGTGAGAGGTGATCGACTCCGTGATGGAGTCGGGGTGGTGGCGGTAGGTGTCGAACACCACGCGGCTATCTGGATGCAGGATTTTGATAAAAAGCAGTGGGTCGTTGTAGCATTCCTCTGGAGTATAGCCAAGGATAGTCGTGACAGAGGGGCTGACATAGGCATAGTGAGGGGTTGGCTCAAATTTGTACCAGAAGATGATGTCTTGAGCGTTTTCTGCCAGAAGCTGGAACCGTTGCTCACTCTGCGTAAAGGCTTCTTCTGCATGTTTCTGTTCGGTGATATCGCGAGCAATCCCCTCGATTGCGAACATCTCCCCTTCTTCATCGAAGATGGGCCATACCCGTTGTTCGACCCACACTTCGTGCCCATCCTTGTGCAAGTATCGCAACTTCATGGGCTTTTCGTAGTCTACTTCAGGCATCGTCACCGGGCACTGGATAAGCTCAATGTCGACAGGATGGTAGGTGCGCTCGTGCAAGAAGGGGTCGGCATAATATTCTTCGGGAGTGTAGCCCAATATCGCCGTGACGGCTGGACTGACATATTCATACTCCAACGTCGGCTTGAAGCGGTAGCGGAAAAGAATGTCGGGGACGTTTTCGGTCAAGAACCGAAACCGTTGTTCATTCTCTTGCAGGGCGCGTTGCATCTCAATTGACTTGGTGATATCACGCATGATGCCACCAAACATCAGCCGTTTGCCCTCCGACTTGATGGGAAAAATCAACGACTGTACAATGCATCGTGAGCCGTCGGTTCGTTGGAGTGTCCGTTCTTGCAATTGAGAAGGAGGAGGATCTTCGGGATGATCGTGGAGCAAATGCAAGATTTTGCTCTTCAACGATTCATACGTTTCGGGTATCCGCTCTTCTTCCGGCGCGACGGCATACAGAACATCCCAGCGGGGTTTGCCAATCGCCTCCTCCCGCGTAATGCTGGTCACCTGCTCTGCGGCGCTATTCCACTCGGTAATCGTTCCTTCTTGATTGATGAGTACAAGGCCATCCCACGACTGCTCAAAGAAGCCACGAAATCGCTGCTCACTCTCTCGCAATGATTCTTCTGCCTGCTTGCGTTCGGTGATGTCTATTAACACGATCTGCACGGCGGGCTTGCCATGAAACTGTGTCTGGCTGACAAAGACTTCAACCCAGTGGGTCGACCCGCTCTTGTGGGTGATGCGGCATTGGTATTGGGTAGGAACGGACTCTCCGGCAAGCCGTTTGGTGTAGCGTTGGAGAATAAATTCACGGTCATCCGGGTGGATAATGTGTGGCCATGCGGTATTATCGTAGGCGTGGAGTTCTTCAACAGGGTAGCCCGTGATGTTTTCGAGAGCTGGGTTGGCAAACACAATCCGATTATCCTGCATAATTATCATGCCTTGCAGCGACTGCTCTACCAACACTCGATAGGTATCTTCTTTCCATTTGTGCTCAGTAATATCGCGGTTGCTGCCGCGGATACCAAGTGATGAGCCGGTGTGATGGTCATAGACAGGCCGAGACACATGCCGAATCCACCGTTCTTCGCCCTGCTTGGAGAGAATGCGAAAGGTAGCTTCAAATGGGGTTTCTCGTGTTCCCTCCTGACGGATCTCCTCTCGAAGCGAGTCGGGCTCATTGGGAGAGATGATCTGGTAACGCAATGTTGGATCGCGGGAGAAGTCATCTGGGAGGTAGCCGGTGATATGCTCACACGATGGCGAGACATAGAGCAGCTTTCCCTCTGGGCTGACCCAATATTCCCAATCGTAGGTATAATTGGCAATGATATCAAAGCGTTGTTTACTTTTTTGAAGCGCCCACTCAACCTGCTCCCGCTGCATTGTTGTGCCGATCATGGTGGCGGCGGCCCGCAATGAGTCGGCCTCGTGCAGCATCCATGTGCGGCCATATCGACAATCTTCAAACGTCAATATGCCCCACCACGTGCCTTGCACAAAGATGGGCAACGCGACGAGAGATTGAATGCCGTGGTCTTCTAAGATGCGCTCTTCGAGATATGTAAACGTACATGTCTTGCCGTGGATGGGGATACCTTGCCGAAAGACATCTCGCCACCGCCCAAAGAGTATCGCAAGATCATCGGTATGGGGGCACATAGGGGGGGCCGGGTCGGGGCAATGGAGTGGCTCTTGCCATTGGGTATGGAGAACAACATCCAGCGAGCCATCGGAATCGATAGATATGGAAAAGAGCCGGACACGACTGACATCCACCACCAGCCCAAGGCGGCGCAAGACCATCGGCATTTCAAGCGATATCACCTCGGCCTGGAGCAACCGTTGTTCCAGACATTTGATCACTTCCAAGAGCGTATCTTGGCAAAGAATATCAGGGTGGCTTTGGTGGGCGCGGGCAAGCTCAACCAGAAGCTGGCGAGTACGATGGCGAGCGCGTTCCTCCACCGCATCTGGTTGCTGGGTGACCGTCGCTTTGCCACGAAAAACGATCAAGAGAGATTCTCGCCCCTGCCACATCATATCAAGCACCCGCATGGAGGCAAGCGAGTGAGTGCCGTTTTTGTTGATGATAACCACTTCTGTTTCTTCTCCACTCACACTCGGCATACCCAATTCGGTGTGGAGAAGCTCTTGGGCAGAACGCCCAAAGAGAACTTCGGTGGCGGTGTTGACAAACTCTATCTGTCCGTTGACAGTAATAATCACAGCATCAGCGTGACATTCCATCAAGGTACGCAGATGCGCTTGGGAATTCTGAGACCATTGGTATGTTGGGGGAGTATTCTTAAACATAGTCCCTTCCTTTCGCGTTGCGAGGCAATGCTTAAGGGCTATATGGTGCGCTGCTCCTTACAACAGTCGTACAAGCGGCAAAGGGGGACAAGGATCGAGTACACCGCACAAGGAGACTGTTTGACACACGTATCTTCTTTGATTATACATTGCTCATTCTTTCGTGGTGTACAATCTATGGTACGACGTTTTGTCGCACGTTGATAGACCCCGAAGCATAGACCCCGAAGATAGAGCCCGAATCTGGTGGATATTCATTGGGTAGAAGAAACAATTCTGCCCAAATTCCGCGTTTTTTTGGATAGAAGTGTTGGTTCACACCTATATCGTTATTACGAGGAGGACTATGTGGCATCATCTACTCGAAACCGCATTTTGATGTTGTTGGAAAATAACCCCTACCCGCAAGATGGCAGAGTGCGTCGGGAAGCCCAGGCATTGCATAGAGCGGGGTATCGGGTATCGGTCATTGCTCCCTCTGCACCCGGGCAACGGTGGCATGAAACGGTCGACGGCGTGGCAGTCTATCGCTTCCCTGCCCCTCCTATGGCAGATGGGGTGATAGGCTATCTTTGGGAATATGGCTATTCAATGGTTGCTATGTTTGTATTATCGCTTGTGGTGTTGGTGCGGGGCGGGTTTGATGTCATCCACGCCCACAACCCGCCCGACACGCTGGTATTGGTCGCGCTTCCATACCGGTTGTTTGGCAAGCAATTTGTCTTCGACCACCACGATCTCTCTCCAGAGATGTTCTTTGCCCGGTTTGGGGGCGAAGGCAGTCCGATGCTCCACCGGCTTTTGCTCTTCTTCGAGCGGCTCTCTTGTCGTGTGGCAACTCATGTTATCACCACGAATACCTCCTACCGTGCCCTCGAAATGCAACGAAATGGAGTGGCAGAATCATGCATTACGGTGGTGCGCAATGGGCCTGAAGATCAGCTCCTTCGGCGTGCAGACGAGTCGATGAATGGGGGCAATGGAGTCACTCCCGACACCCAATTTGTCGTTGGCTATGTCGGTGAAATGGGTTTTCATGACGGGGTAGACTACCTGATACGTGCGTTTCACTACCTGGTCACGACTCTTGAGCGCAAAGAGTGTCGGTGTATCATGGTCGGCGCAGGCGATGCGTGGGAGTATGTGAAGCGCATGGCAGACGATCTCCAAATCAATGAGTATGTCACCTTCACCGGCTGGGTTGATTCGGATGAGGTGGCACGTTATCTACATGAAATGGACGTGTGTGTTGCCCCTGAGCCATCAAACTCCTACAACGACCGCTCAACCATGATCAAGATGATGGAATATATGGCTTTCCGCAAGCCCATCGTCGCCTTCGACCTGCCAGAGCATCGGAACAGTGCGCAGAATGCGGCTCTCTATGTCAAAGCCAACGATATCCACGCCATGGCAAAAGACATCGCAAGCTTGATGGATGATCCGTCGCGGCGGCAGGCTATGGGTGAGTATGGACGACAGCGGATCGAAGATGAGCTTGCATGGCGGCATTCGGCAAACAACCTACTCCAGGCATATCAGACAATCCTTCCCATAGACCAAACTCAAGGGTAATCGAATATGCATGGGTCGTATCACGTACGCATCTCTGAAGAGCTTCATGACGCTCAATGGGATGCGTTTCTTCTTTCGGTACCAGGGAGCCACCATATGCAGAGTAGCCCTTGGGCCGTGTTCAAGTCACGTGCGGGGTGGCGACCAGTGCGGATTGTGGTTGAAGCACCCCGTGTCGCAGACTATGTAACAAACTATGTAACAGACTATCCTACCACGTATCGGAGAGATGAGCAGCAGCCTACCATACAGAAGCAAGAACGCAAGATTGTGGGGGGAGGACAGCTCCTCATCCGCCCTTTGCCGCGAGTCGGTGTTTTGGGGCATGTAGCGCAGTTGATGATGGGGCCTACCTTTGCGGTTGGCGCGATAGGTGACACAGATGCGGATATGGCCGGTGCGGTTGATCGCTTCTTCGCGGAACTCTTTGACCTTATTCGGTTTTACCACATCCATTATCTCGTCATACAACCTCCCTTCGCAATGCACCGCGTGGGAGACAAGAGGGAGGTGGTAGGTATGGGAGATAGAGAAGCACGATTGCAGTCACATGGCTTCCAGAAGAGCGCCACTGAATTTGAAATGCCCGCGACGGTGTTGGTTGATGTGACCGCCCCGCCGGATGAGATCATGGCGCGGATGCACCGCAAGACCCGCCAATACATCCGCGGCGGGCTGAAACGCGGGGTGCAGGTGCGAGTAGGGAGCAAGGTCGATCTGCCCACTTTCTACCGCCTCCACACGATGACCAACGAACGGCAGGGGTTCCCTCTCCACCCCGAAGACCACTTCACCGAGTTGTGGGATGCATTTGCCCCCTACGATGCGGCAAACGTGTTTATGACTGCCTCCTCCGACGAGCAAGAGCGCACCCCGATTTCGGCGATTTTTGCGTTGGCATGGGGCGATACCGTGGTCTGTAAGGCAAACGGCTGGACGGGGAGATATACCACTCACCGCCCAAACGAGGTCTTATATTGGGGGGTACTTTCCTGGGCACACGAGCACGGCTATCGCTGGTGCGACTTGGATGGCCTAGAGCCTGCCATCGCCCGCGCCGTGCTGGCGGAAGAGCCAATCCCCGATTCGCTTGCCTCATCGTGGTCGTTGTTCAAGTTGCGGTTTGGGGGGCAGGCCGTTTTGCTGTATGACGCATATGAGTACATCCCGAATCCCGTGGTACGATGGGCATATCAGACTGCGCTCCCGCATGTACAGCAGATGCGAGATATCATTTTGACACGAATGGGGACTTGATGAACACCTGTTTGCCAGACACCCATACACAATCGCCCACCTACCACGTCGTCTATACCGAATCTAATACGGAATCGCTTGACCCCGATTGGGATGCTTTCCTGGCGCGCACCCCTGGCGGCCACCATGTGCAGACCAGCCGCTGGGCGCTCCTCAAACGAATGCTTGGGTGGCGTGCCGTTCGCGTTGTCGTGTGGGAGGAGCGGGAAAGAGAGACCGTGGGGGGAGAAGGGCCGGACAAAGAGCCGAACAAGGAGCTGGACAAAGACAGGAAAGAGATTGTTGGTGGGGCACAGATACTCCTCCGTACCTTCCCGCTCCTTGGTTCGGTTGGATATGTCTACAAAGCCCCGCTCACAAGCCGCCACGACCCCGCCTTGACCACTATCCTTCTAAACGCCATCGAAGAGGTTGCCAAGGTGTACCGCATTCAGTATACTGTTATTCAGCCCCCACACTGTGGCTTTGATGACGTGGCAGGCTTGCACCAACGGGGGTATCTCCCAAGCCACATGAGTATGGGCCCAGAAGCAACCATTCTCATAGACCTAACCGCCGACCCTGAAACATTGTTGGCGCAGATGCACGCCAAAACACGCAAGGCTATTCGACGAGGACAACGCAAAGGTATCACCATACGTGAGGGCACAATTGCTGATATCCCGACGTTCTACCACCTTCTCCTCGCCACCGCCCACCGACAACAATTTACTCCCTATGAAGCAGACTATTTTGTTGAGATGTGGCAACTCTTTGCGCCTATCGGAGCCATTGTGCTTCTCCTGGCGGAGTATGAGGGAGAACCTGTCTCGACCGAGCTTGATATTGGTTTTGGCGATACCGTGGTGGCAAAGAAATGCGGGTGGTCGGGGGAATATGGTAGTTATCAGCCTAACGAGTTGGTGCAATGGGAAGCATTTTTGTGGGCACAACGCCACGGCTATCACTTTTACGATTTGGAGGGGATAGACGAAGCAGCTGCACACCACCTTATCCAAGGCAACCCCCTCCCCCCAGAAGCCCATCAGACGGTCACGTCGTTCAAGTTGGGGTTTGGAGGGCAAGTGACGCTTTTCCCCGGAACATACGAACGGTTTTTGCATCCGGTCGTGCAGTGGTGTTGGCATGAGGGAGTTGCACCGATTTCACAATTGCCGATAGTCCAGCGGGCACTTGCCCAGCTCCATCTTTGGTAGGTGCTGGTTTGGTTTTTGTTTGTTTCAGAAAGGAGCAAGGCGTTCTGTTTCTCTCTGTAGAGCAGCGCCACCATTTCTATGAACATTGTACGTGTTGATCCAGGGAGTGATACGCTGTGGGAAGACTTGGTGATGAACCAGCGTAGCGATGTCTTTCATTCGCCTGCGTGGGCGCGGGTGATACAGCAAACCTATGACCTCGATTTGGGGGGGTATGTCCTCACCGACGGAACAACCCCGCTCGCCGGTATGACCCACTGCTACGTCTCCGACCCCATCAACGACCGTATTGTCGTCTTGCCATTTTCCGACTACAGCGACCCGATTGTTTCTGAACCGGCCCACTGGCACCAGCTAATCGACCAAATGATCGAGCTTCAATGCCCTATCTCGCTCCGCTGTCTCCACAACCATATTCCTCTCACCGATGAGCGGCTGCACGTGGTCAAAAAAGCAAAATGGCACAGCATCGACCTCGCCCCTAGCACTGATGGTATTTGGGAGCGTATCGCTTCGTCAAGCCGCCGGGCCATCCGCAAAGCACAGAAGTCGAAGGTAGAGGTGCGGGTGGCGCAGCATAAGGGCGATTTGCATGCCTTCTTCAAGCTGCATCTCCGGCTACGCAAGTATAAATATCGATTGCTCGCACAGCCCTACCGCTTTTTTGAGCAGATTTGGGATGAATTTGTCGCCAATGACCGTGGCCGCCTCTATCTTGCCACCACCAACCACAAGATTATCGGCGGCATTTTGATGCTCGAATGGAAAGACACGATCTACTACAAGTTTAGCGCCTCGCACCAAGACTACCTCGAATTACGCCCCAACGACCTTATGATCTGGCAGGCCATCAACGATGCCAAGCAGAAAGACTTCACGCTCTTCGACTTTGGGTTGAGCGATTGGGATCAAGATGGCCTTATCCGCTACAAGCAGAAGTTTGCCACCGAAGAGAAAGATATCTCGTTCTTGAAGTACACGCCCACGGTGCAGTCGCAGCCCGCCGAACGCGCGCATCGGGTGCAGAAGCTGCTTGGCCGTCTGACCGACTTGCTGACCGACGACTCGGTGCCTGATGATGTGACCGATAAGGCGGGCGACGTGTTGTATCAGTTTTTCGTGTCGTGAGAACCATAGGTTTTTCTGATCTGCTTGATTTGTCCATCTGATGAGATGGTTTGCGTCCCCTTTTGTGGGGGTGTTTCTGTCATAAAAAGCAGTGCCTCCCCTCTTTCTGTGCTATTATAGAACAATAGGTACAATGAGAATAAAAGAGGGGAATAGCTGTTATGGACGGTGACCCAGAAGTCATCAAAACACTGCAAGCGGAAAACGCGGCACTTCAACGACAACTCCAAGAGCAAGAATCGCAGATGCAATCGCTCCTTGAGAGTGAAACTAATTATCGCAGCCTCATAGAGATGTCTCCTGATGGCATTGCAATCCATCGCAAAGGCCATTTTCTCTATATGAACCAACGTGGCATAGAGATGATGGGAGCATCCACTCTTGAGGAAGTGCAAACACGGACGGTTATCGAATACGTTCACCCCGACTACCGCCAAGCAGTGATAGACCGCGTCAAGCAGACGCAAGAAGCGCACGAAGAGGTGCAGTTTATCGAAGAGCAGTTTGTCCGGCTTGACGGCCTGGTAATCGATGTAGAAGTAGCAGGAACCCCCATCCTCTACCAGGGGGAACCTGCTTCTCAAGTCATTTTTCGCGATATCACTGAACGCAAGAAAGCCGAACGGTCGGCGCAAGAGGTGATCCTTCAGCAGCAGACTATCGCTGCGCAACAAGACGCGTTGCGAGAGCTATCGACCCCACTCATTCCTCTCTCCGCCGACGTGGTGCTCATTCCATTGATTGGCAAGATAGACGATGAACGCGCGCAGATGGTGATAGAGACGTTGCTTGAAGGGATTTCGACCTATCAAGCCAGCATGGCAATAGTTGACATCACCGGCGTTTCTATGGTTGACTCACAAGTAGCAAACATGATTCTCCAGGCGGCGCAGGCGGTGCGGTTGCTTGGGGCGCATGTTATCCTAACTGGTATCGGCCCTGAAATGGCCCAGACATTGGTGCAGTTGGGGGCCAATCTCTCTGGTGTCAGGACGTGTGGAACGCTTGAAAGTGCCGTGGCAGAAGCGCTACAGAAGGATACCACACCTCTACAAAAGAGCCACACGCTCTCTTCATATACCAAACGATAAACACCATTATTGGCCACACCGCCCTGATCCAAAAGCCAACCTACATATCTCGTCTTGCTCTGCTGGTCTTCTTTTGTATTTGAAAGGAGGAGAGCGGCATTCGCTCGCGCTTCCCCCGCGCTCGTGCATTGGTAGGTGCATGAACGTATGGATGAACGTGCGTATTTATTGCTGCCCTATACCCTATGACGAAAACCGCTGAAGAGCGAATCGAAGCGCTAGAACAACAAGTCGCCGATCTCCGTGCCCGCCTCCAGTTTATGGAAGAGGTTGTTGAGCATGCCCCGGTGGGAATCTTTGTCCGTGATATGGAAGGACACTATTTGGTGGTGAACGAGAAAGGGGTAAAGATCGCGGGGAAGGAGCAGAAGGAAGAGGTGCTTGGCTATACCCCAAGTGAGATTTGGACAGAAGAGATTATCCAAGAAGTCAAGCGGGCCAATGCACATATCGATGCCACCCACACCGGCACGCAGTTCGAGATAGAGCGCCCCTATGATGGCTCAATGCATACGCTGTTGGTGGTCAATTATCCGGTGTATGATGAGGGAAACGATCTCATTGCCATCGCAAGCATTGCTTCGGAGATCACCGAACGCAAGCGCACCGAACAGAAGAGGTATCAAGATGCTATTTTTCTCCAAAAGCTGCTTGATACCACTCCCGGGCCGGTCTTCTACAAAAACCGCGACGGGGTTTATCTTGGGTGCAACGACGCATTTGCCGAACAGATCGTCGGGCTGCCCAAAGAGCAGATTGTTGACCATACGATGTTTGAGATGTCTGATACCATTCCCCCCGATCTTGCCGCCATCTACCACCAAAAAGACCTTGAATTGATCGAGAGCCAAGGCGAACAACGCTATGAGGCGCAGGTGAGCTGTGCTGATGGTCGGCGCCGCGACTACCACTTCTTCAAGGCGGTGTATGGCGAGGCGGAGGGCATTATTGGCGTGATGCTTGATATCACGAGCCAGAAGGAGGTAGAAGAACAACTCCGCACCAGCGAAGAGCGCTACCGGGCGTTTACCAAGGCTATCCCCGACGTCTTGCTGTTGATCTCTGCCGATGGTATTTTCCTTGACTACCACACAAATGACCCGGATGAGCTATTCCTGCGGCCAGAGGAGTTTTTGGGCAAGAATGTAAGAGACGTCTTTCCGCCTGAGCTGGCGCAAAAGACAAAGGAAAACCTGAACGAGGCGCTGGAGACAAGAGAGACGGTCGTCTGGCGATACCAGGGCATCAAGGGCAAGGAAACTCGCGAGTTTGAGGCGCGCTACATCGCGGCGGGCGACAATGAAGTGCTCATCATCTCCCGCGACGTGACCGATCAGCACCGCGCCGAGGAAGCACTCCGCCAACGCCTAGTTGATGAGCAAATCATCGCCGCGCAGCAGCAAGTCTTAGACGAGATCTCCACGCCCTTCCTGGAGCTTGGCGACCATGTTGTGCTGATGCCGTTGGTGGGGGCTATCGACACGCGGCGGGCGCAGCAGATGATGGAAACGCTGCTTGAGGGGGTTGGCCGTACCAGCGCAAATACCGCAATACTGGACATCACCGGCGTCCGCGTGGTGGATACGCAGGTGGCGCAGGCCTTGGTGCAAGCCGCCCACGCCGTCAAGCTCCTCGGCACGCGCGTGGTCGTGACCGGCATCCGGCCAGATGTCGCGCAGGCATTGGTGCATACGGGGGCCGATTTGAGTGGGATTGTCACGAAGGGGTCGTTGGAGCGGGGGATTGCATACGCGACCTCGCGCCAATAAACACAAAACCCATAGGGAAGAACCCTACGGGCTATGAATACATCTATGTAGTTAGCGTGCTACGATCTAAATCTCTTTCTTGCAGAAGTACCAGTCGGTGCACTCGTAGCCTTCGTTGAGGCGTTGTTCGGCGGCGTCGCTGGTGCCCGGCGGCGGGACGATGACCTTTTCTCCCGGCTGCCAGCCCTCTGGCGTCGCCACGCCGTGCTGGTCGGATGTCTGCAGCCCCTTGACCAAGCGCAAGATCTCTGCGACCGAGCGCCCATTGCTCATCGGGTAGTAGAGCATGGCCCGCAATATCCCCTTGTCATCGATGATGAAGGTCGTGCGGACGGCGGAGGTGTCGCTCGCCCCCGGCTGCACCATCCCATAGCTGTTGGCCACCCGCATCGAGAGGTCTTCGATGATGGGAAAGGTGATATCTACACCAAATTTCTCTTTGATGTTGCGCGTCCACGCCACGTGGGAGTAGATGCTATCTATCGACAGCCCGATCAGCTCGCAGTTTACCGCCTTGAATTGCTCTGCATGCGCGGCAAACGCCATAAACTCCGTCGTGCAGACCGGCGTGAAGTCGGCGGGGTGCGAGAACAAAACCAACCACGACCCGCGGTAGTCAGAGAGCTTCTTGATGCCGTGCGTCGTCTTTGCCTCAAACTCCGGGGCAGGCTCGTTGAGCCGCGGCATCGTCGGCTGCTCTTCAGGTGAGTGTGACATAGCATGCTTTCTAGGTATCAGCTTGATAACCAACGCCCACAAGTGTAGCATATTTGCCGTGGCCTGCCAAGTTTGGAGCGCAGCGGGCTATCTCCACAGCCGTATCGTCCCGTCCTCTGAACCGGAGGCGAGGGTGGTGCCATCGGGCGACCACGCCACGCTCCAGACATCGTTGGAATGGCCCTCAAGGGTGCGGAGGAGGGTAGCATCCTTGTTCCACAGCTTCACCTCCTTGTAGGAGCCGGAGGCGAGGGTGGTGCCATCGGGCGACCACGCCACGCTTAAGACCCAGTGTGTATGGCCCTCTAGGGTGCGGAGGAGGGTGCCATCCTTGTTCCACAGCTTCACCGTCTTATCATAAG
>CAZGLO010000082.1:0-14614 GCA_964526735.1 uncultured Chloroflexaceae bacterium | reverse complement strand
CATCCCAGGCGTGAACGCGCTGGGCTTTCGCACCTAAAGGCGAGCATCTGTAAAAGTGAGGACGGTAGATTATTATTTGGAGGTAATTGCCGATGTCAGAGAATTACCAAAATCTTGATGATAACCGGCTACATGAACTGCGTCGGAAATATCGCAGAGATCTCTTGCACTTTCAAGAGCGTATGCAATCGGGGGAAGACCCAAAGCCGCTTGAGCAGGAACGAAATGCTGCTATTGAGGCGGTGAAAGTAATTGACGATGAGTTACGCCGCCGTGAGCTATTTCCCTCTTCTGCTAAGCAACCTCACAAGTTACCACCCCTGGAAGCAAACCCGCAAAGAGCCTCTTGCCCTTTCCGCGTGGGGGAACCACTCCACAAAGACGAACCACTCTTCGGACGAAAGAAGATTCTTGAGGCGGTAGCTCGCGAATTGAAACGCCCAAGCTCCATCACTATTGTCGGTAAACGCTGGAGAGGCAAGACATCTTTTCTTAATCACCTGGTTGGTAACGCCGAGTATCTTGGTCTTTCCTACCCACCCTACCTCATTGCTCGCCTAGATACCAACGACAACATAACGAGTGCAGAGCGATTTTATGGCACCGCCTTACGCGAGTTCTTATATCGTTTCCCTGCAAATTACCAGATGTCAGGCCACCTAGCTGAGCTTAAGGAACGACTTGCTTTCTCGCCTGTATCATCATACGACGAGTGTCGTGCGTTTTTGCAGGAAATGTCGGAGCAGAATATTATTCCTATTCTCGCGCTTGACGATTTTGAACGTTTGGCAAAGCACTGCCGACATGGAGATTTTCCTCTGCCCACGTTCTTTGAAAACCTCCGTGCACTCAGTAACGCTTCTCTCCTTACCTTTGTTGTGACGGCAAAGAAGGAACTGGATCACATCTTTGAAGAACTTCCTCCTTCCTTTACCTCATCTTTCCCAGGCTTCTTCAACACTCATCACCTTGAGAAGTTCGACGAAGAAGCTGCTGAAGAGCTTCTCTTTCAAGAAAGTGATTACCCCCTTAGTCCTACTGAGGTGCAAGAGGCATGCAGGTATGCTGGCAAGAGCGAACCGTTGCTCCTCCAAGCCGCAGGCAAAGCATGGTATGAGACGAAAGCATCTGGTGAACCAATGAGCAATGCTCACAGGCGGTTTTTGGCATATCAACGAGTATTTTTTAAACAGTATGAAGGCCCCGATAACCGAGAAACCGAGAAGTAAATCAAGTTAAAAGAGAGGAGTTGGAGATACCTTCGTAGAGATGAGCGATTGAGGAGAATATAGTGAATCAAAATATTATTCTTGGGGGGTTCCTTTTACCTTTCCGATTGTTTTTTACTCCCAAACAATTTGTCGATGAGGTGTGTAGTTTCTCCGATGGTCTTTCCTATTTCTATGGCATCATAGAAATGCGCAAGAAAATATTGAGAGAACCACCATTTCGGCGTGGGCTGTTGCGTCTCTTTCTTCAAGTGCTTATTGCGATGCCGCTGTGGGCATGTCTTTCTCTTACCATCCTCCTGCCATTTGAGCTGATCGGAGATCCCATCAAATGGCATCTTCTCTTCCCTGCGCACACAAATCTCGTCCTCACTGCTATCATTATCATCGCACTTTTTGCCACTTTCATAGGGTTGATGTTTCTTTTTGGGATGGGTCTCTTTGGATCAGTGGCATTGTCAGTCGTATGGGCTATTGACACGAGTCTCGTAGCAGGGTTGGGGTTGATCCTTGGTTTGGTGGTGGAGACGGAAATTATCGGAGATTATACCTGGGCTTTGGCCTGGGGAAGTCTCCTGGGCATCGTCCTAGGGATTTTTTTATTGGGGGTATTGTGGGATGGGTTGAAAGATGCGGATGCAGATGTAGGGTTCGCTCTTTTTTTGATAGTAATCCCTGTTTTTTTATATATTACCTACCGCTCTTTCCCTAGCGAGATGTGGTACTACGTTGTAGGTTTTTTTACTGCTGCTTTTTGGCTCGCCCGCATCCCCAATCTCATTCTGCATATCCCTCTTATGCTGCTTTGGTTGGCGATGGCACGTCAGCGACCCAACTGGACACCCCATCTCTGGCGTATTTGCCTTGTACATTGGGATGAGATCATCATTATCCCGCTCCCCGGCCTCGCATCCTTCCTCACTCTATACTATGAGCAATATCCAGCTATGGGCAAAGAAGCTATCAAGGCCATCGCGGCGCACCCTTCTCAGTTTCGGGTTGCGAGCAAGGCTTTGACTGCCATTGTTAAGAAGCAAGCACAAAGTGTCAATACATTACGTGGGATGAGCTTTTTGAAACGGGAGATTGATGATGCGCGGAACAACGGGGTAATTATTGAGCCTACGACACGGCAGGTATACGACATCTGTACCGAGATCGATAGTGGGAAGAAGAGTGATTCGGCTACAAACACCTATCGTCGCTACTGTGATGGGAAAGAAATTCTCAACCAGCTAAGCGCTCAACCCGGAACATTCCTAAGCATACTCCCCACATGGGAGAAGTTACTGGAGAAGGAGATAGAGAAAGCCGAAACTCAGGCGAAAGAAGAAGAACCGATTCCACAAGTCTTCGCTAAGGATGGCAAAGCACGGTCTCGGAATGCTACCGGACACCAGGTCGCCCCCTTTAAAGGCAGAAAGACCCTCTTTCGGACGTTGGAGCAGGGGTTGGGGGGGAAACACCAGGGTACCTATCTCCTCGTTGGGCCACACCGCTTTGGAAAAACCTCTATTCTCTACGAATTGCCCAACCGCCTCGGCAGCAAAATCATCCCGGTCTTCATCGATTTGCAATCGGTTGACCTACACACCAGAGAATGCAACGACGCCATCGCCAAGCTCCTCTCCCACATTGGTACCATTATTCGCGAAAAAATCGTCAACCGCGATGGTGAGATAGTGCTTTCCCTGCCTCAAGAGCAGTTCCTTGCTCCTGACCCCGTCGTGCGCTTTCAGACGTGGCTCAATGGCGTGGAGAAAGCCATCAGTGGCAACACGCTCTTGCTCTGCCTTGATGAATTTGACAAACTCGAGGATGCTATCAGAGGGAACATTCTCGATACTCGTATTCTCTGGGTCTTCCGGCGGATTTTGCACCACCACAGACACATTGTCCTGCTTTTTTCGGGCGTGCGCCAGTCTGATGAACTCTCCGACTACTGGGCAGAGCATATCTTTGCCAATGGTATCACCCTCCCCGTCAGCTTCCTGGAGGAGCAAGACGCCCGCGACCTTATCACCAACCCCGTCCCCGACTTTCCATCGATTTACACACCTGACGCGGTTGATGAGATTATCCGGTTGAGCCATTGCCACCCCCGGCTCATCCACCTTATCTGTGCGCACGTGGTTGACCGGATGAACGATACCAAACGCACTCCCGAATCGCCCCTCACCCCCGACGATGTCACCGCCATAATTCCAACCATCTTCCAGCAAAATAGTGGCGACTTTGACGATATCTGGAACCGATATACCAATGATATTGGACGGCAGGTCTTGCGGCTCATTGCCAACGCAGCAGATGGTATACAAAGCTACGAAGACCTCAAATCGGCCGTGGTGGAGGAAAAAGCATTGCGTGAGGCCATCAAGTTGATGCGTCGCCGTGAACTTATCACCCCCGCCCCGCACAACTGCTACCGTATCACCATCCCTTTGATGCAATTGTACATTCAACAGCGTATACAAGAATGTTAATATCCGTATTTGTATGTCCTATTGTGCTGTATAATAAACAGTAATCGCTCGGTTGAGGTAAGTGAGGACGGCAGACCATGCATAAAGACACCCGACGACTTGACCGTATAAACCCCGCCGCCGCCGACGCCCTCCTCAGCCAAGCGTGCGACCACCCCCTCACCCCTATCGAGATACAACAAGCGCGCACCGCCGCCGAGGGCAAGCCGTTGCTCCTGCAGATGGCGGGCAGAGTGTGGTATGAGACCAAAGCAGCAGGCCACCCAATGACCGAAGCACCCAAACGCTTTGAAGAGCAGAAGAAACGACACCAACGCGACTAGCACAGGAGACACCACTATGCGTCTAGTAGACAAAGACATCTTCCTTGGCGGGCTGCTCTTGCCCCTCCGCCTCTACTTCACCCCGCAGCGGTTCGGAGACTCTGTCGCAGCCCTCGCTCCCGACTTGCCTCGAAACTACAGTATGGAGCAGGCCAAGGAGAAGTATGAGAGTGACCCCACCTTCCACCGTGCCATACGCGACCTCTGGCTGCAAGCCGCCGTGGCGGTTGTGCTGTGGATATGGCTTGCCCCTGCCACCCTCCTGCTCTTAGAACAGATGGGCATTCCTGTCGATTGGGGCAGAGCAATCGAAGGAATAGCGAGAAATGTGGCATTGGGTGTGGCATTCGGTGTGGCATGGGGTGTGGCATTGGGTGTGGCAGGGGGTGTGGCAGGGGGTGTGGCATTGGGTGTGGCAGGGGGTGTGGCAGGGGGTGTGGCATTCGGTGTGGCATTGGGTGTGGCATTGGGTGTGGCAGGGGGTGTGGCAGGGGGTGTGGCATTGGGTGTGGCATTGGGTGTGGCAGGGGGTGTGGCATTGGGTGTGGCATTGGGTGTGGCATCGATACTAGCCACAACCCACCTGCCACACATTTTTTTTCAGCTACCGCTCTCGCTCGGGAGCTGGTGGGGTGGGCGGGTGTTCCCCCGCGCTCTCCCCGCCTTGTGGCGTGTGTGCCCCGTCCGCTGGGATGACATTATCCTTGTCCCGCTCCCTGGTCTCCCTGGGTTCCTTGCCACCCTCTACCGTACGTACCCCACGCTTGGCAAAGAGGCTATCGCCACTGTGGCGGCACACCCTACTCAGCAGCGGGCGGCGGGCAAGGCGCTTACGCAGATTGCGTATGAGGAGGCGGCGGCGGTCGGCTCGTTGGAGGGGCTGGCGGCCTTTCAGCAGGGCTTGACGTGGGTCACCGATGCGGTCACGCTTGATGAGGCGGCCAAGAGGCCCTTGCTGCGGATGCGCGACATCAGCACCGAAGTCTCAAGCGCATTGAGAAGCGATTCGGCGACCAATAAGCACCAGCGGCTGCAAGACAGCCTCGATCTGCTGACCGACCTGCGCCAGAACCCGGGCGCATTTGGCGGCGTGTTGGCACGTTGGGAGGAGTTGCTGGAGAAGGGGGTTGCGCAGGCGGAGTTTGAGCGGCGGGAGGAGGAGCCGACCCCGCAACTCTTCTCCAAGGATGGCAGACCACTCCGCCCGACGGCGAAGGGCGAACGGTTGGTGCCCTTCCGTGGCCGCGAGACGCTCATCCGCAAGCTAGAGCGCGACGTTGGCGGGAGAGACCGCGCGACGTATATGCTGCTTGGCCCGCGCCGCATTGGCAAGACATCGGTGCTCTACGAGCTGCCCAACCGGCTGGGGAGCCAAATTGTGCCCGCGTTCGTGGATATGCAAGATTTCGCGTCGGCTGAAACTGCCGCCACCCTGCTGCACGATATGGGCAAGCGCATTGGCGATGAGTGTTTTACCCACCGTGGGCTGCTGCTGCCGTCGATTGGCGAGGAGAAGGGGCTTGGTGATGAGCCATATCGGGTGTTTCAGCAGTGGCTTGATAAGGTAGAGCGGGCGCTTGAGAGCCGGACGCTGTTGCTCTGCATCGACGAGTTTGAGGCGTTGGAGACGGCGATGCAGGCCGGGCGGCTGGACGAGCGGATTCTCTCGCTGCTGCGCACCATCGTGCAGCACCGCACGCAGATTGCCGTCTTGCTGTCGGGGGTGCACCATATGGATGAACTGCCGCCAACGTGGGCGAGTCATCTCATCAATGTGACCAATGTGCCGGTGAGCTTCCTGGAGGAGGAAGATGCCCGCGACTTGATTGTGAAGCCGGTGAACGACTTCCCGCCGATCTTCCCGCCTGCCGTGGTGGATGAGGTGGTGCGGTTGAGCCATTGCCATCCGCGGTTGGTGCAACTGCTGTGCGCGCTCTTGGTCGACCGGATGAATGAGCAGAAGCGCACGCCGGAATCGCCCACGACGGTGGCGGATGTGGAGGCGGTGGTGCCGAAGGCGTTTGAGCACGGGGGCAACTACTTCCTGGAAGTGTGGAACAACCATACCAATGGCGAGGTGGGGCGGGAGGTGTTGCGGCAGATCGTGCATGCGCCCGGTCACTCGTTGAGCCGCGATGAGCTACGTGCCGCCATTGCGGACGAGACGGTATTGCGGGCGGCGGTGAAGATCCTGCGGCGGCGGGAGATTATTGTCGAGCAGGATGGGCACGATGGGCGCTACGAGATCACCGTGCCGCTAATGCGGATGTATGTCATGCAGAAGGCGGAGGAAGAGTGGGGCGGGTAGAGACGGCGGGGTTGTCTCCATCAAGCCTCCGTTGGGCCTCCGTCGGGCCTCTAATTAGACCTCTAATCAGACCTCCATCTCGCGCAGGAAGCGGCGGATGGCCTGCAGTGCTCCGCGCATCAGCTCTTCGCCCATGTAGGCGAGGCGTAGGTCTACAAACGTGCGTTCATCATCTATCCGGTCGTCAACGACCTGCATTTCTTCGGCAAAGATGCGCACCAACTCCTCTTCGTGGTCATCAATGAAGTTGGCGAGGTCTGTGCGCACTATCCGTATCGTATCATCGCTCTCATTATATCCCTCCCAACGGGTTGCTCTTGTGCGGTTGCTCAATCATCGTTGTGCCAAACACCTCTCCAAAGCGGGCAATCACCTGTGCGGCGACCTCGTCGAGAGGCGGGGCGGCGGGGAGGAGCGTCGCCAATGACACGACGCCGTGCTCCCGGATGCCGCAGGGGATAATCGTCCCGAAGCCGCGCATATCGGGGTTGACGTTGAGGGCGAAGCCGTGCGAAGTGATGCCGCTGGCACTAAATCGCACCCCAATCGCGGCGATTTTGGCGAGCCGAGGCTCTTCCACCCACACCCCTGTCAATCCTTCTACCCGCCGTGCTACAATACCGTAACTCCCAACCGTGCGGATGACCACTTCTTCGATAGCGCGTATATAGCCAAGGACACCGCCGCCGTAGGTTGAGAGCTTGAGGATGGGATACCCCACCAATTGGCCGGGGGCGTGGTAGGTCACATCGCCACCGCGGTCGCTCTGCACCAGCGCGATGTGATGGCGGGCGAGGTCGTCATCAGACGCCAGGATATGTGTCCGTTTGGCGGCGCGGCCCAACGTGATAGTAGGCGGGTGTTGCAAGAGGAGTACCGTGTCTTCGCACCGCCCCTCGGAGCGCGCCACCACCTGCTGTCGCTGCCACTCCCACGCCTGTTCATAGGGGACAATGCCCGCACGCAGGACGTGGATGGCGGGCGGGGCGGCGGTGGGGCGAGTTGGATCTGCTGGATCTGCTGGGTGAAGGAGATAATTGTCTTTCATTGAGACCTATAGGTAGAGAGCAAAGGGAACGCCCATGGATGATGATATGATGCCGCGGAAGAACCCATTACAGCCATTGCTTGATGACCCGACCGTACGCATAATCTTCGTTGATGGCCCGCGCCGCATCTATGTCCGGCGGGCGGGGGAACAACCGGAACATGTTCAAAATGTTGAAGATGTAGATGATTCGGTGTGCCACTTTGAAGATGATGAGCACATTATCCATACTATCAGAGAATTGCTGCTCCCGCTTGGCCAGCACATTGACGACACCGCGCCCATTGTGGAGACGGTGCTCAAAGACGGAAGCCATATAAGCGCCATATTACCACCTATTGCCCTCAACGGCCCCATCTTCACGCTCAATAAAGCCGCACAATCTCCCCTCTCCATCGAAGATATCATTGACCGCGGCGGCTGGAGTGAAGAGATGGTCGCCCTGCTGCGGGAGGCGGTGGCAGGACGGCTCAATATTATCGTATCGGGTGGGTTGGCGTCGGGCAAGACGACCCTATTGCGCGCCATCGCCACGATGATCCCCGCAAAAGAGCGTATTGTCATGGTCAAGCACCTGTTTGACTTGCCGCACACCCGTACTATCACCCTCGCCCCACGCTCGCCTGATGCGCATGGCCGTGGCGAGGTCACGCCCCATGATCTTATCACATCCGCCCTGCGCCTCGACTGCGACCGGCTAATTGTCAACGATGTGGAGGGGCCGGAAGCCCGTATTTTGCTCAATGCGATGGCCACGAAGGGGCGAGGGTCACTCGCATCGCTCAGCGCCGCAAGCCCACAGGAAGCCTTAAAGCACCTTGAGATGCAAATGATATCGGCTGACCCTACGCTCTCCAACCACCACGCCCGCCATGTGATTGCTTCTACACTTGATTTGATTGTCCAGGCCGAACGGTTGCCAGATGGGACGCGGGTAGTGACGCATATCACCCACGTGCAAGGGCTAGACCGCGATGTCATCCGCTTGGCAGATATCTTCTTCTTTGTCCGCGACCTGACCAACGATGGCAGCGGGACGCGGGGGCAAATCTCGCAAACGTCGCAGGGAGGGTCGCAGGGAGGATCACGGGGGTCATTTGTCGCCTCGCACCACATTGATTCTTTGCGGGCGCGCCTTCAACATAAAGCCTAAATCCATCCTTACCCTACCCGTTGCCCTCTGCTTGCAATCCAACGCAGTCTCAGCTACAATCTTTGTGCCATTGGGTACGTTTGAACACCGAGAATACTAGAAAGTAGCAGGGTCTATTTTGATGGATTGGGGAATGAAGAATCGCCTCTCGCAAGTGATGGGCGCTGATGGTCGATGTTTCTTTTTGGCGATGGATCACGGGTATTTCCTTGGCCCCACGCGCAAGCTTGAGAAGCCGGGGGAGATGATCACCCCCCTGATGCCCTATGTTGATGCTCTCTTCTTGACGCGCGGCGTCCTGCGCAACACGATTGATCCCACCAGCAGCAAGCCGGTTATTTTGCGGGTATCCGGCGGCACAAGCGTGACGGGCCACGACCTCGCCAATGAGGGTATCACGACATCGGTGCGCGAAGCGTTGCGGCTCAATGCATCGGCGGTTGGGTTGTCGATCTTCGTTGGCAGTGATTATGAGCACCAAACCCTCCTCAACCTCGCCACGCTCGTCAACGAATGCCGCGACTATGGCGTGCCGGTGATGGCCGTGACGGCGGTCGGGAAAGAGCTTGAAAAACGTGATGCGCGTTATCTTGCATTGAGCTGCCGTATTGCGGCGGAGCTTGGCGCGGATGTGGTGAAAACCTACTACAGCGAAGAATTTGAGAAAATCACCGAAACGTGTCCTGTGCCGGTCGTGATTGCCGGTGGCCCCAAGTGCGAAACGCAGCTTGAAGTCTTGGAGTTTGTCCACGATGGGATGCAGCGGGGCGCGATTGGCGTGAATCTTGGCCGCAATGTCTGGCAGGATGACCACCCCGTTGCCGCGGCCCGCGCTCTGCAAGCGGTTATCCATGAGAATGCGACGCCTAAGCAGGCCTTCGACCTCTACGAGACAGTCAAAAACTCGTAGCCAGGCTATGCTGGCAAAACCAGAACGAGAGGTAGGCGACATGTGCGCATTCGCCCCTCTCGTGTTTTACCATCTACTACCAGCTATCTACAGAGCCGCCCACGCTCTCCTATCCAAAATTGAGGGGAAACCACCATATGAACGCTATTCGCTTCGCCATTGTGGTCAGTATGGCTCTTATCCTCATCGGGTGTGGAACAGCATCAAACCCCACTCAAATCCGCCCAACCAACATTGCTGATCCTTCTGCTGAGATTGAGGAGCCAACAACTGCCAAGGACTACAGTAATCGTGGGGTCGCTGCCTACGAACGTGGCGATTATGATGCTGCGATTGAAGACCTCACGAAGGCGATTGAGTTGGACGGGGAAGATCCCGACAACTATGTCAACCGAGGGACGGCGTACGCCCGTACTGGCGAGCTTGACCAGGCATTAGCCGATTACACCGCGGCGATTGAGCTTGACGATGAGAATGCCAACGCCTATACGGGGCGCGGCGCAGTCCATTATATGCAGGAATCGTATGAGGAAGCCATCTCCGACTACGATACCGCGATTGAGCTTGATCCCAGCTTGACGGGGGCCTATTACAACCGCGGTCTGCTCCACAAAGAGCTGAACGAGTTTGATGAGGCGCGGAAAGATTTTGAGCATATCGTTGAGCTAGACAATGACCCTTATTGGGTGCAGCAGGCAGAGGCTGAATTGAGTTTCCTCGGCCCGTCGGTTGATGATGAAGAGGCTGACAGCGATGAGGCCGATAGCGATGACAGCGATTCAGCCGATGCAGATGCCGAAGATGAGCAGGCGGACGGCGATGCTGATGACGAGGATGAGCCTTCCGATGACGCGGAAGAGACCTCTGATGACGCGGATGACGAGGAAGAAGACAAACCCACCGCCACTCCGAAGAAAAAGCGCTCTCCTACGCCGCAAAACGATGATGATAGCGATGACAGCGATATAGATGATGTTGACGCCGAAAATGAGCAGGCCGACGGCGATGCTGACGACGAGGATGAGCCTTCCGACGACGAGGACGACGATGAGGAAGACGAACCCACCGCCACTCCGAAGAAAAAACGCACTCCTACGCCAGATGACGAGGATGATAGCGATGATGGCGATAACGAGGACGATACCGACGATACAGATAACACAAATGAGGACAATGAGGACGCAGAAACATCTAAAGAAGACGAGTAGGCGACTTTTGTTGTGGTCATCGTGAGTTATTTGAGCAGAACAGGCCCATTTTTCCTTTGCCAGAGCGGAGGGAAAGGGTCTGTTTTATTTTGAGAGAAAAGAAAACCCGTTGGTATGAGCTAGAAAGTGTGCAATAGCGATGCAGAACCGATGGAATGACAGCGATGCCGCCCAATATGAAGGGAAATTGCAGCAATGTGTCTATGCTTCGCGGCTGCTTGGGCAGGAGCCTGCGCTTGTGCTGCACGGCGGGGGCAATACCTCCGTCAAGATTGCAGAATACAATCTCTTTGATGAGGAGGAGGAAATCCTTTACGTGAAGGGCAGCGGCTCCAACCTCTCGACGATGAGCGCAGAAGGCTTCACCCCGCTGCGCTACAAGTCGCTGGCCCGGCTGATGATGCTCGATTCGCTCCCTGACGCCGAATGGAAGAACCAGATACAGCGAAATGTGACCGTCACGGATGCGCCTCCGCCCTCGGTTGAGACACTCCTCCACGCGATTTTCCCGTACACCTTCGTTAATCACACCCATCCTGATGCGCTACTTGCCATCAGCAGCACTCCTTCCGGCGAAGAGCGCATCAGAGAGCTGTATGGCGATAGCGTGGTGATAGTGCCCTACGCACGGTCAGGCTTCCCCATCGCCAAGCTCTCGCACAAATGCTTTGCGGAGCAGTCGAATAGCCACACCGTCGGTGTCTTCCTGATGAACCACGGTCTCTTTACCTTTGGAGACACGGCTAAAGCCGCTTACGACCGCACGATTGAGATGGTGGCGAAGGCTGAACAGTATCTTGATGAGCGGGGCGCGTGGAATATCCTCATACCGCCGATCCCCGCGATTGACAAGCCCTTGCGCTATGATATCGCCGCTGTCCGGCAAGAGCTTTCGGAGGTGGCGGGTGCGCCGCTCATCGTCACGACCTACACCGATCCGCAGTGTTTGAGTTTTTCCCGCCGCGAAGATATCCGCACGATCTCGCAGCAAGGCCCGGCGACGCCTGATCACGTCATCCGCACGAAGAATAAGCCGCTGATTGGGGTAGAGCACGTGCAATGGTTCCGCGAAGACTACGAGCGGTATTTCAAGGCGCACGCAAGCTCATTGGAGACGCCATTGGCGATGCTTGACCCTGCCCCCCGCGTCATCATCGACCCCGATTATGGGATGTTGACGACCGGACGCACGGCGAAAGATGCCACGATTGCGGGCGATATCTACCGCAACACGATGGATATCATCCTGCGGGCGACGGCGTTGGAGGCTTACCAAGCGCTCCCCGAAGACCAAATCTTTGAGATGGAGTATTGGGCATTGGAGCAGGCCAAACTTGATGAGAAGAGCGACCCACCATTCAAGGGCGAGGTGGTGCTCATCACTGGCGCGGCATCAGGCATTGGGAAGGCGTGCGTCGAGTCGTTTATGGAGCGCGGAGCGGCGGTGGTTGGCCTCGATATCAACCCGTCGATCCTCACCCTCAAAGAGCGCAATGACTTCGTTGGTATCCGCTGCGATGTGACGGAGGAGGAGGAGATTGAGCACGCCCTTGAACGCGCGGTACGGGCGTTTGGCGGCATCGATATGATGGTGCTCAACGCGGGGATTTTCCCCGGCGGCAAGCGTATCGACTCGCTCCCCACCGAAGAATGGCGCAAGGTGATGCGTATCAACCTCGACTCCAACCTCATCCTGATGCGAGAGGCATATCCCTTCCTGGTGCGTGCGCCACGAGGCGGGCGGGTGTCGATTATCGGGTCGAAGAACGTGCCCGCGCCCGGCCCGGGAGCCGTCGCCTACTCCTCCTCCAAGGCGGCCCTCAACCAGATGGCGCGCGTGGCGGCGTTGGAGTGGGGCAAAGATGGCATCCGCATCAACTCCCTCCACCCCAATGCCGTCTTTGATACCGGCCTGTGGACGGATGAGGTGTTGCAGTCGCGGGCGGCGCATTATGGCCTCACCATTGAGCAATATAAACGCAATAATGTGCTGCGTACCGAGGTGAAAAGCCGTCACGTGGCGGAACTCGCCGCCGAAATGTGTGGGCCGCTCTTCGAACCCATCACCGGCGCGCAGTTGCCCGTCGATGGCGGGAATGAACGGGTGATCTAAACCGCCTCAGAATGCATTATGCGCATCAAAAGACGACGCAGGGCGAGCGCGAATGGGGGCCAAATATGGCTCCCGTTCGTGTATAATGGAGGGAATGTTACCTACCCCGCGCATTGATACACATGGATGAAATCATCATGAAAAAAGAAACTCGCAAACCCATTCGCAAGCCCGAGGCCGCTCCCCGCCCCAAACAACGCACGACCCGTCCTGCCCGCCCCGCCCGTTCTGCTGCTGCCCCAACGGTCAAAGAGCGCGATATCTCCGACCTCCTCGCCAAGCACGAGTGCGGTAAGCGGGAAGTACACACGCCCTCCGGCTACATCGACGTGCTCACAGATAAGCACGTCTACGAAGTCAAGATTGCGAGCAAGTGGAAGGCGGCAATGGGGCAAGTGCTCGCCTATAAGACCTACTACCCCCGCCATAAACCCCGCCTCTACCTCTATGGCAAGCCGACGATGTCGGAAGAACTCATCGAGAAGCAATGCAAGAGACACGGCATCGTCGTCGTCTGGCACCACCGCAAGTATGGCAAGCCGCCGCAGAAACTCCTGCCGACGCTGGGCAAACTGCTGAAGAAGGTGTTTGGCTGAGGGGGATGATGGTTGAGGAGAGTGTGACACAAGAGATATACGAAGAAGAGAGAAAATATGAACGAACGTGATGTTTCGCAAGCACTTGCCGAGCAAGAAAATGGCAAATGTGAGGTAAAAACGCCTGTGGGCTACATCGACGTGCTCACAGATAAGTATGTCTACGAGGTCAAGATTGCGAAAAGGTGGAAAGAGGCTGTTGGGCAAGTACTTACCTACAAAGCCTACTATCCCAACCATAAACCTCGTCTGTATCTCTATGGAAAGCCTTCAATTACGAAGAAGACCATAGAAGAGCAGTGTAGAACATTGGGGATTGTTGTTGTCTGGCACCGCGACGGGCCAATCAAGCCGCGCAAGCCCAAAGAACTCTTCACTATACAACTGCATATGTTTGAGGATAAGGTCGATGTCTACCCGATCAACGTCATCCGCACCTACTACATTGAAAAGCCCCCCGAACCTCAAACCCAGTCGCAGCTACAGACGTACCTTGATAGGTTGCAGGACATTCTTGATCCTCTCCTTGATAACAAGATAGTCCTCACTCTCCGATACCGTTACTATGGGGAGAATATTACGCTGGAAAATGTCCGCGAAGACCGTCCAGGAGCGCCTGCCAAGGAAGGTCTTGTGCTTCTTGGCGAGACTGAACGACTCGGCCGTGAAATCAAATTTCGTTTCCCAGGATTACGAACCGAATTCATAGAACATAGGGATCGCCGTTTTAGACATATCACAGTTAGAGGAGAAACTCTTGCACAACCACTTTGCGAGTTTGTCACTCAACCCGGCTGGACATGGAAGTCAAGTACAGATGGTGTTTGGATCGGAAGGGTCAGATATGTGTATGGATGGAACTATATGCTTGTTCCCTCTAAGCGACACAAGCACCACATTCTTAAAGTGTAGCAAGCCCACGATATGATTGTGGTAACGTGACTACTGACACAGGAAAAACCGTTGCAAGTCCTGGAGGTCACCCATGGAATGAAACAGTCTCAAAAATGGTATACTGTTCTTTCAGTATAATCGAAGCAGATAGGAGTGATGGGTTGGATACCGACCTGGCAAATCAACAGATCGAGATGATTGCCCCATCCCGAAAAAAACCGCAAGCGGAAGACACAGGACGGACGACCGCTGCGGCGGGCGAAGCGCCGCTGGAAAGCCGAGCGAACCTTTGCTTGGCTGCAAACCTATCGCCGCCTGGTTGTCCGCTATGAGCGGCATAGTGTCAATG
>CAZGLO010000081.1:6242-14745 GCA_964526735.1 uncultured Chloroflexaceae bacterium | reverse complement strand
CCCGTCGGCGCGCTGGCGATGGTACCCAGCGCAACATAGTCATTCGTCCCATCGAAGGAGAGCGCATTCCCCCCACCTGCCGCCCATGCCCGCTGAGGAGCAGACCACGGGATGGCCGTCATAACCAGCACTGCAATCAGCAGGAGGTGGGTGAGAGCGTGTGGACGTACGCGTGCGGACGTTTTTGTGCGTTGAGAAGAGATGTTCGTGCTCATTATTGCGCGCTCCATTCGTCTTTCGAGGAGGCAGGCATATCAGACACAGCGGCATCCACATCGTCCTCCACATCGTCCTCCACGACTATCGTGTAGGGGCCGACCTGTTGGAGATTACCCGCATAGTCATATGCCTCCGCCCACCATTGATATGTGCCCGCCCCGCCAAGTAAGCGGGTGCTGCTGTATGTCCATGTCCCGTTGGTGACGGTCAGGGGGTCTGTGAGCATCACCGACTCAGGCCGCATCACGGTAAACCACATCTCCCGCACACCGGAAGGCTGATCGTTCACCGTGCCGCTCACCTGCAGACGCGTGCTGTCCGTGTAGATATCATCCACCTTGAGCGTGATCGTCGTCGTATTGCTGGGTTGGATGACCGGAGGCTCGTTATCCACCACATAGGTAAATCGCAACGGTTCCACACTGCGGTTGCCCATACTATCCAGCCCGTAGATGGCCACTGTCTGGGTACTCGCACTGTCGTCCGTCGGCTGTGGCGGCGTGGGAGCGATATCGCCCGTACTGCCGTCGGCATCACCAACCTGCGATGTATCGCCATTGCTGATGAGCGGCATAAAGAGCGTATAGCCCCCCGCATTCGGGTCTGCCCCGTCTGTCGGCGGGTCGGCGGGGGTGGTTGGGTCGGCGGGGGTCGGCTCAAGCGCCGCTTCGTCTCCCGCCTCGTCTTCCATCGTTTCCCCAACGACGGCTAATGGCTCATCAAGCGGCACCTCATATTCCCACATCGCCGTCGTGCTGACCGGCGTCGTGTGCTTGCTCAGGAAGAGCTGGCTGCGGTTGTAGAAGCCGTCGTCTTCCGCCGGATATGCGTCACAGATGGAGAGCGTCCATCGACCAGCAGCGTTTTCGCCCTTGAACGCGCTCAATAACCCATACCCGCCGCGTTGGTTCTGATAGAATGGCGAATTGGTGCTGTGGTCATTCTTATCGTCGCGGTCAAGCATCGTGGACGCATCGTCGATCAGGACGTTGTAGTTCTGCGCATTGGTGCCGTCGTAGAGCATGGTGACTTTTGTGCCCTTGGGCGACTGCAGCATCACGTTGAGGTCGCTGCGCAGGGTGTGCGAGATATTCAGCCCCATACTTACCTTGGAAAGGACGAAATTGTCTTCTTCCGGTACGTCAAAGCCGCGTGTCAAGGGGTTATCGCACGGGGTATTTGCGCCCACTTCGGCGGGGTTGAGCGGGACATCTTCGTAGATATAGGTGTCCTTGCGTTCGTCTTCGGCGCTGAGCACAATGGGCAATTGCTCACACACCTCAGCCGTGTCATCGGTATCATCTGTATTATTAACATTATCAACCGTCCGACACACTTCAATCCCGCTCGGCTGGACGTTATCCCAGAGCGTGCCAGAGAGAAGTGCTTCCCGCTCGCCAATGTAGCCGTCGCTCAATATCGCTTTGCTGGTGGCGTCAAGGAGGACGGTCGGCGCGATGGTATCAACGATGAAGGGCACCCACCCGCTCCACGCGCCGGTCGCGCCGTAGGTATCGGTGGCGCGGGCACGCATTTGCACCTCTGCACCGTCGCTAATTGAGCCAGCATCAAAGATGCATTCCCATTGGCCATCGTCCGGTGTATCATCCTCACAGGTCAGCATCCGTGAACTGCCATCTGGCAAGAGCACCTCCACCTCGACCTGCGGCACGAGCGAACGGTCATACACAAACCCGCTCACCACATTCTTGCCCCGTGTGAGGATGCCGCGGGGGCTTTGTATCTCAATGTAGTCGGGCGGAGAGGTGTCAACTTCGTGATCGACATAGAGCCATTCAAGCTCATTCGTGTAGATATCTGACCCGTCGTCAAGGTGCTGATGCGAGCCGGTCGAATCGTAGACCGTCACGTCAATCGTGGCCTTGCCGTGCTGATTTTGCGTGTCAAAGGAGGTGTCTACGATGGCAGGGAACGAGATCGCCCGCCGTTCGCCCGCCGCGATATCGCCCACCTGCAGCGATTGATAGTCGTATTCGCCCGCGGCGTCGGTGCGATATTCCCCACCCGGCAGCCGTATCGGCCCCCACGTGTAGATATCCACCACCACATCGCGAGAAGCGACCGTGCCGGTATTCTGCAGCTCAATCGTGTAGACAACCGGATTGCCATTGCCGAGCGGCGGGGTATCAACACTCATCGTGGCATTCAGCTCTTCCTGCACATTGAAGTCCACCCCGCCGCCAATCGGCGTAAGCGACTCCAGTCGCACCCCGCTCGTATCGCCACCTTGCACGGTGGGTTTGGCGGTATCGCGTTCGCAGGAGGGATCGTCGGGGTTGTTCGCGCAGAATGTCGCCTTCGCATTGCCCACGCCTCCCCAATCGACACCTGCGAACTGCGGCAAATCCTTCATCGCAAAGAAGAGGTTGTCATTGAGCAGGCTGTAGGCCACTCCCGACGGGTATGAGCTAATGGAGACGCTCATATCCGCGCCGGTGGGACTCCCTTCAGTCGCGTCCTGTTGAACAACCGCCCCCTGCGCTGTGCCAGGTGTATCAGACACCACGCCCGGACACATCCCATCCGCCAATTGCCACGAATAGCTCTTGGTCAAGGCGAATTGTTGGAATTCGCTTGCGCCGGCTGAGTCGACAATGCGCTCGCTGTTGAGGTTGTTGCGAGGCGGCATCGTCGCCCACAACCGCAATGCGTCCTCCTCCGAAGCCACGGCCAACAGCGAGAGGGTAGTGCTTGCCGGTTCGCTGATGCCAAGCGTTGAGAAGGGCACGTAGAGATCGGTGGTTGGCGTGGGCAGGTTTTGGTCGAAGTGGTAGGACAAGCCGTCAGCGACCGTCTGCCACGCCTCCCCGTCCCACTGCATCAGCGTGGCGGTGTCATCCGACTGCACCCAAATGAGGGTATCGGCTGCCATCGGCCCACTCGTCGCGCTCAACCGCGGTCGGACAATCGGACGTGGGCTGGTTGCTTGTGTCGAGGCGGCTTCCGCAGACTGTATGGCAGCGAGGCTCGCCATATCGTTGCGCGGCGGCAGCAGAATAACCGTATTGGTGATGGTGGCGGGGTAGGGGTCGTACAACTGTGAACTCCCGCCCTCTTTCGTGTCAAGATAGATGAACAAGTCGCCATCTGTCTCCCACTGCGCGCCCGTCCACATCATCCGCAGGCCATCGTGGTTCCACGTGGCGTAGAAGCGCTGGCCATCATCCAGGCTCGCCAGGTTGTTCTTGCGAGCATAGATGCGATTGTCCATCCCCACCATACTGCACGACGCCTCTGCCCAACTGCGGTAGGGAGTAGTGCCATTCTCCTCCATAGAGATGTAGGTGGGCGTGGTGGCATAGTCTACATAGATAGGCCCGCGTGTGGTGGTTGTGCGATTGCCTGCTTGGTCTTCGGCAACCACGTGTGCATACCACCGCTGCGCATCGCCAACTTGCTGCGTATGGCTTGCGCTGCCGGGGTCATAGCTCGCCAACTCCGAGAGGTTTACCTCTGGCGAGGTTGTCCAACCAACCAGGTACTGCTTGATGCCATTCGCATCGTTAGCAGGCTCCCACGAGATGACCATTTCGGGGTCGCGCACCTCGGAGAGGGTCATGCCGGGGGTGATGATGGTCGTTGTATTGCCGTCTGCGTTGTAGCTAAGGGTCATATCCACATTCGACGGGGCAACGCCATCAATGACGAGCGGCTGCTCAACCACGCTCTCGCGTCCTGCCAAGTCCGTGGCAGTGACCACGACCGTCGCATCTAGCCCACTCGGTATCGCGTTGGTCAACGCCCATCTGGCTTCCCACTGCATCGTCGCATAGACAGCGCTTCCGCTGGGGAAGGTGGCAGGGAGGTAGAGCGGATCGCCGCCCGGGTCGCGCACGGCGACGGGGAGCGTCTCGACGGTACCATCCGTATCACCCATCGTCAGCACCACGTCCAGGTAGGCGAGGCTAGCGTCGTCAATCACCTCTCCGCTCAGCACAAACTCGTCCTGCGCCGTGTCATATTGGTGCAGCCCAAGCGCCGACTGATGCACCCCCACCTGCGGCGGTTGCGTATCAAGCAGGATGGTCATCTCATCATCGCGGTCGGTATTGCCTGCATGGTCTGTCGCTTCGACCACCAAGGAATAGCTGCCCTCTGCCGGAGGTGTCCACGGCACACTCACGAACGTCCGCGTAACGGCATCGGCCTGTGACCAGCTTTGCGTGGTGAGGGTTTGGCCCTCCATCGTGACCGTGAGATCTTTCATACCCGCTTCGGCGACCAGAGAAAGGCTGATGGTAATAGGTTCTGGCTCGCTGAGCACCGACGGCAATGGCCCAACACTCACATCCACTGGCGCGACCGAGGGCGGCGAGGAGGACGCTTGTGGCAGGTCAGCAGTCGTATTGAAATTGACGCCCTGCGCCGCGTATGTCTGCGTATCGCGGGAGAAGTCAGTACAGTTGCCGTAGATATCGCACGCGTCGGCCTTCAACAGGTCGTCGCCCTTCAGCGTGAGGACGCGCTGCTCCTTCTTATCTCTCCAATCCTTGGTTTCCACGTAAAGAGCGTTGCTACTCACCTCAATGTCGGTGATTGTAGACGGTGATTTGTAGGTGGAAAAGAGTACTGGTTTGCTCTTATCGGTGATGTCAAACACATAGACGAAATACTTCGTTGACCAGCTGCTACCGTCTTTTACCACGAGGTAGGCAGTATTGCCCTGCACTGCGATATCAAATGGTTTTACTTGATTATTGTAATACTCACCGACAGGAGAAAGCGATTCGCGAGTAACCCTATCACACCACCGCCCACCAGAATAGTCCTTTCGACAATTCGGTGTTGGCGGGATGGGGATATCCTCGATGTTTGAGATATCATAAATGCTGAACCCCGACCGCGAGACGGCGTAGAGATAATCTCCCTCAACCACGTAGGTATCAGCAGGTTTATTAACGTCCGCGACCTTCTTGAGGTCTGGCGAGGAGGTGATATCGACGACGAGCATACGGTCGCCCTGGTTGAGGAAGAGATACTTCTCAGTGATGGCCTCTATTGTCATAAAGGTTACATCAGTTTTCTCCATATGCGGCTTGTAGTAGGTATCGTAATAATAACCTACATACTTCGGCTCATTGCGGGAAATGCTATAGATATCAAGGCTATGAGTAAAACGTGAGTACGTTACGTAGCCATAGTCGCCTTGTATGGCAAGATCCTTGAATTCGCGGGCCTTTGTATAGCCGGTAAATCTCATTTTCTCTGGTTTGGAGACAACATGTCTCGCCAAGACCTTATCACCAAAAAAGAGTAAGGCACGTCCGGTGGCATCATCCACACGAAGAGAGTGAGCCACACCATACAATTTGTGCTTTCTGGTATGCATCTTCTTCGGTGAGCTTAGATCCGACATATCGAAACTTTTCATGGTTTTGCCGTCGAAGAGGAACGCAACATCGCCAGAAAGCTCCAGCGAATGCCCGTCGAGAGTTGACTGCTCTTCGTAGCCTATCTTGCCAGGAAGGACACACTGCGCCGTCAGCCGATAGGGTCGGTCGGGGGCGGGGACGATGTTTCCATCCGCGTCAACGGACTTATATGTCTCCCCATACCACATCTCCGTGTAGTTGTCCTGCTGGGTGATGATTTCGATGCCGCAGGGAGAGGCGAATCCTTCCTGCTGAAAGTTGAAGTCCTCAAAGGTGGTGGTATACTCCACACCCTTATTGACATTCTTGGCCATAAGATTAATCCGCGGGGCGTGGGTATCAATCATCCCTTCCCACACGTCCGGGATGATGGTGGTATTGCCGGATGCATCCGTTGCCCGCAGCGATATCGTATAGACCCCCTCAAACCCCTCTGGCAACTGGTAGCTCCATCGGGTATAGGATTGCCCCACCTGCCCAGATGTGAGGGGGACATTCTGCCACGTCAGTGGCTTGCCCGCTATCTCATCGCGCTTATGCTGCAGTGCCACCTCAAGGGTTCCGACCCCGCTTGCAGGGGCGAACATCGTGGTGACATCGTCGCTGCTGAGCGCATAATCGTAGACGGCGATTTCATCTAGCCGCCCGGTGAAGGGGTAGGTTTCATCGCCATCGCGGTAGCTGCCTATCCCATACCACGCGCTGTCGGGGTAGAGAATGGGGCCAGATTGGACATCGGTGGTGGCTTGGAACTCGCCATCAACGTAGATCTTCATCCGAGAGCCGTCGTAGGTACCGATGACGGTATACCACTGGCCGGTAGTATACGTCTCGCGGGCTTCAAGATAGGTTATAAAGCCATCGCCGTCGTCGGCATCGTCTGTCGCCAACCCAAACACAAACCGCCCATTGCGGCTGCCAAGCATCCACCCGCCTTCTGCGCCATTGACAGACTGCATCGCCGAAACGAAGCCGTCCATATTGTTCTGCTCATCGACATAGACCCGCGCCACAACAGACATCTCCTCAATGGGGAGCGGGGCGGCAGCCGCATATGCGTCAGGGTCGCTTTCACGCAGGGTGTCGGTGCGGCGGTAGGTTGGCCCTTCGGTCAGGGTGAGCGCATCATTGCCGTCAAAGGCCACTCCATAGCCATACAGCCCTTCGCTGGCGGCCTGCGGGCATGCATCACCACTGCAGGTTGCTGTGAGCCGGCTGTCGGAGCTATCGGCAAACGTGGTTGTGCCCGCCGGTTCCTCAAAGTGCATTGTGAGCACGGAGTTGGGGGGAGATGGCACATCATTGATGGTACCCACAATCGTGGGGCGCTTATCGCCAGTGCCCGCCATCACATCTGGTTGTTCGGTGCCGTCCTCATCAACGAAGGGAGTCGTGTTGAGGAGGTCTGCCGTGGGCGGGGACGATTCGAGGGCGATGGTGAAATCGGTCGTACTGCGGTTGCCCACCTTGTCCACCGCCTCGATCTGCACCGGATAGAAGCCATCGGGCTTGAGGCCCAACGAGTAGTCAACACTCCACTCGCCATCGTCGCCAAAGGAGGTGACGGTCTTGGGCTTGCCAATATAGCCGCCATACTTGTCGAAGACAGAGACGGTAAGGTGATCCACCCCGCTATCGTGCTCACCGCTTTCAGTGGCCTTGCCAGAAAGGGTGGCAGACCAGCTCATGGTGTCTTCTTCGGGGGTGAGCGGCTGTGGGGTGCGCTCTCCCGCCCCGTTGAGCGTCACGACCGGCGGCGTATCTTCGATGATGATGGTCTTTATAGAGAGAGCAGAATTGCCAACCCGATCCATAGTAAAGACGGTAATCGTCTGTTCTCCCACCTCCGACGGGCTGTAAGTGAATGTCCACACCCCTTCATCAAAAGTCGGGGTTTGCCACTCTCCATCATTAATTTGGTAGATTACCCCAATCACCCCGGACGTATCATCTTGGGCGACGATGGGGAGCACGACATCGCGTTTGGCCAAGTGGGTCTCGGCCAGGTCAAGCTCAATGGTGGGGTCGTCGGCATCTATGATGACTTTGTGCTCACTGTATGCATCATACCATGCCCCCTGGTAATTGAATATCTGGCGGATTTCGCTCTGGGAGGGGAGGATATCTTCTGAGGGCGATCTTCCTTTGAAGATGGAAATTTCGTCAAGAACACCAACGAATTTCCTTTCCTTCCATCCTTCTACTACCCCTATAGAAGTACCCCCAATACTGATAACATCACCTGCAAAGACGGTACGTTCTAGTCTTTCGTGGGATTTGCTGGCAGCAAGTGACCCATTGATATAAAGGAGGATTGAACTTTCTGCGGGTTGGTGGACAGCAGAAATATGTGTCCATTCGTTGAGTGGGACGGTGATATCAGCCTTCACAATATGGGATGAGACTTTAAAATTTGGTTTGAAATCTTCGTCAAGCCACAACCCCCAGTTACGGTAAGTGTGATCTTCCGTCAACAAGAACTGGTCATGGCCAACATCTTCGGTAGGCTTCACCCATAAGGATACAGCATTATAGCTTCTAAAATTGAGGTCTGAGCCGCTTAAACTGATTTTTATCATGTCGGCCGTGTCAAACGCCATTGCATTCCGCACTTTTCCACGAACGGGTGTGGGGCAATAACTACTTCCACCTTCACAGTAGGCATGGCCAACAAAGAATGGGTTAGTGTTAACGAAGGGAGTACTTGTGGACGTTTGTTCTTCATCTAGGTGGAGAGTGATAACTGGCACTTCGCGCACCATTTCGTCTTCAGAATCGTTCTCTCGTATGACGAGATGATCTATCAGCCCAACGAATGACGGTAAATCTCTCCATTTTGAGCCAATAACGCACGGCCCCAACGAAGAAGGAGTCGATCCACTGAGCGATGT
>CAZGLO010000081.1:0-6232 GCA_964526735.1 uncultured Chloroflexaceae bacterium | reverse complement strand
TGATTTCCCATTGACCGAGAGAGAACCTGAGGAACCTGTGGAGACACTGACGAATGACCATTCACCCTGCGGTACCGTAGTTGAGTTGTAGGTTTTGCCGTTGTGATTATGGAAATAGACCTGCTGTTTTTGGGCGTCGTAGCTAAGTATAAAGAGAGTGTCACCAGACAGGAATTCAACGATGATAGCATCGTCGGCTCCCTGGTTATCGCCGGGGTTTATCCACACCCCAAACGACTTCAACGTCTCAAATTCAGAATGAAGGTAGAGCTTATCATCTTTGTCGAACTGAACAGCTTGGTTGTACACCCCCGGCAGGCCACTATCGGGGCAATCAGAGCAAAGTAAGTTCCTGATGGCACCTTTTTCTTGCAGGCCGACGGAGAATGCATTCGCGCCGGGTGGCTCATCAAACCGCACGACGTATGAATCTCGGCTCTTGTTTTCGGGCTTCACATACTTGCTTTGCGGGTTGGGGATGTGTGAGCTGGCCCGATTGACGATATTCAGCTCCTGTGTTTGCGCATCGGGGCTAACTTTCATCGACCCCTTAAGCGTAGATTCCTTTTGCGGGCCGAGGGTGAAGGGCTTGGGTTGCACACGCACATCTTGCACCGCCGCCGGGAAGTCAACCTCAAGCAGCCCGCGGATATCGCGGTTGAGGAGCTTGTTTTGGATGTGCGCCGTGTAGTTAATCACCTGCGACGGCTTGACATAGCCATCTTTGTCGTCAATCTCCGACGTCATCTTGACGACCTCGGGGTCTGACCAGACACGCGGGTTGGTGCCAAAGACCATCTCGCGGTAGTCGGTCAGGGTGTCATCATCTGTGTCGTTGTCGAATGGGTTGGCCGTCGCGATGGTTTGGAGTGGCTCACCACTGCTATCAAACCCATAGACATAGCTCCACCCCTCAACCTCGAACTTATCAAGCAGCCCATCGTAGTCGCTATCTGCCTTATTCGGCTCTGTCTCGTGGATGATTTCCTCATAGTCGGAAAGCCCATCGCCGTCGGTATCTTTCTTAGTGGGGTCAAAGCCGTGCGACGCATTTTGGATCTCGTAGAAGTCAGTCAGCCCGTCGCCATCGATATCTGGATTGGAGTCGTCTGGGTCGTTGCCATCGAAGGCCGCGCTGCGCAGCCCATCACCGTCGGCGTCGGCGAGGGTGGGGAAGCGGCTGTCCCACGCAAAGGCATAGCCATTCCCCCGATCGACGAGGTTATAGAAGCCTTCAAGTGAGGTAGGGAAGACATCATAGACGACCGATGGCCCCATGCTGAAGTATGACGAATCGGGGTCGGCCTTGACGACCTTGGTACCGGGCAGGAAGCCCAATGTATTCCCCCATTTATACTCCTCAGCCAACGTGGCGTGCCCCTCCGCCAGGTAGAACGAACTGCCCTTCTCTGGTTTGTTTAGCCCCGCCTCTTTGAAGGTGATGGTCTGCGATGGCTCAACCTCAATGTACGGGCGGTCTCCCCGAAACCACTCGGAGGACATTTGATCTGTCTCCAGCCCAAGCCGTTTGTGGATGCGTTGGTCACCCTTTTCCTTCTTCTTGGTAAGCTCATAGCGCATGGTGGTCTTGAGGGCGTCTTTCAAACTCCCAGTCTTGCGGTATAAGGTACTCTTCACATCAACGGAGTACCTGATACCATTCCACACCACAAACCCCTTCTCTGGATCGACTAATCCATTGTCAAGACCGCCAACAGACAGACGATTTTTCTCGCTCATATCGATCAACGGGGTATAGTCGTAGATCATGCTCGCAATAAACTTGGTGACACCCATCACGATGCCGTCGCAGATGAAGGAGTCCTTACTGCTCGCCCCGACGGCTTTACAGATACCCATAATGAGCCCGTCGATCAACGAAATAACCGCCACAACAATTGCCCCGCCAGGGACAAAATATTCGATGATAAAGAGCACCACCGCCACGATGATTTGAGCAATCATCATCGCCATTGCCTGCTTAAATTGGGGGGTGCCAGGCTCAATCGCCCCACTGGCCCACTGGTAGAAGAAGGTTCCAGCCGCAATACCGACACCGATCACCAGCCCGATGACAGCCGCCTTCTTCGCGGCCTTCTTAATCTTCTGGGCTTTGGCAATCTTGCTCCCGTAGGCAAGCTTCCCAACCTTGGTATAGGAGGTGAGCATCAGCCCGCCCCGCCGTGCGGTGTTGGCTGACCGCGTGGCGCTTGAAACGTCTTTGGAGAGCTTGGCGATCTTCGCCGCATCGCCCATAGCACCCGCAATCCCCACCACACCTATCACCGTCTTTGCTCCGGCAACCTCCCATTGAATATCTTCTTCCTTTGTGTTCCCATTTCCCGAGTTCTTCATGGTGAGCACATAGGTATTGAGCGCGGTGTTGGTGCCATTTGCCAGCCCGCCGGACGGACCGATCCCTTGTAATGGAGCACTCTCTGAACTTCCCGCGGCTGATGAATTTTCCTCCCCGCTATCTCGCATTGCTCCGATTTGCTTGAATGCAGAGGAGGTGGTTCCGTGGGTAGGCTCAAATTGCTTGATGAGAATGCGCGCCGCGTCGCGTGATTTCAACAGGTTTTTGAGGTCGCTGTCGGTCTTGGGGAGCACAAATGGCGAGTATTGCGCCCCGATGGACAGGGAGAGATAGAAGCCGCGTAGGTAGAGGGCCTTGCCCGCCGTGATATCCGAGTCATTATCATCGTTTCTGAGGAGAGAAACAAAGGTATCTTGCATATCCTTGCTATATTCACTGAGCGAATATGCTTCCCAGTTCTCTCCACTCTTGCGGAATGATGCCCAATTCATCTGCAAGTCGGGTTCGGTAGAGACGTATTTCGGGTCAAGGTCGACGGCGATCGACGAATTATCAATCAGGCCATTCTTTATGGTTGCCCCCGGCGACTGGACGATATCTGTCCCCATATCAAGCGTCGCAAAGCGAGACTCGAAGTCGCGGAGGAAGAGGATCGTCGCAGTGGATCGGCCTCCAAACGACTCGGTTAAGATTTCTTGGGTATATTCAGTGGGGAATTTTGCCTGGTCGGTCTCATCCTGGATGGTTTCGACCCGCATATCAAGGGCAGTACGCGGGATACTCCACCGCTCTGTGTAGGAGGCATTTCTATTGGAGCCATAATCGAAGCGGCGCTGTACCTCTTCAATCGTCATGTCGGAGCGGCCCGCGATAAAGCTCTTCTCCAAGCCTATTGCAGCCGTCCAGAGGTAGTTGTCATATCCAGTTGAGTTGGCAGAGCGCTGGTAGAGAGCGGCCATCTTGCCGCCGTGGTCTTCCTTGACCGAGAGGCCGGTGAGGTACCAGTCGTCGTAGTAAGTGTGGACGACCGACGTGGATGACTGCCAATTGTTATTGTCTTCGCACCACGTGTCGTAGCGCACCGTGTCATCTTCGCCCTCCATGTACTCATCTGGCACTTGGGTGCATTGGTCGGTGATTGCCTGCACCAGCCAGACAAGCCGCACATCTTGGGTTTTGCCAAAATTGCTGCTATTGGGGCGGTAGAACATACGGCCAGAGAAGGCGACCGGCGCGCCTCCGATGGGGTCTTTCACCACATTGAGGGGAACATAAGCGACTAATGTGCCGCGGTCATCCTTCGTGTTGACAGCGATGCCATACTTCTCCATCTCTTCCTGGTCAAGCCAGCTATCAAGCCAATCCCCCATATCGTCGCTGCGCTGCGGGCACGCGCCTGCTGCCGCGTTGCACTTGGTGGGGAGACCACCCGCGCTCCCCTGCTGATAGGGGATCTCGATCTCGAGCATGGGGACAAGGCGCATGTCGCCATTCGCATCGGTGGGAGAACTCGCACTATTGATGTCGCGGAAGGTTGTGTCATGCACGCGCTGCACTTGTCCGGCGCGATCGCCCGACGGCCAGTCAAGCACGTTCATCGCGTAGAAGAGGTGGTCGGGGTTGGCGGGGCGGAGTTGGAAGTTAACGAAGGTCGATTTGCCGGGGGCGACGTTTTCTAGCTTGAAGTCGAGGGTTTTCTTCTTGAAGCCAGCAATTTCACCTTTCTTAAAGCCCTCCGAAACCATCTTGACGGGTGATTCGTCAATGCGGTCGCTCAGCTTGTCGTTGTCATTGTCATCATCCCACACATCCGGTATTCCATCGCCGTCGGTGTCGGGACACACCTTTCCTGACACATCCACAGAGGTATTGAGTACACTCTTGTTTTTGTCGAGGTCGAATTGGACATCTTGCAATTCGGCGCACTCAATGCCATCTGACAAGCCATCTTTGTTCGAGTCGGGGTCAAGCGCGTTGAGGTACCAATTTTCGCCTCTGTATCTGAAGCCCTGTACCTCTGTTTTGTCGCTTATCCCGTCGCCATCGGTGTCAACATTTGTGGGGTCGGTGCCAAGCCGGAGGACTTCCTGGCCATCGCTCAGCCCATCGCCATCGGTGTCTGCGCGGTAGCGATTCGTACCACGGGACTTCTCGTCGTCGTTGGAAAGCCCATCGCCATCGCTATCACGACTTGCGGGTTGTAGCCAATCGGTGGCTTGCGCTGCGAGGGGAGAGCCGTCAAGGGGAACGGCACCAGAGTGGGCCTGGGCTGCATTTGCAGAGATGGCGGCAGCAAGCGTGCGGTGGGCGAGGAGCGGGTCGGTGTGTGGGTCTACCCCTGGGGTGACCATCATCTCCGCCTCGACCTGCTGCAAGATCTCGTGTGCTTCTTCCTGCTGCTGGTGTTTTTCCTGCTTTGTTTGCTGTTCGTGCGCAAAGGCGCTTACTTGCAAGCCGCGGATGAGGGGGGTGGAGACGATCACCATGATGATGCTTAACGACACCGCGAGGTAGACCCGCCGCGACTGCCATCGGCTCGCCAATAAAGTCATCATCCCCAAGAACAAGCCAATCAACGCAAGAGAGAAACCTGTCTGCCGATATTGGTCTTCATTCCACTGCGGCAGGGCAAACCACGCATGTTGCTGGTCATCAAGCTGCCAGTTGGAGAAGGAAGTACGGACAATCGCGCTGACGGTTTCTTGGTTGTAGGGGTGGGGGAAGGAAACATTGATTTCTTGGCGCTGCGGCAAGCCATTCTCGTCAACCCATATCGTGCCGGAGCCGGTCATTTTGGCATATTGCTTGGCCATATCCACGCGCATCCCGACCGGAAGAGTGGTTGACGCATCTTCCTGCCACTTCTCGTTCATGAAGCGCGCAAATGCTTCGCCATCTACCTGGAAGGTATAGCGGGTGCTGCTATCCTCCTCCGCCAGCTCGCGACGGACGTTGGTCGCCGCAGAGAGGTAGCCAAGCAGATCCTTGCCGGGGGCAAAGAGTTGGGTCGTATCGCGGTCGTCGAGGGGTTTCCACTCACCATATTGGCCTACTTTGCCGTAGGCTTCCTCTCCCTCAACACGCACAAAAACGCTATTCTGCGGGACAACCCACGCAGTAGCACCATTTATACCATTGTTCAGGCCTTGGGCGATTTGCTGGAGGGAGGTATCGTCTGTCGTTTGCTCGGTAACGGCATATTTTCCATCCCACATCGCCATAGACAACCGTTGGTCAGGACGATTGACGTTTCCTTGAATGTAAACGTGAGTTTCTGTGCTGTGGAGACCAACATTTGCGAGGATAGGCAGGGGGTGGGCGGTTTGGATGACTTCGGTTTGATACTCGTACACGCCAACATCTTCGACCTGTTGCCACACATCTTGGAGGGCAGCGCGGGGAGATGTACTAGAAAACGTCATGGATGGAACGAAGGCAGCGAAGAGACAGAGTAGGGCACTGCAAAGCAAGATCGAAGTGAGACGAGACGAGCGTTTCATAAAGTCACCCCTTGAGTTTAAGTCTGTGGTTGTCGTTATCCTGTTTTCATCATGTAATGATACTGATTTAAAATGGCAGTATCAGTGATTATGTTCTTTGGAGTAGTTTTAGCAGTGGAGAAAACTATCTTGGGGAAATATCCAGGAAAGGAAACACCCAATACACTACCATAACTAGTTTACTACAGCTCGGAGGAACCGTAGCTGCAAGTATGAACGGTGTTCTCCTTCCGATAGAAATAATAGTATCAGAAAAAATGCCATTTGTAAAGACACGATTTTGGGGAGTTTCATAGAGATTAGGTAGTTTTCTTCTACCACAGTCCCGCCCCTCCCCCGCTTCACTGTGTGTCAGGCGGGGCGGAGAGCTGGGTCGCCGTCGAGGAATTTGGTACCACCAAGCGTGCCTGGTTGG